>DATELR010000363.1:0-64076 GCA_035276345.1 Streptosporangiaceae bacterium | reverse complement strand
ATGTGCTCGGTCCGTACTTCGTCGACTCGTTCCTTGCTTACAAGCGCAATGAGATCGAGCGGTTCGAACGCCACGTGACCGACTGGGAGTTCCGCGAGTACGCCTACCATTTGTGACCGCCAGGCCCTCGCGCTCCTCGGTGATCAGAAGGAGTCAGGCACGGGCTCGGCGCGAGCGATGATCTGCTGGTCAAGGCGCGGCGGTCCGGTAATGACGAGCGCGACGGCCGGCTCGGCGCTGATGACGGTGAGGCTGTGCAGCGTGTCGCGGGGAACGAAAACGAAACTTCCTGGCCGCGCCGTCCACGTTTGCTCACCGCACGTCCCGGCCAGCTCGCCCGCGATCACGTAGAACATCTCGTCCTCGCCGTCGTGGACGTGGACGTGGACCGACAGCCCGGGCGGGTACACCGATTCGAGCACCGAGAGCTGCCCGGCCGTGTCTTTCCCCGATGCCTTGATCAGCACCCGGGAGCCGTGGAAGCCATAGGCCGCGCCCGCCTGCGGATCGAGCACGAATCCCGGCATCGCCTGCCTCCGCCTCCGCTCAGTCCCGGTGGCCTAAATTCTCGCAGCCCGGGCCGACAACGACCCGGGCTGCGCAAGCTAGTTCAGTGTGCTCGCTGGCTACTTCGGCTGCGGCACGATGCGGATGTACGGCTTGGGTGCGGTCCAGCCGTTCGGGTAGGTCTTCCTGGCTTCCTCGTCAGAGACCGAACCCGAGATGATGACGTCCTCGCCCTGCTTCCAGTTCACCGGAGTCGAGACTTTGTGCTTCGACGTGAGCTGCAGCGAGTCGATGACGCGCAGGACCTCGTCGAAGTTGCGGCCGGTGGTCATCGGGTAGACGAGAACGAGCTTGACCTTCTTGTCAGGGCCGATCACGAACACGTTCCGCACGGTCTGGTTGTCTGCGGGCGTGCGGCTCTTCGCCTCGCCGGAGGTGTCCGCCGGCAGCATGTCGTAGAGCTTCGAGACGTTGAAGTCAGCGTCCGAGATGATCGGGTACTCGGGCTTGGCGCCCTGGGTTTCCTCGATGTCCTGAGCCCACTTTTCATGGTCACCTGACGAGTCCACCGACAGGCCGATGATCTTGGTGTTCCTGCGGTCGAACTCAGGCTGGATCTTCGCCATGTAGCCGAGCTCAGTCGTGCAGATGGGAGTGAAGTCCTTCGGGTGCGAGAACAACACGGCCCACGAGTCGCCGATCCAGTCGTGGAACCGGAGACGGCCTTGCGTGGTCTCGGCTTCGAAGTCCGGTGCCGTGTCACCCAGCTTTATGCTCATTTGATCCTCCTTGTGTGGTGAGGCCTAGGCATCACGCTGCCCCGGAGCCCTGTCACCGACAGCATTCTCGCGCGCGATGGCGGCCGGCCGCACATCCGGCCGGCGCTCAGCGGACCACTCGATGTCTGGCGGCCTGACCCTCGCGCAGATCGGGTTGCCGCACGCGTCGGTCAGCCGCACCCGCGCGACGAGCGCGAAGCCGGGCTGCCATGCCTGCTCGATCAGGCCCTGATCCACGTCGACCAGCCGCAACTTCGCGCCGCGGAACAGCTGGAATGTGCCGTCGCCGGGCACCTCGCCCCAGATCAGGCCAAGATGGCGGTCGCTGCGGTCGCCGCGCACGGCATGACCGCCGAAGTCGATGCGATCCTCGCCTCGCCTGATCGTGACGGCGAACTCCCAGTTCGCCGATTGGGCGTCGCCAGGCACCAGTTCGGTGGCTACCCAGCGTTGGCCAGGTACCGCAAGGCCTTCCGCGTCAGCTCTGTCATCTCTGATCCCGACGTGTATGTTCTCGTATCCCGACTCGCAGGGCTCGGGACGGCATGAGCGGCCGGGCAGGTCAAATCCCTGGATCCGCACGACGAGCGGCCGGCGTTCCGCGGGCGGCCGCGGTGCCGGGCGCTTGCGCGGAGGTGGCGGGGCCGTGCTCTGCTCATAGGCCAGGCGGAGCCATTCGATCGCCTCCCTGTCCACATCAGCGGGGCTTGCCAGGGCGATCCGTACGGTGGAAGCGCCGAGGTCCCTGGCAGGAAGGAGCCGGCCGTGCGGTTCGATCTCATCCAGCCGCAGGCCCATGTCGAGCCGCTGCCTGGTGCGCGCCTGCAGCACGGCGAAGGTGCGACGCGGCGAGACGAGCGACACGACGGTCTTACGTACCTGCACGCTCACCTCGCCCAGCGACCAGGCCGCGCCGAGAACTGCGTCCAGGACTGGCCTGAGCTGCGCCCGATCCGCGTACTGGGCGGCGATCAGCTCGCGATCATCGTCGGTGAGCATGAATCCGCCTTCGGCGGGCTGCGCCATGACCGCCTCCTTAAGACCCGGGCTCCGCGTTCGGGCCGCCGTGCAACGGGGGCGCCCCGCTGTTGTTGGAGCGACAACGGGGGGCCCCCGTCGAAGCCGCGGCATCTGGGCGCGGCCGGGCCGCAGCCTCAGCCGGAGGTGGACTCTGTCCTGCCCGCGGACCCGGCGGCGCCCTCGGTAGCCGGTGCAAACTGTAGCCCGGCAAGATCGTCGGAGGAAGCACGGCCGGCTGCCGCCGTCCGCTGCAGGAAGTCCACGATCGTGTCGAGCTGATCGTCGCTGTAGCCGGCCAGGATCTGCCGCATCCGGGTGTTCATCCCGTTGAACTCGGTGTACACCTGACGCTGTCGCTCTTGCGGCGCCGCCAGCGCGACGGCGCGCCTATCTGCGGGAGCGCGATCGCGAGTTACCCAGCCGCCCTGCTCCAGCCGGTCGAGCACACCGGTCATCGTGGCCAGATGTACTCCGAGGCGTCCCGCGAGCGCGCTCGGGCTGATCGGGCCCTCGCGCGCGATCACGTCGAGGCAATCGAGGTCCAGATCTCTGAGCCGGATCCGCTTACCGACCCGGTGATTCAGAACCGCAAGCTCGACCCGCAGGTCGCGCAGCCCGTCAAAGACCGCTGTCATCTTGCGGCGGCGGTCCTGGTCTGACGGCCCTGACAACGCCTCACCTCCGGAGAAGTACTTCGACACTCAGATAATACGAACCTCGTAGCTGTCGGGCGACCGTATCGATGCGGGCTGGTTAGGATCGCGGCAGCGAAGGAGGCGATCGCGATGCCTGAGGTGCTCACCGAGGTCACTGACCAGGTCGCCGTGGTGACGCTGAACCGGCCTGAGCGCCGCAATGCGATCTCCGGCAGGCTGCTGGCGGCGCTGCGCGCGGCGCTGGCGGAGCTGGACAGCAGGACCGACGTCCGGGCGATTGTGCTGACCGGTGCGGGTGCTGCGTTCTGCGCTGGACTGGACCTCACCGAGCTTGGCGAGCCTTCTGGGCCGCTGTCAGCGGCAGGCATCGGCGCGGTGCTCCCCGAGCTGACAACGCCGCTGATCGGCGCAATCAACGGCCCAGCCGTCACCGGCGGGCTGGAGCTCGCGCTGGCCTGCGATTTCCTGGTCGCCTCCGACCTGGCCAGGTTCGCCGACACGCACGCCAGGGTCGGCGTGATGCCGGGCTGGGGCCTGACGGTCGCTCTGCCGGAGGCTGTTGGCCTGCGCAGGGCGCGTGAGATGAGCGCGACAGGTAACTTCATATCTGCGCCGACCGCCCTCGCATGGGGCCTGGTCAATCACGTCGTGCCGCACGACGAGCTGCTGGGCTTCGCAGTACGGCTCGCCGCGGACATCTCCTCAGCCGACTCCGGTGCCGTGCGGGAAATCTTCACGACCTATCGACAGGGCGCTCTGGTGACTGCCGGCGAGGCAGCACTCATCGAGGAGCAAGCGCACCGGCGCTGGCACGCCGGCGGGATCGACGCCGCTCTCGTGGCCAGCCGGCGCGATGCCGTGATCGGACGAGGCCGGGCTCAGAGCTGAGCGGGCAGGCTTGGCGCAGATCACGTCGCGCAGGACTGCGGGTTCCGTTCGCTGCCGTCCATGACGCTTCGCCGCGATGGCGCCCGCCGTCCGTTTGGCCGCGTTTTTCGCGGGCAGGTGCGCTTGGTGAGCCTGTCTGCGTACCAGCAATCCCTCCTGAACGGCATGGACCGTGCGCTCGAGGCGCGCGACCCGAAACTGGCCTCGAAGTTCGCGATCTTCACCCGGCTGACCAGGGACGACGGCCCGCCGCGTGCCGAGCGGCTGGCGCGTGGACCGGGCCCGACGCAGCGCGTGCTCCAGATGCCGGCCGGCGTTCTGAGGTCCTCGGCGACCATTCCGATCATGCTGGTGGCCGGGCTCATGGCCGCGATCATCGCACTGGGTGTCGTCACGTCAAGAGGCGGCGCATGCCCGCCGTCTGCGACGACCATGCATCAGTTCGCGCAGATGCGGGCCGGTACGTGCGAGTCATCCGCGCACGGCGCGCATAAATAGTCTGATCGGTAAAAGGTCCCGATAAAGGAACACGGCGGACTAGTGACGGAGCCTCGCGACAGCATTAGGCACAGTCCGAGGTGGCGCTCAGCGGGCTTTCAGTCTTCTTTCAGGTCGATGTTCCACTATGGCGGCAGAGCGAAGAGAGCAAAGCCGGCCGAGGGAGCCGATCGCATGACAGGCATTTACGATCCGCCATCCGGATCGCGATCACCGTGGGCACCGCCCGAACCACCGTCGCCGTACGGCGACGACACGCGCGGTCAGCCCCCGTATGGTCAGCCACCGTATGGCCAGCCACCCCATGGTGAGCCGCCTTACGGCGGGCCGCCGTACGGGCCACCCCAGCAGCAGCCCTATGGCTGGCCGGGATATGGCGGTCCTGGCGGACCGTATGGCCCGTACGGTTACGGAGGCGGCGGTAACGGTGGTGGCCCGTTCCGGCGGATGCGCCGGCAACTCCTCGCGTTCGTGGCCGTGGTGGTCATCGCCGTCGCCAGTTTCTGGGGGCTGCAGGCCGCGCGAAGCCCTCAGCCGACCGCGGCGCAGTCGACGAGCGCCATCGCCGCGAAGGTGGACGACGGTGTCGTGGACATCGTGACGACGCTCGGTTTCCAGCGAGCCAGAGCCGCTGGCACCGGGATCGTCCTGACCCCATCGGGCGAGATCCTGACAAACAACCACGTGATCGAGGGTGCTACCTCGATCCGCGCCACGGACGTCGGTAACGGGCAGACCTACCGTGCCAGGGTGGTCGGGTACGACCGCAGCCACGATGTCGCGGTGCTGAAGCTGCAGGGTGCCTCAGGACTGGACACGGTGGCGACCGGCAACTCAGCCAGCGCGAACGTCGGTGAGCAGGTTGTCGCGCTTGGCAACGCTGGCGGCAAGGGCGGCGCCCCATCTGTAGTGAGCGGCAAGATCATCGCGCTGGGTGTTTCGGTGACCGCGACCGACAGCTCGGCCGGAACCTCGGAACGGCTGCACGGCCTGATCGGGCACAACGCTCCGATCCGGCCAGGTGACTCCGGCGGCCCGCTCGTCAACCGCACCGGCAAGGTCATCGGCATCAACACCGCGGCCTCCGGCGGTTCGAATGGGTTCCGGCTGGAGGGCCGCACGCAGGCCTTCGCGATCCCGATCAACCGGGCCCTGGCGATCGCTCACCAGATCGAGTCAGGGCAGGGTTCTGCCGCCGTGCACATCGGTACGACCGGATTCCTCGGCGTTGGGGTTGCCTCGACCGGGCAGGCGCAAAGGGAAGGGATCCAGGCTGGCAGCGGCGCACTGATTGCCGGCGTCTTCCCCGGGACCGCTGCGAGCGCGGCGGGCCTTGAGGCTGGTGACGTGATCGTCGCGGCCGGCGGGCAGCGAGTCGGCTCCCCGCTTGGGCTCCAGTTGGTCCTCGGCCAGCACCATCCGGGCGACCAGGTGCGCATCAGCTGGGTCAAGCAGTCCGGGCTGCGCCACTCGGCGACGATCACCCTGAAGGCTGGTCCGGCCGGTTGAGCGTCATGCTGAACGGCACATGCGGCCCGGCACCTGACGTGCCGGGCCGCTTCGGTTTCCCGCTGTGCCGCGCGCGAGCGGCGACTCGCCGCTCAATTAACGAGGACATGCTTGCATTCAGCCTGGTCGTCGCCATAACCTGCCGGTTGGTTCGTGGCATTCATCACCTTCATGACATTCATGACAGATGGGTGTCTGTCTTACCTGGAGAGGTGATTCCGACTGTCCGAATCCGCCGCGCAGCCTGGTCGCCGCATCGATCAGGCCAGCGCGCCCGCAGATCAGCCCGGTGAGCCGCCGATTCCTGCCCGCCGGACGCGAAGGTCCGTACGCGCGGGCCGCGATGGCGACGATTCGGCGCCGGCCTTCACCCCGGTCCCGGCGGAATCCCTCAGCAAAGTGCTGGACGGGCTGCGACGGCTCAGCTAACCCGCCAACCTGACTGCGACGTAGGCTGCAATCGGGTGAGAGGGGATGCGGCCATGGAATTCGAGCACATCCTGGTCGACTGGTCGGGCGAGTTCGCGACCGTCACGATGAACCGCCCGCAACGGCGCAACGCGCTGTCCCTGGCGCATATGCGCGAGCTGATCGCGGCGTTCACGCAGATCGGCGGGAGCGATGCGCTCGGTATCGTGCTGGCGGGCAATGGCCCGGTGTTCAGCGCAGGGCATGATTTCGCCGACGTCGCCGACGCTGATCTTCAGACGGTGCGATCGCTGCTCGCGACGTGCACTGACCTGATGACGCTGATGCAGCAAGTGCCGCAGCCGGTAGTTGCCAGAGTGCACGGGCTCGCGACGGCGGCAGGCTGCCAGCTCGTCGCGTCGGCCGACCTCGCGGTCGCCAGCGAGGACGCCGGATTCGCCGCTCCCGGCGGAAAGGGCGGCTGGTTCTGCCACACCCCGATGGTGGCGATTGCCAGGAACGTCGGCCGCAAGCGAGCTGCAGAAATGGCGCTCTCCGGTGACGTGATCGACGCCAGGACCGCGCTCGACTGGGGTTTGGTCAACCGTGTCGTTCCGGCCGACCAGCTCGACTCGGCCACCTTCGACCTGCTTAAGCGCGTGACGAGAGGATCTGCGCAAAGCAAGGGAATCGGCAAGCAGGCGCTCTACGCGCAGATCGATCTCGACCAGCCGAAGGCGTACGCGTACGCGACCGAGGTCATGGCGGCCACCAGCCAGCTTCCTGATGCCCGCGAGAACATGCGGGCATTCCTGGAGAAGCGCAAGCCGCAATGGCAGCGAGGTGCAACACAGGGCTAGCGCCTGGCTTTACCCGACCGGGAGGCGGTAACTGCCCACCAGCGCCGCATCGGCCGCTACCGGACCCTCGGCGCAGCGCTCGCCAATGGCTTCCTGGAACCGGGCGAAGGCCGCCGAGCTGGCCAGCGGGTTCTGCTCGCCTTCAACCACCGCGACGTGCACGAAGCTCACGCCGTCGTCGAGGCGGAAGGCGGCATAGCGGATGCCGTCAGGCTCATGTTCGGCCAGCTCAGCGAAGACTTTGCGGATGAGCCGCTCGTTCTCATCAGCGTGCTCGGGTTTCGTGGTGTACCTGACGACCTTTGCGGTGGACATGTGCCCCTCCTAACCGATGGCGCGCATCCGGTTGTTGCGCGCGTCATGGGTGACTTCTGCCAGGCCGAGCTCCTCTAGCAAGGGCGGCAGGTACATCCCGAACCTGCCCCGGTAGCCGTTGCGAAGCCCGTACCAGCCGCCTGCAGGGTTGTCCGGCGACCGGCCCCACGCCTCGACGGTGCCGTCCGCGGCAGGCTTCTTCTCGTCGGCTGCTCCGAGCGGCACCCACTCGCCCTGCTCCAGCAGCCAGGCGTGCAGATCCTTGATCGCGCTGAACCGGTATTTCAGCGTGGTGGAGCCCACCTGGCAGACCAGCGCGGGGGGATCGGCCAGTTCGTCGGCGTACATGGTGTAGCTCGAGGTGCCCGGCGGGGTCTTGAGCTCCCACGGGTCCTGCTTGGTTCCTTCAGGCATCAGGCCTTCCCCTCCTTATCGTGGTTTTTCGGCGGCGGCCAGGAAATGCGGCAGCAGGCTCTCCCAGCCGGCGATGTTCCGCTCGCGCCACGTGCCGCCCATCTCACCGAGTCGCTCCCAGCCGCGGTGCTCGATCTCGATCCTGGTCGCGCTCTGGCCGCTGGCGATGAACCGGATATCGACCTCGGTGGCGCTCGCCCGGCCGGTCCCGAGGTGCCACAGGTACGCGAGCCTTGACGGTGGCTGCCACACCGTGACTTCACCCCAGTCATGCTCGGCCCCGTCGGCTGTCCGTTCGTATATGCGTCCACCGACGTCGCCTTGCAGCACGATCTGCTCGGGGCTTCCGGTCACAGTGTGATCAGGCGGCCACCACGTGCCGATCCGCGAGGTCCATACTCGGAACGCATGTTCAGCCGAGCACGCGACGTCGAAGGACAGCCGCAGCGGTTCCGGCGCGGGGAGGCGCCCGCCAGCGCGTTGTCGGGGAGCGGTCATCGATGCCGTTCCTCGCCGGTGTTCTCGGCCAGCAGCGTGAAACGCGCCGCCGCGTTGCCCCAGACCCCCTCCAGGTACGCCTGAATCGCGCGCAGGCCATCCTCGCGCAAGTAGTAGATCCGCCTGGTGCCCTGCGCCTGCTCGGCGACCATTCCGGCCGCCTTCAGCACGCGCAGATGGCGCGACACCGCCGGCCGGCTGATCGGCAGCGCCGCGGCGATCTGGACCACCGGCTTGTCGCCCGCTGCGAGCAGCCGGAGGATCTCGCGCCGGTTCGGATCGCCGAGGGCCTCGAACGGGTCGCCGGCCGAGCTCGCCGCTGGCATCGGCACCGACCTCCCATTGGTAACTGCCAGGCTACCGTAACACATAGGTTACCGATGGTGCGGGCGATGGGCGGAGGAAAGCACAGGTTGAAGCTTCAACTTGTTCGGGTAGACTCGGCCGGGCGGACGAGCGGGCGGCGGACGAGGAGCAGATCTAGACATGACGGATTACGGGCATGACCTGCTGTTCGGCAGCTTCGTCACGCCGGCGGCGGCGGATCCTGACCTCGTCGTCGAGCTGGCAAAGCTGTCTGAGCAGGCCGGGCTCGACCTGGTGACGGTGCAGGATCACCCTTATCTTCCGCAGTTTCTCGACGCCTGGACGTTGCTTGCCTATCTCGCTGCGGCGACGACGAAGATCGGGCTGGCGCCGAACGTGATTAACCTGCCGCTGCGCCAGCCAGCGGTGCTGGCCCGCAGCGCGGCCAGCCTTGACCTGCTCAGCGGCGGCCGGGTTGAACTCGGGCTGGGTGCGGGCGCATTCTGGGAGGCGATCGAGGCCAACGGCGGTCGCAGGCTGGCGCCTGGTCAGGCGGTACGCGCGCTCAGCGAGGCGATCACCATCATCCGGCAGGTCTGGGATACCGGCCAGCGCGGCGGCGTCCGCGTGGCTGGCGCGCGCTACCACGTTTCGGGCGCGAAGCGCGGCCCGGCTCCTGCGCACGACATCGGCATCTGGGTTGGCGGCTATAAGCCGCGCATGCTCGAGCTGATCGGCGCCAGCGCCGACGGCTGGCTGCCGAGCCTGTCCTACCTGCCGGGAGGCATCGCGCAGCTCCCCGACCTCAACGCACGGATTGACGACGCGGCCACGGCGGCAGCACGGGATCCGCGATCGGTCCGGCGGCTGCTGAACATTTCAGGTGAGTTCACCGGCAGCGGGTCCGGCCTGCTGACCGGCCCGGTCTCGCAGTGGGTCGAGGAGCTAGCCGGGCTCGCGCTGGACTGCGGTATCTCCGGGTTCATCTTGATGGGTGATGATCCCGTGGCGATCCAGCACTTCGGTCGGGAGGTCGCGCCAGCGGTGCGGGAACTCGTCGCGGCGGAGCGTGCCAGCCCGGGGACCGGGAACAAGGCGGACCGGCTCGGCGTCACCACCGGTGCCCGCGGTGCGCCGGCCAGCGGGACCCGGTCTGCGCGCGAGTCCGGTAAAGCAAAGGGAGCCAGCCGTTTCTGGGACGAGGGCGCCCGTCCGGTCGCCCCTGCCGCGCCGCCTGGGCAGCAGTATTCGCCCCGCGGTCTGGCAGTGGGCAGGCACCTGGCCGAGGTGCACGATCATCTGCGGCAGGAACTGGATCAGATCCGCGACCTGCTTGAGCAGGTGAAGCAGGGGAGCGTGACGGCTGGAGCGGCGCGTGCGGCGCTGAACCAGATGACCGTCCGCCAGAACAACTGGACGCTCGGCGCATACTGCGCGGCGTACTGCAGCATGATCACCCAGCACCACGGGCTGGAGGACAGGGCGGTGTTTCCGCACTTGCGCAGGGCCGACCCCGGTCTGGTCCCGGTGATCGACAGGCTCGAGCAGGAACATGTGATCATCCACGAGGTCGTCGAGGGAGTCGACAGCGCCCTGGTCAGGCTTGTCGCCAGGCCGGACGACTTCGCTGAGCTGGAAGAGGCGATCGACGCGCTCACTGACGCGCTGCTCTCGCACCTTGCTTACGAGGAGCAGCAGATCACCGACCCGCTGTCCCGATTCGGCTTCTTTGCCGGCCAGGTCTAGCCTGTCCCCGTTGGACCTTCTGTCCTGTCAGGATCGAGGTGGCCACCTGACTAGTTTCCGGCTCCAGGTGCTCAACCGGATTGTGCATCCCGCGCGAGGATTCACCCAGGGGCTCATCATCAATGGCTCGACGGTGTGGGAGAGCACGGGTCTGTACGGGCAGTCCGCGCTGCGCCGGTACCAGCTCGGCGCCGCGCACAGCGAACACAGCGTCATGCTGGCGCCGCAATTGTTTGGCGAGGGCATCTGCCAGGCAGGCAGTCACCTGTGGCAGCTCACGTGGCGGGAGCGGGTCGCATTGCGCTGGGATCCCCAGACGATGGAGCTGCTGGAAACCATCCCCTACAACCGCGAGGGCTGGGGCATCTG
The DNA here is from genome assembly GCA_035276345.1 of Streptosporangiaceae bacterium. Lineage (GTDB taxonomy): Bacteria > Actinomycetota > Actinomycetes > Streptosporangiales > Streptosporangiaceae > Chersky-822. Next base: position 53,303 of record DATELR010000363.1, on the reverse strand, counting down.
CCAGGTCGGCGAGCACGTGGTGACCAGCGACGGCAGCAGCGAGCTCGTATGGCGCGACCCGCAGGAACTAAGCCCGCTCGGCTTGATCAAGGTGCGGCTGTCCGGCAGCCGCCTGGACAGCCTGAATGACCTGAGCTGGGACGGATTCAGGATCTGGGCCAACGTCCTGGGCAAGCGGTACCTCGCCGCGATCGACCCGGCCAGCGGGCAGGTGACCGACATGGTGGACGCCAGGGCCGTTGGCGAGCGCCACTACCGTGATCAGGAGGCGGTGATGAACGGAATCAGCGCACTGCCTTCGCCTGGCGAGTTCCTGCTGACCGGCAAGCGGTGGCGATGGCTGTACCACGTCAGGCTCGCTCCGAACCGCCGCGGCGAGCTCAAGCCCCAGCGGCTGCTGGCGCGGTATTAGCGGCATGGCTGAACAATCGGTGCTGCGGCTCGGAAGCCACAGTTTCGGGCCGAGCCAGCTGCTCGTGATGGCGATCGTGAACCGGACGCCCGACTCCTTCTTCAGGCCAGGCGATACCTGGGACGAGCGGACGGCCATGGAGCGGGTCCGTCAGGTCATAGCCGAAGGCGCCGACATCATCGACATCGGCGGTGTTCCCGCGGCGCCCGGTCATGAGGTGGACGTGCGGGAGGAGATCAGGCGGACAGCCGGGTTTATCGCTGCCGTGCGTGCAGACTTCCCTGACGTGGTCATCAGCACTGATACCTGGCGGCACGAGGTCGCGCGCGAGGCCTGCGCCGCGGGCGCGGACCTGATCAACGACAGCTGGGGCGGCTGGGATGACAAGCTCGCCGCGGTTGCCGCCGACGCCGGAGCGGCCCTGGTGTGCTCGCACGCCGGCAATCAGCTGCCGAGGACCAGGCCGCACCGGGTGAGCTACGACGACGTGGTGGCCGACGTGCGCACGCACACGCAGCTGCTCGCTGACCGCGCTGTCGCGGCGGGCGTCGACCGGGCCAGGATCGTGATCGACCCTGCGCACGACTTCGGCAAGAACACCTGGCACTCGCTCGAGGTCACCAGAAGGCTGTCCGAGCTGACCGCGACCGGCTGGCCGGTGCTCGTGTCGGTCTCGAACAAGGACTTCGTCGGCGAGACACTGAACGTTCCGCTGCCCGACCGGCTGGCAGGCACCCTGGCGACCACGGCTGTCAGCGCCTGGCAGGGAGCCAGGATCTTCCGCGCCCACCATGTGGTCGAGACCCGCCAGGTACTTGACATGGTCTCGGCGATCCGGGGCGACATCCCGCCGGCCCGCGCGGTCAGGGGGCTGGCGTAACCCATGATCGTCTCCGCTGCCCTCTGCCCGGCGGCACCGCTGCTCGTCCGTGATCTCACCGGCGCCGATGAGGCGGCCGGAGACCTGCGCCAGGCGTGCCTGGCGGCGGTCGCCGAGCTGGCGGCCGGGACGCCTGATGTGGTCGCGGTCGTCGGCGCCGGCGACCGGACCGGTGCCTGGAACGGCGCCGCGGCGCTGGACCTGGACAGATATGCCCCTGGCCCGGTCCTGGCGAACGGCCAGCAACGTGCGGCCCTGCAGCGGCCGCCGGGCGAGCCGCAGGCTATGACGCCTGGCCTGCCGCCGGCGCTCGGGGTGGGCGCCTGGCTGCTCGGCCAGGTCGGCCGCACTGGAGGTCGCCTGCTGCAGGCCGTCGGCGCCGACGAGCCGCCTGGCCGGTGCGCGGGCATCGGCGCTGCACTCGCTGACTCAGCCGACCGGGTCGCGCTCCTCGTGATGGCCGACGGCAGCGCCCGGCGCGGCCTCAAGGCACCCGGGTACCTGGACGAACGAAGCGCTGGTTTCGACGCGCAAGTCGAGAACGCCGTGCGGGAGGGTCGGCTGGATGCGCTGCTGTCCGTCGATCCGGCGCTCGCGCGCGAGCTAATGGCGGCGGGCCGCCCGGCGTGGCAGGTCATGGCCGGTGCCCTGGACGGTCGTAAGGTCTCCAGCGAGATCCGTTACTGTGACGACCCCTTCGGGGTGGCCTACCTGGTCGCGTCTCTGCGCGTGCAGGCAGATCCCTAACCACCTTGAGCGCGAGCGAGGGAGCAGCCGATGGCTGAGCAGGACTTTGCGGGCCGGACGGTCCTGGTGTTCGGTGCGGGAGGAGCGCTCGGCGCGGGCGTCGCGGCGGCGTTCGCCGCGGCTGGCGCGGCTGTTATCGGCGTGGCCAGGCACGAACCCGCGGGCGAGCGCGAGCCGGCCGGGATCACCTACCGTTCCGCTGACGCGTCATCCGACGAGGCACTCGGTGCCTTGTTCGCCTCGGTTCCTGCGCCGTGGGCCGTGGTGAATACCGTCGGAGGTTTCGCGCCGCGCACGTCGCTAGCCGATCTCGATTCCGGTGAGCTTGCCGCGCAGATCGAGCTGAACCTGGTGAGCGCGGCCATTATTACCAAGCACGCGCTACAGGCGATGCGGCAATCGGGAGCCGGCCGGATCGTGCACACGGCCAGCCGGGCCGCAGTGGTCAGCAAGGGTTCAGGATTCGCCTACTCGGTCAGCAAGCTCGGCGTGCTGCACCTGGTGACGATGGCGGCGGAGGAGGTGCGCGGCACCGGCATCACGGTGAACTGCGTTGTCCCCAGCATCATCGACACACCAGCGAACAGGGCTGCCATGCCATCGTCCGACCACGACGCGTGGCCGAAGGTGCCCGACATTGCCAGGACATATGTCTATCTGGCCGCGCCCGGGTCCGGGCTCATCAACGGGGCAGCAGTTCCCGTCTGAATGGCGGGACTGGATGGGCCGGCGGCAGAGCCTCGGGCCGATGTGGCGGATCTGGCCCTGGCTCACCCGCACGTCAAGGGTGGCTCTGCCGCCGACCTCTGCCTTGTATTACGCATGGCGGGGCAACCTGGTTCACCGGATTCTCGCAACTAACCGATTCGAATCCGCGGCAGCTGATGAGAGGCCGTCAGCTCCAGCGCTCAGAGCCCTGCTGGGGCCGTCCGGGAGGCGGCGCGGCCGGGCCCCACGGCGGCCCAGCGGGCGCCGGCGGACGCGCATTAGGCATCCGCCCGCGCACATGCCGGGCGTCGTACCGGGTGCGACCCAGGAATCCTGACCTGCGGGCTGGTGCTGGCGAGGGCATGCCGTTCGGGGCCGCAGGCGGCCAGTGCGCGGAACCGGGCCCCACTGCAACCATGGAGCCGGGCTGCGGTCCGGCATTCATCCTGGCGGGCATTGGCGGCCCGATGTCGGTGTCGGTGTCGGTGTTCGTCTCGGCCGAGGCGGGGGTCATGGGACGGACCCGGATGATCGCGCTCAGTGAGAGGAGCAGCAGCAAGATCATGAACGCCAGGGAAGCCTCGAGAACCTGATTCAGCATCGCCAGACTCAAGTCAGCCACTCGTCCCTTCTCAGCCGACCGGTCGCGGGTTCCTGCCCAGACCTACCCAGTATCGGGCAGATCGAACATTGGCCACGGATTCGCGTCTCACGTCGCAGCTAGGTATGCAGTCAGCACGACGACGGTCATGGTGGTCAGCTGACCGAGGTGATGACTTCATCATCGTTGCCAGGGTGGGACATGGGAACTGGGGGGCCGCGCGCGTATCCCGCTGGTGGAACACATGCCTGCTTACGTCATCGAATCACAATCCGTGCTTCTCTTGGATGCTTCTTGCCCTCATTTCTCCAGATTGACGGCCGATGACGAATGCCGCGCGTGAGCAACGCCCCGGTTCGGGGTGGATTGGGCGAGCTGCTTGACGCTGACCGGCAGTTCGGCCGTAAATAGCGCCAGTACTGCAAAGGGCCACTAAGGGGGTCAGGTGACCGAGTACGAGCAGATCCGATACGAGGTCGATGACCCGGTCGCCACTATCACGCTGAATCGCCCCGAGGTGCTGAACGCGTGGACGGACCGGATGGGCCTGGAGGTCAGGCACGCCGTCAGCCAGGCTGAGCACGATCGCCGCGTGGTCGGAATCGTGATCACGGGCGCAGGGCGCGGCTTCTGCGCAGGAGCTGACATGCGACGGCTGTCCGCGGTCAGCACCGGGGACTACCAGGCAGAGGCCATGCCGGGCGACCTCGCGAGCGATCCCGGCGATCCGGCATTCGGCGCGGACCTGCACGACGGCACCCACACCTACCTGATGTCGGTGCCGAAGCCGGTCATTGCAGCGATCAACGGGCCGGTCGCCGGCATGGCCGTTCCCATCGTGCTGGCGTGCGACCTGAGGTTCATGGCGCAGGACGCCGTCCTGCTCACCGCTTTCGCGCAGCGCGGCCTGGTCGCGGAGTGGGGGATCAGCTGGCTGCTGCCGCGGCTGACCAGTACGGCGATCGCGCTCGACCTGCTGTTCTCCTCCCGGAAGGTGACCGGCGCCGATGCGGCGCGGATGGGGCTGGTCAACGTAGCGCTGCCTGCCGCGGACGTACTCGGGTACGCGCAGCAATACGTCAGGGACCTGGCAGCGACGTCGTCGCCCGCGTCCATGGCCATCATGAAGCGGCAGGTCTACCAGCAGGTCCACGCAGGCCTGCTCGCCGCTGAACATGAGGCCCGCCAGCTCATGACGGAGAGTTTCGGTCGCCCAGACTTTGCTGAAGGAGTCCAGTCATTCCTGGAACGACGCCCGCCGCGGTTCGGACGGCTGCCCAGCTAGCGCCGCGCGACCCGCCTGAGCGGGTCAGCAAATTTGCCGCGTAAAGGGTTAGTGTCTTTCTCAGCTATTGCAGGAATGGAGGGTAGGTCGTGGCCCAGTGGCTAGTTGCGGCCAATGTCGTACGACCTATCCAGACCGCCGATCGGGATGTGGGACGGATCCTGGACCGCGCATTCGTGCTCAGCGATCCGCACGCACCGGCCCCGACCGGAACGCCGGTCGCCAGGTACCGGTCGCTTGCGAGATTCCAGGCCGACGTCCAGGGCGGCGCGATCCACAAGGCCTTCCGCTGGGTCTTGTACGACCCTGAGAGCTGGGCCGACACTCCCGTCGCCGAGCAGGTCGACCCTTGCGCGGCCATGCAGTCGTTTGGCCAGCTTGCGCACAGCATGGGCTACCGGGTGATCCTGACGCCAGCCCGCGACCTCGCGATGGTGCCGAACACCGCTGTGCGCAAGCAGGCAGGCGAGAACATCTCGGGCTGGTATCTGCGGACCGGTATCGCCGGGTGTGCCGGCCGGCACGCTGACGTGATCGACATCCAGGCCCAGGCGCTGACCCTGGACCAGGAGGTTTACACCGCATTCGTCGAACAGGCTTCAGCTCAGGCATTGGCGGCGAACCCATTCGCTATCCGGCTGTCAGGCGTCTCGACCCGGTACGGAACGGCCGAGCAGATGGCCGCGGTAGCGCGGGCGGTCGACGTCGACGGCTATTGGCTGAACGTGCCAGGGCCGAATCCTGACTTTGCCAAAGCCGTCGCCTTCCTTCAGATAATGGCGGCGTAGCCTGCTAAGCATTCCCGAGCTCGATCCGAGCTCGCTTTTCCACCTTCGCGAGGAGATCGAACAGCGTCCGCGCCTCAGCGGGGGTGAGGTCTGCGAACCAGGTGAGCACGCGGTCCTGATCCGCAGCAGATCGATCCTCCCAGTAGCCCCTGCTCCGGGCTGTGGTGCGAAGCCGGCGCACCCGCCCATCGTTCTCGTCTGTGCTGACCTCCGCGAATCCCTTCCTGACGAGGACATCCGCTAGCTGCCTGACATTCTGGTGCGTGGAGCCGAGTGCGGCCGCCGCCTGGGAAAGCGACGGCGTGCCGAGCATGTCCACGACGGTAATCAGGGCAGCTTGCTGCGTGGTCAGGCCATCACCGCGCAGCAGCTGGTCCATCAGCGTGCGGAGCTCCTGCGCAACGAGCACGATCAGGCGAAAGGTGCGGACCCGCAGCGCACCGTCCTCGCCCAGCCGGACGGCGTCTCGGTCGGGCAGCCCCATGCCGCCGGGGTGTGCTTGGCTTGACATAGATAATATATTACCTAAAGACGCGGGGAGGTGACGAGGCGATGATCTGCCTGATGCCGAACTGCTGCTTCCTGTCCGAGACGTCGCGCATGCTCGAGATCTACCGAGCGCTGCAGGCCCGCGGGGCGGCCGGCATCAGGATCCTCACGCACGGCGGACCATACGAGAGCATGCTGCTTGCCGCAGGAGTGGCATACGACGTGGTCGGGCCCGGCGTCAGCACGCAGCGGTACGAGGAGTTCTTGGGCTCGCTGCCGGGCATTGGCCGGCCGGACCAGAGCATGTGGAGCGATGACGAGCTGCGCCGCTACGCGCTGGCGGAGGCCGAGTACTTCGGCCGGCACCAGGTCTGCGTCGCCGTAACCGGCTGGACGCTCACGGCGCTGCTGTCGACCAGGCTCGCCGGGATACCTCTGGTGACCGAGCATGCCGGGTCCTTCCTGCCACCAGTGTTCGAGCGCGGCATGCTCCCGGCCCCGAGCAGGCCGATCGGCCTGCCAGCCGAGCGCTGGCTGCCCGGCCGGATCAGGCGACGGCTGTACAACGCGGGCGTGCCGAAGCTCGAGATCTACACCGGCGGCTTCAACCGGGTGGCTGCCCAGCTGGGCGTCGAGCCGATACCGAGCTTCCCCGCCCTGCTGCTGGGGGATCTGACGCTGGTCACCGACGTACCAGAGCTTCTCGGCCTGTCGCGATCGCAGGTCGACGAGTGGGCGCCACGTGATCCTGCCCGCTACCGCCCTGGCACCAGGCTTCGCTGCACCGGGCCCATCTATGCCCATCTCGATGTAGCTATCCCTGACGCCGTACGTGCCTTCCTGGCCGGTGGCCGCCCGGTCGTCTACGTCGCCATCACCTCTAGCTCCGCCGCGCTGGTCAGGAACGTCGTGAAGGTGCTTTCCCAGCTCGACGCGCGGATCCTCGTGGCCGCGACGACACACGACCTCACCGACCTGGCCAATGATCAGATCCTGGTGGCTGGCGTGCTGCCGAGTCACCTCGTCATGCGCGATGTGGATCTCGCGGTCATCGCCGGCGGGCAGGGCAGCGTGCAGACAGCCCTCGCCGCAGGCGTTCCCTTCATCGGCATTCCGCTCCAGCCCGAGCAGGATGCCAACGTCGCCTTTGCGCAGCGTCACGGGGTGGCGCGGCTTGTACCCCAGCACGTCGCTGAACTGCCAGCGCTGGCCGAGGCCGCCCGCGACCTGCTTGCCAGCGAGGCGGCGCGGCACAGTGCGCATCGTCTGCAGCAGATCTTCGCCGCTGTCGACGGCCCGGCAGCAGCGGCAGGCGCCGTGCTGGAGCTTGCTGCTCGCCGACGGCATGCGCAACCACAACGGAGGTAATTGGTGACGTACTCGATCGTCGCCCGCGACCCGCAGACCGGCCTGATGGGGGTCGCTGTGCAGTCGGCGATGTTCGCGGTGGGCTCGACCGTGCCATGGGCCCTGGCCGGCGTCGGCGCGGTCGCGACCCAGGCGATAGCTGAGCCGGCCTACGGTACGCGATGCCTGGACGCGCTGCAGTCCGGCGCTTCCGCGCAAGCCGCACTCGATCAGGCGATCACGGCCGACGAGGCGGCGCTGCTGCGCCAGGTCGGGGTCGTGGCGGCCGACGGCGGCGCCGCCGCGATGACCGGTGAGTGGTGCATCGACCAGGCCGGCCAGCTCCTCGGTGACGGCTTCGCTGTGCAGGCCAACATGATGTCCAGTCCCGACGTCTGGCCGGCCATGGCCGAAGCGTACGGCGCCGCTGCCCGCAGTGCGCTGGCTGCTGATCATGATGGGGTGGCGTGGCCGTTCGCGCGCCGACTGCTCGCGGTGCTGGAAGCCGGGCAGGCGGCCGGCGGAGATGCGCGCGGGGTGATGTCGGCCGCGCTTGTCGTCGTTGCGGCGCACGCTGCCGAGCCGTGGGCTGGCCGCCTTGTCGATCTGCGGGTCGACCGCAGCGGGGATCCGCTGGGCGAACTTCGGCGATTGCTCGATGCCGCCGAGGCCTACGATGCGTTCGGGCGCGCCGTGGATGCGCTCGGCGGCGGCAATGCCGTGGCAGCCCTCGCTGCGGCCGACCAAGGGCTCGCGCTGCTGCCAGGCGAGCAGAACCTGCGCTTCATCCGCGGCGGTGCGCTGGCCGCAAGCGGTGACGAGGAAGCGGGACACGCGGTACTCAGGGCCCTGATCGATGAGCGGCCGTCATGGGCCGTCGTCGCGCGCGGATTTGCCGCCAAAGGGCTGCTGGCCTTGCCGGCCTGGGCCGCAGCGCCGCCGCAGGAGCCGTAGGGCACCCGGCGATTAGAAAGGCCGGCCATGGTGCGCCGGGTTAGCCTTTCCTAATGGCGCGCCGCGCGACGACGGCGGGGGGTGCGCAGATCCCCGCCCGCCCTGGCCCTGGCCGGGTCGCCAAAAGAGCCGAGCAGACGGCCGACCGCATGGTCGGCGACGTGATAGCGATGGGCTGGCCGGCCGGCGCGCTGCTTGGGTCAGAAGCCGAGCTGCTCGAACGTTATGGCGTCAGCCGCGCGGTATTCCGTGAAGCGGTCCGCCTGGTCGAGAATCAGCAAGTCGCGCGGACCCGTCGCGGTCCCGGCGGCGGCCTGATCATTACCGAGCCGAGCGTCGGCGCGGTGATAGACGCGGTGGTCCTGTATCTCTACCGGGTCGAAGCCAGGCTGGACGAGCTGTTCGAGGCGCGGATCGTCCTGGAAGGGATCGTCACCAGCCTGGCGCCCGGCAGGCTGGACGAGCCCGGCCGGGAGTCGCTGCGCCTCTTCCTGCAAGCTGGCGAGCCCGGCCGGGACGCTGATCCTCGGGCGCTACATACGCTTCTCGCGTCGATCACGGGTAACCCCGCGCTTGAGCTATTCGTCGACGTGCTCAACCGGGTGACAATGCTGTACTCGACGCACTGGCAGACGCTCGGCCCCGCGATCGGCGCTGAATCGGGGCGTGCCCACGCCAGGATCGCCGGTGCCGTGATCGCCGGTGATTCAGGGCTGGCTGGGAGCCGGATGCGCAGGCACCTGGAAGCCGAGCGCGACGTGCTGCACAGCCGCCGGTCCACTACTGAACTGCTGCCAGATCACGTCGTCGTGGTCAGTGAGGCTGGCGATGGCAAGCGTGCTGAAGCCGTGGCGCGGCGGATTACTCAGGAGATCGTCGGCGCAGGCATGCGGCCTGGCACGCTGGTGGGTGCCGAGAAGGACCTGATTGAACAAGAAGGCGTCAGCAGGGCCGTACTACGCGAGGCGGTCCGGTTGCTCGAGCATCATCAGATCGCGCGGATGCGGCGCGGGCCTGGCGGCGGGCTGTTCGTCTTCGAGCCGAGCGCCGGCGGCGTCACTGAGATAGCAGCGATCTATCTGGCGAGGCGCGGGGTGCAGCTCGCGAGTCTGGGCGAGTTGCGCACGAATGTGGAAGTCGCGCTGGCGGGCCTGGCGGCCGAGCGGATCGACGCAGCGGGTGTGACAGTGCTGCGCGACGCGATCAGCCAAGAGCAAGCCGCAGATGGCGACGAACACCACGAGGCAGCCGGCGACCTGCACACGGCCGTCGCCCTGATCGCGCGCAGCAGGGTACTCGAGCTTGTCGCGCTCGTACTGGTCAGGCTCAGCAGGCTAGGCGGGATTGAGCAGCTCGCCGGGCAGGCGCGCACGGATGCGCACGCCGATATGCTCGGCGCGCACGAGGGCATCGCTGTTGCGGTACAGGCTGGCGATCGCGAACTGGCCATGGACCGGATGCGGCGTCACCTGAATGAGGTCGCAGCTCGGTTCAGCGCACCGGGCGCGCCAGGCTGTTGTTAGCTGCAGGCAGTCCTCATTTGATCAGCGGGTCGCGGGGGAGACCGAGGATCCGCTCGCCGATCTGATTCCGCTTGATCTCAGACGTGCCGCCCGCGATCGACATCGCCCGGTGTCCGAGCGCCAGCGCGCCGCCGAGCATCCCAGGGCCTTCGAGGAACGCCAGGTCAGGACCGGCAAGCGCGGCCATGATGGCTGCCGATTCGTGCCCGATCTCGGACAGCAGCAACTTGGTGACATTGCCCTCGGGACCTGGTTCACCGCCCGCCACCGCGCGGTGCGCACTGCGAAGGTTGAGCACTCCCATCGCCTGGTTGCGCGCGATGTGGCGTCCGACCCGTCCTGACCCGCCGGCCAGGCGTTCGGGATGGGCATCGAACGGGGCGATGAAAGCCTCTGACGGCATCGCCATGCCACCGCCACCGCCGCCGATGCTGACGCTCTCATTGCCCAGCGTCGCCCTGGCCACTGTCCAGCCGCCGTCGACGGGCCCGACCACTTCGGCGTCGGAGACAAACACGTTGTCGAAGAAGACCTCATTGAAGTCAGAGTTGCCGGTCGCCATCTTCAGCGGCCGCACCGTGACGCCGTCGGCCTTCAGGTCGATGACCATCATGGTGATGCCGTTGTGCTTAGGCGCCTCGGGGTTGGTTCGCACGGTCGCCAGGCCGTACCTGCTCAGGTGCGCCCCGCTGGTCCAGACCTTCTGGCCGTTGATCAGCCAGCCGTCGTCGGTCCTGGTGGCCCTGGTCCGCACTCCGGCCGCGTCAGACCCGGCTCCTGGTTCGCTGAACAGCTGGCACCAGATGACCTCTTGATTGAGTGCCGGCACAACCCAGCGCGAGACCTGTTCTGGCGTGGCGTACTGGATAAGGGTGAGGATCACCCAGCTCGTGATGCCGTAGGACGGCCGCTTGATGCGAGCGGCGCTGAACTCCTGCTCGATCACGAGCTGCTCGACTGCGCCAGCGTCGCGGCCCCATGGCTTCGGCCAGTTGGGCATCACGTAGCCGGACTCGATCATCGCCTTGCGCCTGGCGTCTTCGTCGAGGTCGGCGATCCTGCCGATGAACTCGCGCACCACTGCCCTGATCGGCTCGGCCTCTTCCGGCAGGTCGATTGCCCGCGCTCGCCTGACGCCATTCCTGACCGAATCGGTGACCTGCTCGGCGGCCACCTCGGCGTCGATGATCGCCTCGATCGCCGTAGCGCGCCTGAGGTAGAGGTGCGCGTCGTGCTCCCAGGTGAACCCGATCCCGCCGTGCACCTGGGTGTTGAGGTTGGCGTTCTCGTCCGCCGCGGCCAGCGCGAGCGTCGCGGCGATCGCGGCGGTGTAGGTGAACTGGTCGCCGCCGCCCGCGGCCGCCCTGGCCGCATCCCAGACCGCAGCGGTCGCAAGCTCGGCGCCGACAAGCATGTTCGCGCAGTGGTGCTTCACTGCCTGGAACATCCCGATCGGCCGGCCGAACTGCTCGCGGACCTTGGCGTACGCGCTGGCCATCTCGGTGGTCGCACGCGCCACGCCAGTAGCCTCCGCGGCCAGGATGGTCCTGGCCAGATCGGTCAGCATCTGCCCGGCGCCGGGCATGACTTCGGCCCGCACGCCGTCCAGCGTGATCCGCGCGGAGCGCCGAGCCGGGTCCAGGTTGGCCGGAACCGTGACCGTCACTCCCTCGTCGTGGCAGTCGATGAGCGCGACGTCACCGCCGGTGGCAACCAGCAGAACATCGGCGAGCCCGCCGCTGAGCACCGGGCCAGCCTGACCTGACGCCTTGCCGTCGGCGACGCGGACGTCTCCGGCGAGCGCGACGGCGCCGATAACAGAGCCATCGGCCAGCCCGGGCAAGAGCCTTGCCTGCGCTTGCGCGGAGCCGGCCACCGCGAGCACAGCGCTGGCGATCGTTGTCGGCACAAACGGACCGGGCGCCACGGCACGGCCCATCTCCTCGGCGACGATCACGATTTCCGGCAGCCCGAAGCCGGAACCGCCGTGTTCTTCCGGCAAGTGCAGCCCGAGCCAGCCCAGCTGGCCAAGCTCGCGCCAGAAGGCCGGGAGTTCCTCTTTGTCGGCCGTCAGCAGGGCGCGTGCCGCGGCGCGCGCGCCGTTCTTGTCGAGGAAGTCGGAGACGGTCTGAGCGAGAGCACGGTGCTCGTCGGTTATCGCGATCGACATGTCTAAAAAGTATCCTCTATTATTCGGCCGACCTGGTGCGGATGCTTGGCTGCGCCGCGATCCGGATTCATTTTGCACGATACGTGAATAAACCTGTCGCGGGGAAGGCTCACTCGGTGACCGGCCGGCGGCGGGTGCCGGGCCGGAACAGGGATTCCTGCGCGATTCCGGCGACGAGCGATCCGTCTCGCGCGAAGATCCGCCCCGTATACATGCCGCGGCCGCCGCCCGTCGACTCTGGCAAGAGGTCCATCAGCACCCAGTCTTCGTCGAGCGCCGCGCGCCGGTGAAACCAGACCGCATGATCGATGCTGGTTACCGGGCCGACCTGGTCGATGCCCGGCACGCTTGCCAGGCCGGTGAACATGTCAGAGACATAAGTCAGCGCGCACGCGCGCACTGTCTCATCTGCCAGGTGCTCCCGCGTGCGCATCCACACCCGCGATGGCCAATCTTGTCCGGGCGCCGGCTGCTCAGGGACCCTGATCTCGATCCCGAGCATCCTGGTGCGGCCGGAGAGCTCAGGCGAGTTCTCAGGAGCGGCGACGCTGGGTACCTGATGCGCCTGGTAGTCAGGTCCGTCCTCGGTGACATGAAAGGACGCGGCCATGTTGAAGATGACGACGCCGTTCTGAACCGCGATGACACGGCGGTTCGAGTAGGAGCGGCCGTCCCTGTCCCTGTTGACCATCAGCAGCACGCGCCGTGACGGGTCACCCCGGCTGAGAAAGTAGCCGTGCAGCGAGTGCGGGTGCCTGCCGGGAGCCACGGTTTCTGCCGCAGCCTGCAAAGCCTGGGCGGCTACCTGGCCGCCGTACAAGCCGAATTGGTCGTCGTAAACAACACGGGACCGGAACAGATCGGCTTCGATGCGCTCCAGCGAGATGACGTCGACGAGGCCAGGTGCGGAGGCCATCAGCGGTACCCGGGCATCAGCTGGCCAGCGAGGACGTCCACTCGGCCACGGTCAGGACATCTGCCTGCCGCGGGAATACCTTCTCCGTCAGCACCCGGTGCACTTCCTGGTCGGCGTCCAGGCAACCGTCGGCCAGCACCGCGAGGCGGTAGTCCAGGCTGAGACCCGGCGCTTGGTTACCACGACGTCTGCTGGACCAGGCGCGATCGCGGGATGGATCGTGGCGCCGCTATCGGCAGCCGTGAACGCGTCGGCGGACGCGATCGCGGAGAACGTCTTGTTCCGCTGGCTGATCTCCGGGTGGCCTGGCCTGAATCCAACCACTACGTAGACCACGGGGATCGCGGCATTCCTGGCCGCCGAGATCGCCAGGTCGATCCGCTCCAGGTAGTCAGCCGGGTCGCCGAACCGCTGGACGATTGCCTGCTGCACATCCATGACCAGCAGCGCGGCCGAGCTCATGCGCGGGCTACCTCTCCGGTCAGGGCGTGTGGAACGCGGCGTAGATGATGGCGCTCAGCCGGTCGACCATCTCCTCGCGCGGCAGCCGCACGTCCACGCTCAGCAGGTAGTTGATCCGCTCGAGCATCATCAGGCACGCGAGCGCGGTGAGCTCGGCGTGCTGGACAGGATCTTTCGCCTGCTCACCAGAGCCTGCCGTGGCCGCGGAACCCGCCGACGAGGCCACGGTCATTCCCTGGGCGATGGCTTCAGAGAGCCGGAACAGCAGCCTGAGCCCGTCCCCGTAGACCTGCTCGCCGACGATTTCAGCCTGGCTGAGAATCCGGATCACCGTGGCGTGGGCGGCATATGTATCGGTGAAGCTCTGGATCCACCGCCGCAGGGCCGCGCGCCCGCCCTCGTTGCTAGTCACGACCGGGAACTCGTCGGTGATCGACTCCATGTCCCGTAGTGCGTCCCGCAGCAGCGTCCTGAAGAGGTCGTCCTTGTTGGCGAAGTAAAGATAAAAGGTGCCGTGCGAGGTCTTGGCCCTGCGCACGACGTCGTCGACCCTGACCGCCTGGAAACCGCGTTCGTCAAATTCGACCAGTCCCGCCTCGAGCAGCCTGCGCACCGTTTGCCTGCCCTGAGCGCCGAGCTCGCGGCCCTGAGCCGGAATGCCGCCGCCAAGCGAGGGGCGGCGGGGGCGAACGCCGGTGCCGCGGCTCGGTCGGCTTGGCCGCTGGGCGGGCGATGCACCGGTCTGAGGCTGGGGGGCCGGGCCCGCGAGGACCTCGTTAGCCGGGCGAGTCTCTTGTTGCCGGTCGGCCAGCGCGGAGCGAGGCATCGACGACACCGCGACCGAGTCCATCCTCATGCCGTCCCCTGGCAGCCCGTCGTGGCCCTCGGAGACCGACACACTCGGCTCCGGTGGCGCGTCGTGGCGAGGTTCCCTGGTCATGTTCGGGAGACTAGCCCGCCGCTCGCTCCGCGCTGACAGCAAGGTTCCCAGGTCATGGTCGGAGACTCCTTTCTATGCCGTTTCCGAGCCACCTGGTAGTTTTCGCAGGCCAGCACCGGCGAACGTGCGTGGACGGACGATCCTCCTTAAAGCTGTCGAAAAGGATTGTTACAGGGTATAACGTCGGGCGACGAACTCGCTCTTGAGTTTGCGGTGCTCACGTGACAGAAAGCGACGCCCGTATCAGGTGACGCCGATGTCATCGATTGCTTTTCATTTAGAGTCCATGCAGGAATAGGGAATGTGGGGACGGACGGGGCACGGCGCTGCTGTGCCCCTGGGGGAACTCATGGCAGAACCTGTGACGGAGCGCTCGGCGAGGCAGAGGCCACCGGCCGTACTGCCTGAGCCTGACGCTGCCTCGCACCAGGTCCCATCGCGAGGCCCGTCCGCTACCGTCCCGGAGAGCCAGGCTTCCCAGGCTGTGGCGGCCAAGGCCGCGCATGAGAACTTCCCCGTCGCGCTGCGTATGCTACCGCGAACTTACCGCGAGCACCTTATGGCCGTCTATGTCTTCGCCAGGACCGCGGATGATCTCGGCGACCAGGCACCTGTGGCCGAACGGCTTGCGCTGCTCGCCAAGCTCGAGGCCGACCTGCGCGCTCTTTACGCTGGCCTCAGCGATGCGGGCGACCTGGCCGGTGACGGGATAGCGGTCCAGCCAGCGGTCGCCGGGCTGCGGCGGACGGTCCTGCACTGCGCGATCCCCATGCAGCCGTTCATGGACCTGATCAGGGCGAATCAGCAGGACCAGGTCGTCAGCAGGTACCAGACGTTCGATCAGCTGGCCGGCTATTGCCGCCTGTCGGCCAACCCGGTCGGCAGGATCGTGCTGTACGTCTTCGGCGCCTACACCGACGAGCGGGCCGAGCAGTCCGACTTTGTCTGCACGGGGCTGCAGCTGGCCGAGCACTGGCAGGACGTAGCAGAGGACCTGCGCGCTGGCCGGATATACCTGCCACTAGATGACATGTCCGCGCACGGCTGTGACGAGCATGATCTTGCAGCCGCGCACGCGGGGCCGATGGTGCGCGAGCTGATGGCCTTTGAGGTCGCACGGGCCAGGTCGCTCATCGACACCGGCGCACCGCTGATCGGCTCCTTGCGAGGCGCGGCACGCGCCGCGGTGGCGGGATACGTGGCCGGCGGCCGGGCAGCGCTCGCGGCCATCGAGGCCGCCGGATATGACGTCATGGCGGTCACGCCGCGACCTGGCAAGGCGCGCACGGTCGCGGAGCTGGCCCGCGCGTTCGCGAGGGGCAGGTGACCGGCGTGGCACGGGCGCAGGCGTCAGCCGCCAGCGGAGGCGCCTCCGGTGGCGTGGCGACGGACGTCGCCGCCGCGTACCGGGAGTGCGAGCGGATCACTCGCCAGGAGGCCAAGAACTTCGCTTACGGCATCGCCCTTCTTCCTGGCGAGAAACGGCGGGCGCTGTCAGCCGTGTACGCATATGCCAGGAAGATCGACGACATCGGCGACGGCACGATGGCATCGGCCGACAAGATCGCGGCTTTGGAAGAGGCACGCGGCGAGATCACCTCGTTGAATGAAAGCAGCAGCGCTGACCCGGTCCTGGTCGCGCTGCGTGATGCCTCGACCAGATTCGCGATCCCGCTGGCGGCGTTCGGCGAGCTGATCGATGGCTGCGAGGCGGATGTCCGCGGTACCAGCTACGCCACCTTCGGCGAACTCGAGCACTATTGCCGGTGCGTGGCCGGGTCTATCGGGCGGCTCTCGCTGGGCATCTTCGGCAGCCGCGATCCCGCGGCCGCTGAACCGCTCGCTGACTCGCTCGGGATCGCGCTCCAGCTGACGAACATCATGCGTGATATCCGCGAGGATCTAGGGAACGGACGGGTATACCTCCCGGCCGAAGACATCGATCGGTTCGGGTGCACGCTGACCCCTGGCGGCGAGGACGGTCAGGGCGTGCTCACCGGCAATCTCGGGGAGCTGATCAGGTTCGAGGCAGAAAGAGCCAAGGACTGGTACGCGACCGGACTCCGGCTGATGCCACTTCTCGACCGGCGCAGCGCAGCCTCGGCGGGTGCGATGGCGAGCATCTACTTCCGCCTGCTCGAGCACATCTGCGCTGCACCGCAGACGGCTCTCGAGCGGCGGATGTCATTGCCATCGACCGAAAAGGCGCTGGTGGCGGCAAGCGCGCTAGCGGGACTGGCCTGGCGGCGAGCGGCAAGAAACGGCTCGGGCGGGGCGGCGTCTGTTACGAAGGGACAGGCGGGTCGGGCATGAGCGAGCGCACACCACTACGCGTCGTCGTCATCGGCGGCGGACTGGCCGGGGTCAGGGCTGCCATCGGCCTGCGCGACGCTGGCGTCGCGGTCACGCTGGTCGAGGCCCGCCCGAGGCTTGGCGGCGCGGCTTCGTCGTTCGGCCGGGGCGAGATGACGATCGATACCGGCCAGAACGTCTTCTTGCGCTGCTGCACCAGCTACCAGGAACTGCTCGGGCGGCTTGGTGCGACCGGGCTTGTGACAGTGCAGGACCGGTTTGACGTCACGGTGCTGTCCCCGCGCGGCGCAGGCAGGCTGCGCCGCACCGCGCTGCCAGGGCCGTTGCACTTTGGCAAGGCACTCGCCGGATACCGGCTGCTATCGCTGTCCCAGCGGATCAAGGTCGCCAGGGCAGCGCTCGCCATGCGCTTCGTGGACCCGGCCGACCCGGCCTTGGACGCAACCAGCCTGGGCGGCTGGCTTGCGGCAAAGGGCCAGGATGAGGCGACGCGCCGGCTGATGTGGGACCTGTTCATCGTCTCGGCGCTGAACATTGCGGGTGACGAGGCCAGCCTGCCGCTGTCCGCGACGGTGATCAAGATGGCGTTGCTGGGAAGGCGCGGCGCAGCCGACATCGGAATCGCCAACGTGCCGCTGGGTGACGTGCACGGCCGAGCCGCGGCCGAACTGCTTGGCCGGCTCGGCGCGCAGGTGATGTACGGGTCCCGGGCCGCCGCGATCGAGCCGCTGGCAGGCGGCGGATTCCGGGTGAGCATCGAGGCCGCGGCGGGAGGCTCCAGGCTGGCCGATGGCAACGGCTCGCCATCCGCCGCGCAGGTCAGCGAGCTTGTGGCAGACGGCGTGGTGCTCGCGGTGCCCGCTAGCCAGGCGGCGCGGCTGGCTGGGCCCGCCGGGATCAGCGCCGCGGAACGCTGGGACGATCTGGGATCATCGCCGATCGTGAACGTTCATGTCATCTATGACCGGCAGGTCACGAGCCTGCCGTTCGCGGCGGCTGTCGAGTCGCCTGTGCAGTGGGTATTCGATAAGTCCAGGCAGGCCGGGCTCGCCGACGGCCAGTACCTGGCAGTATCGCTGTCGGCGGCCGACAGTTACGTGGACGTTCCTGCCGCCACGCTGCGGGAGCAGTTCCTCCCCGCGCTCGAGCAGCTTTTCCCCGCGGCTGCCGGTGCTAGGGTTACCGATTTCTTCGTCACCAGAGAACGTCGCGCGACGTTCCGGCAGTCGCCGGGCATAGGCGCCCTTCGACCAGGCACCGCCACGTCGGTGCCGGGGCTCGTGCTCGCCGGAGCGTGGACCGACACCGGGTGGCCGGACACGATGGAGGGTGCCGTGCGAAGTGGGCAGCATGCCGCCGAGAAGCTAGTCAGCCAGCTGACTCGGGGGGCCACGGGGGCTCGCCCCCCCGGACTAACACAGGCCGAAGGCGCAGTCGCCCCGCCAGAGACGACTGCAGCCAAGGCCAAGGCGGCGTCGTGACGGCGACCATTCCTGCAGGCGTGGAGACGGCTCGTGACCTCGTCGGACCGGGGATCGAGGCCGCGCTCTCCAGGCTCAGCCCCGATATCAGGCCGGTGGCGAGCTACCACTTCGGGTTCTGTGACGCCAAGGGAAACCCGACAGGGAACCGCTCGGGCGGCAAGGCGCTGCGCCCGGCCCTCACGCTGTTGTCGGCCCGCGCGGCCGGCGCCGCGCCGGAGCAGGCGGTCCCCGCAGCGGTGGCGGTTGAGCTGGTGCACAACTTCTCGCTGCTGCATGACGACATCATGGACGGCGACACCGAGCGCCGGCACCGGCCGACCGCGTGGACCGTCTTCGGCATCGGCCCCGCGATCCTGGCGGGTGACGCGCTTCAGGCACTCGCTAACGACCTGCTACTCGAGGGCCCGGCGCCGCAGTCGGTCTGGGCGTCTCGCTGCCTGGCGGCGGCCGTGCAGCGGCTCATCTCAGGCCAGGGGGCTGACCTCGCGTTCGAACGGCGCGATAGGGTCAGCGTCGACGAGTGCCTGGACATGGCGGCCGACAAGACAGCCGCGCTGATGGCCTGCGCATGCAGCATCGGCGCCATTTACGTCGGCGCTCCGGCCAGCACAGCGATGAGCCTGACCGCGTTCGGCGCCTACATCGGCCTTGCCTTCCAGCTCACCGACGACCTGCTCGGGATCTGGGGCGCGCCCGAGGTCACCGGCAAGCCGGTGCGGTCGGACCTGCGGTCGAGGAAGAAGTCCCTGCCGGTAGTCGCGGCGCTGGCGAGCGAGAGCGACGCGGCCCGTGAGCTCGCCCGCCTGCTCGCCATTGCCGAGCCACTGACCGAAGAGCAGCTGGTGCTTGCGGCGGAGCTGGTCGAGGCCGCCGGCGGCAAGAAGTGGGTCGAATCGGAAGCCGACACGGCGCTGTCCTCGGCGATGGGCTGCCTGAACGAAGCTGACATGCCCGAGGACGTGCGCGCGGAGTTCGCAGCGATCGCGGAGTTCGTGACTGCGAGGCAATGGTGAGCGAGGACCAGCGGACCGCGGCTGAGACGCCCGTGGCTGGCACGGCCGGCGGCGGGGCGTCGCCGGCCGAGCTCGCGGAGACCACGCTCAAGCGTGCGACAACTCACCTGCTCGGCCTGCAGCACGGTGACGGCTGGTGGCAGGGCGAGCTGGAGACCAACGTCACGATGGACGCCGAGGATTTGCTCTTCCGCGAGTTCCTCGGAGTGCGGACGACCGAACAGACAGCCGCCGCTGCACGCTGGATCAGGTCGTGCCAGCGAGCGGACGGTACCTGGGCTAACTTCCGCGGCGGGGACGGCGACCTGTCCACCACCGTCGAGGCGTACGTGGCGCTGCGGCTCGCCGGGGACGAGCCGTCGGCCGAGCACATGGCCAGGGCAGCCGCGTGGATCAGGGAAGCTGGCGGCCTGGAGGCCACCAGGGTCTTCACGAGAATCTGGCTGGCGATGTTCGGCCTGTGGTCTTGGGACGACCTGCCCGTCATGCCTCCAGAGCTGATCTATCTGCCTGCCTGGTTCCCGCTTAACGTCTACGACTGGGCTTGCTGGGCCAGGCAGACGATCGTGCCGCTCACAATCGTCGGCTCGCTCCGTCCTGCCAGACCGCTGCCGTTCGGCCTCGATGAGCTCTCTGCGCCGGCCGGCACGGCCAGGCTGCAGCCGGCCGCGGACGGCTGGGCCAGGTTCTTCGAGCGCCTCGACCAGGTGCTGCACGGCTACGAGCGCCATGTCAGAGGCCGGAAGCCTGCCGCAGCGATCAGGACCGCGGCGATGCGGCGCTGCGCCGAGTGGATCATCGCGAGGCAAGAGCGGGATGGCTGCTGGGGCGGCATTCAGCCGCCGTGGGTGTACAGCCTGATCGCGCTCAGCCTGCTCGGCTACGGCGTCGACCATCCGGTCATCCAGCGCGGCCTGGCCGGGCTGGACCGGTTCACGATCTGGGAGGAGACCGACGAGGGGCCGGTCAGGCGGTTCGAGGCCTGCCAGTCGCCGGTGTGGGACACGGTGCTAGCGCTGATCGCCCTCCGCGACGCCGGCCTGGAGGCCGACCATCCCGCGCTGGTCTCGGCAGCGAGGTGGGTGCTCGAGGAGGAGATCCGCGGGCCCGGCGACTGGCAGGTGCGCAGGCCAGCGCTCGCGCCGGCTGGCTGGGCCTTCGAGTTCGACAACGACGGCTACCCCGACATCGACGACACGGCCGAGGTGGTCCTCGCCCTGGACCGGATACAGCTGCCGGCCGGGCCGGGCGCAGGAACGAGCGGCAACGGCGCTGCCGCCATCCAACGGGCGATCACGTGGCTTACCGGCATGCAATCTAAGGACGGCGGCTGGGGAGCCTTCGACGCCGACAACACGGCCACGCTCGTGACGAAGCTGCCATTCTGTGACTTCGGCGAGGTCGTCGACCCGCCGTCAGCCGACGTCACCGCGCATACCGTGGAGGCGCTCGCAGCGGCCGGCCTGGCCGGCAGCCGGCCCGCTCGCCGGGGCGTGGTCTGGCTGCTTCGCAATCAGGAGCCTGACGGTTCCTGGTTCGGCCGCTGGGGAGCGAACTACATCTACGGGACTGGCGCGGTAGTTCCGGCACTGATCGCCGCAGGTGTCCGCCCGGACAAGCCCGCCATCAGGCGCGCTGTGGACTGGCTCATCGGCCACCAGAACGCCGACGGCGGCTGGGGCGAGGACCTTCGGTCGTACGAGGATCCGAGCTGGGCCGGGCGCGGCGAGTCCACCGCTTCTCAGACCGCGTGGGCGCTGCTCGCGCTGCTCGCGGCAGGCGGGTCCGACGCGCAGCAGGCCGCCGACGGCGGCATTCAGTGGCTCGCCGCGAACCAGCGGCCGGACGGGACCTGGGACGAACCGCAGTTCACCGGAACCGGGTTCCCTGGCGACTTCTACATCAACTATCACCTGTACCGGCTGACCTTCCCGGTCAGCGCGCTCGGCCGATACCTGGGTGGGAGCCAATGAGCGAACCGGTGATCTGTGCTCCGCTGCGCGTCGAGGCCAGGGCCCTGCGGCGCGGGTTGCGGCGCGCTGGCGGGCAGCCGGCCGTGGGCGTACTGAGAACCGGCTACGGTCCCGCGAGGTCGGCCGCCGCAGCAGCGCGGCTGGAGCCGTCTGGAGGCGGCATCGTCGTCGGCGGAGTAGCCGGCGGCCTCACCGACGATCTGAAGGTCGGCGACTTGGTTGTCGCCACCGAGGTGAGGGGCGCCGGGGGGAGCGTCAGCTGTCCGTCCGCCCCGTTGCTCGCAGGTGAGCTGCGGCGGGCGGGCCTGAACGTCAAGCTCGGCCCGATCGCGACCGTCGATCGCCTGATGGGACGCGGGGAGCGGGCCAGGCTTGCGGCGTCCGGCGCGGTCGCCGTTGATATGGAGTCCGCTGAGCTGCTGCGCGGCGCGGAAGGCCGGCCGTCGGCCGTGGTCAGGGCGATCTCGGACACCCCCGAGCACTCGCTGGCGAGCCCGCGGATCGTGACCGGCGGGCTGGCGGCGCTGCGGTCGCTACGCCAGGCGGGTCCCTCGCTGGCTCGCTGGGCAGCGGCTGTGCAGGCGCGCCGGGTGCTGATGGCGAGCCCACGTTCGTTCTGCGCAGGTGTCGAGCGCGCGATCGAGATCGTGGAACTCGCGCTCGAGCGGTACGGCGCTCCGGTATACGTGCGCAAGCAGATCGTGCACAACAAGACAGTGGTCGCCGAGCTGGAGGAGCTGGGCGCGATCTTCGTTGACGAGCTCGACGAGGTGCCAGACGGCGCCAACGTGGTGTTTTCCGCTCATGGGGTCTCGCCCGAGGTGCGGCTCGAGGCGGAGCGGCGCGGCCTGGCAGCCGTGGATGCGACGTGCCCGCTCGTGGCCAAGGTGCACGCCGAGGCACGCAGGTTCGCCGCTGACGGGTACCTCGTTGCGCTCATCGGACACGCGGGCCATGAGGAGGTTGATGGCACGCTCGGTGAGGCCCCGGCGTCAATGGCGCTGGTAGAAAACGCAGCGGACGTCGCCAAGCTGAACCCGGATGACCAAGGCAAGGTCGCCTACCTGATGCAGACCACCCTGGCGGCCGATGAAGCAGGGGGCGTAGTTGACGCGATCCTGGATCGTTTCCCTTCCGCGCGCGGTCCGGGCAGCGACGACATCTGCTACGCGACTACCAACCGTCAGCGCGCTGTCCGCGGGATCGCCGCGGATGCCGATGTCGTGCTTGTGGTCGGATCGGCGAACTCGTCCAACTCGCTGCGCCTTGTCGAGACCGCACAGCGGGCCGGGACAAAGGCACACCTGATCGACAGCGCGGAGGACATCGACCTCGGCTGGCTGACCGGCGCCGGCACGATCGGCATCACTGCCGGGGCGTCGGCGCCGCCGGCAGTGGTGGGACAGATCGTCGCTGCCCTGTCCGGGCTCGGCGCGCTCGAGACGAAGGAAGTCGTCGTGGCTACGGAGGACGTGCAGTTCGGGCTGCCAAGGGAGCTACGGCAGTCAACAGGCTGACGCGGTCGACGGGGGCCGCGCCAGTCGGAAGCAGGGGATAACAACAAGCTCGGCGATAACTGACGAGAAGAACGTAACTAAAGAGAAAGCTGGTGCCCAAGTGTCTATGCCGCTGCGCCAGAGCCTGCGGATCGGGGCCTACCTCATGAGGCAGAAGCTGGCTCGCAAGGACAAGTTTCCGCTGATCGTGGAACTCGAGCCGCTCTTCGCCTGCAACCTGAAGTGTGCGGGCTGCGGCAAGATCCAAGAGCCGGCCTCGATGCTCAAGCAGAGGATGCCGGTCGAGCAGGCAATCGCAGCCATCGAGGAGTGCGGTGCGCCGATGGTGTCGATCGCGGGCGGAGAACCGCTCATGCACCCGCAGATCGAGGTGCTGGTGTCTGAGCTGATTAAGCGCAAGAAGTATGTCTTCTTGTGCACCAATGCCCTTCTGCTCCCCAAGAAACTCGACAAGTTCACGCCGTCGCCATTCTTCGCATTTGCGGTGCACATCGACGGTTTGCAGGAGCGGCACGACGAGTCGGTCTGCAAGGATGGCGTCTTCGACGAAGCGGTCGCGGCGATCAAGGAATGCCAGCGGCGAGGGTTCCGCGTGACCACCAACACCACGTTCTTCACCACTGACTCCCCGCAGACCGTGATCGACGTCCTCAACTACCTCAACGACGACCTCAAGGTCGACCAGATGATGATCTCGCCGGCCTACGCCTATGAGAAGGCACCTGACCAGGAGCACTTCCTCGGCGTGACGGAGACTCGCGAGCTGTTCAGGAAGGCATTCGCCGACGGGAACAGGAAGCGCTGGCGGCTGAATCACTCGCCGCTGTTCCTGGACTTCCTCGAGGGCAAGGCCGACTTCGCGTGCACTGCCTGGGGAATCCCCTCGTACTCGCTCAAAGGCTGGCAGCGCCCCTGCTACCTGATGGGCGACAGCTACACCAAGACCTACCGCGAGCTGATCGAGACCACCGACTGGGACAAGTACGGTCGCGGCAAGGACCCGCGCTGCGCGAACTGCATGGCGCATTGCGGGTACGAGCCGTCCGCGGTGCTCGCCACCATGGGCTCGCTGAAGGAGTCGCTGCGCGCTATGCGGTAACTAGCCGCAGAACGCGTGCCTCATAGCAGGCTGAGTGTGCCGGGATGCGAATTTCACCCCGGCGGCGATGAACGCCAGGCGGCTGCCCGGCGTAGTAGCTGTTGTGGGTTCTTCCGGTTGTGATGACCTAGCGGTCACGTGGATGACCTCATACCGCCGGCCGCTGCTTGGTTTCGTGCTGCCCTACGTGAACGGCGATGTCCAGGCCGCAGAGGATGTCGTGCAGGAGACGATGCTGCGTGGCTGGCAGCACGCAACGGAACTGAGTCCTGAGCACGCCAAATCATGGCTGCATACGGTGGCGCGGAACATCGCGATCTCCAGCTATCAGCGCCGGCGTCGGGTACGCCCCCGCGAGGTGCCACTCGAGGAAGAGGCACTACCTCAGGCCGATGACGGCCTGGACCGAGTCGTCGACGGATGGGTGGTGGCCGGCGCCCTCGACGCCATCGGCCCCGAGCACCGGGACGTGATAACGGCGCTGTTCTACCAGCGCAAGTCGGTCGCCGAAGTGGCCGAGCTGATGGACATCCCCGAAGGCACGGTCCGATCGCGCTGCTTCTACGGGCTGCGGGCGCTGCGCAGGGAACTCGAGAGGCAAGGAATCACCAGCCCATGACCTGCCTGATGATGACATCGCTCGGTGTCTACGTACTCGGCGCGGCCGAGCCTGACGAGCGCAAGAAGGTAGAGGCGCACCTGCCACGTTGCGAGGCATGCCGGGCTGAGTTGCTGCGCCTGGCGCCCATCCCTGGCCTGCTGGCCATGGTCCCGCCGGAGGCGGCCCCGCGCCAGGAGCACGATCAGGCGCGCGGCAGCCGGCGGCGTCGCGGCAAGCTTGTCGGATCGCTTGCCGGACTTGCCGCCGCTGGAGCGGCTGCGGCCATCCTGATCACCGGTGTCTGGGGCGGGTCATCGCCGTCGCGGCCCGGCGGGCGCACGGCAGCGCCAGTCATGCTGTCAGGCACCAGCCGGTCCTCGCATGTGCATGCGACGGCGAGGCTGCTCGCCACCTCGTGGGGCACGAGCATCCGGCTCACCATCCGCGGCGTCCCGCTCAACGTGCGCTGCCGGCTCGTTGTGACGTCTAGGGCTGGCGGCACAGAAACAAGCGGCCTATGGGACGCCTGGCGCGAAGGCCCCATCACGGTGCCGGCCAGCGCGGCGTGGCGGCCGTCTGACATCTCGAGCCTCGCAATCATGGCCGGCCCGCGGACGCTGGTGACGATCAAGTCGGCACAGGCGGGGACGGCGGGTTCGCCATCGCACGCCGGTCAATGACGACGGTGCAGGCCGCGCACGCGCTGGCGAGATTCGTCGTGGTGGCGGGACTTGCTGCAGACAGCTACGTTCACTTCGACCTGGCCGGAACGTACTCCGAAACCGGCGGGGTGATAAGCGAGGGGGTACTGTTCCGCGCCGAAGCCGTCCTCGCATTGCTCGTGGCGATCGTCATCGTTATCACCGGGCGGCGCGCAGCCTATATCGCCGCGCTCTCTATTAGCGCATCCGCGTTGGCCGCCATGCTCGTCGCGCGGTACGTGGACCTTGGTGCGATCGGTCCGTTTCCTGACGTTTATGACCCGGTGTGGTTCCCGGAAAAGGTCTTCGCCGCGATCGGTGAGGGCCTGGCTGGCCTTGCCGCTGCTGCCGGCATCGCGATGCATCGGCGGATTAACAGGAAATCCAGATCGGGCCATAGAGATTTGAACGCAGCACGCACTCAGAGCGTAATAACTAGCGACAGCGAATAGCAGCGATGAGAGGAAAGGAAATCATGTTCGGGAATGCAGATACCGCTGCCGCCAAAGCACATTCGAAAGCGCTCTGGACAAAGAAAAGCCGGAGGATCGCACTTTCTGGCTTCGCCTCAATCGCGGTGGCCGGGGCAGTTGCCGCGTGCGGCAGTGGAGGGCTCTACGGCGGCGGCCAGCCGACGCACCCAGCTACCGGGCAGCAGCACGGTCAGCAGGCCGCCTCGCACGGCTCCGTGGTCACCGCGCGCAAGCTGCCGGGGGTCGGGATGGTGCTCGTAGACCGGTCAGGGAAGACGGTCTACTCGCCGCAGCAGGAGGCGCACGGGAAGATCCTCTGCACCGGCAGCTGCCTGGGCTTCTGGTTCCCCGTCACGGTCGCTGCGGGGACGATGCCACACGACGCGGCTGGCATGAGCGGGACTCTCGGCACGATCCACCGCAGCGATAACGGGCAGTCTCAGCTCACGTACAACGGCCGGCCACTCTACACATTCCGGCTGGACCAGGCGCCGGGCGAGGTGCACGGCAACAACTTCAGTGATCAGTTCGGCGGTACCTCGTTTACCTGGCAGGTCGTCTCGGCAAGCGGCGCCGCGGCCGCCTCGACTCATTCCGCCAAGCCGAGCGGTGGCTACTCCTACCCAGCGGGCGGCTCTTACGGCAATTAACGGCAGCCACGGGCGGCGGACCCGCTAGCAACGCACGTCATACCTTCGATGGGGAAAGGACGCGCGAAGGAATGAGCCAGGCGTGTGCGCAATGGCGAGGTGACATCGGCGCTTACATTGTCGGTGCGCTCGATTCCAGCGCGAGCGCTGGCGTGCGCAGGCACCTGCGGGCATGCGGGAACTGCAGGACCGAATACGAAGATCTGCTTCCGGTTCGTGACTGGCTCACGCAGGCCCGCGGGGCCAACGGCGCCGCCGTCCGGCGCAATCCGGGCGGTCCGGTGCTTCGGGTGGTTGGCCCTGCACCAGCGAGGAAACGCCGTCGCTGGCTCGCCGCGATCCCGGTCGCCGCCGCGGCAGCCGCGATCGGCGTGCTGACAACTCTGGGCACTAGCCCTGCGGTGCGGGCCTTCAGCGCCGCCAACCACGCAACGGGGGTGCACGGACAGGCCCGCCTGCAGGCGACGCCTGCCGGAACCAGGATCATGCTGACCGTCAAGGGCCTCCCTGCCGATGAGCGCTGCCGGCTGGTGGCCGTCTCGCACGGCGGCAGGGAGGTTGCGGCGAGCTGGAGCGCCAGGTACGACGGCACGGCGAGGATCATCGGCACCAGCGACATCCCCGAGCGCAGGCTCACTGCGCTGCGGATCGAGTCGTCCGGCCACGAGCTGCTGCTGATCATCAAGATGGCCAGCCGGCCGGGCTGAGGCAAACTCAGGAGCCGCCGTCAGGCACGGGCTTCGGCAGCGGCTCCTGGGTTGACGATCATGCTGACGGGGGAGTTACGTGACCATGGGCCGCTTGAACCTGGGAAGAATGCGCCCGGCCGGTCGGCCCGGTTAAAAAATGCAGATTGGCGAAGGGAACCCCCGTGACATCTGGTGATCACATTCAGCACGAAGGCCATGCGCACGAGCACGACCCGACGTTCTACCGGTCACCGCGCGATGCTGCCGCGGGACCGCCCGAGAAACTGGCATACGTAGCGGCCTTCGCCAAGCCCGCTGACAAGCCAGACGCGATCGCGGTCGTTGACACCGATCCGGCCTCGCCAAGCTACGCGACGGTCGTCGGTTTCACTGAGCTCCCTCACACGGGCGACGAACTGCATCATTTCGGGTGGAACGCGTGCTCGAGCGCACTGTGCCCGACCGGCGACCACCGCCACGGCGACCGCAGGTACCTGGTGGTGCCCGGGATCAGGTCGTCGCGGGTCTACATTCTCGACACCAAGGACACCCCGACCTCGCCGCAGGTTACGCGCGTGCTCGGGCCCGAGGAACTCGCGAAGAGGGCTGGCTATTCGCGTCCGCATACGGTGCACTGCGGGCCTGGCTACCTGTACATGTCCTGCCTCGGCGGCGCGAACGGCGAGGACGGGCCGGGCGGGGTCGCGTTGCTCGACCATGCCACGTTCGATGTAACCGGCCAGTTTGAGCGGGACCGGGGAGATCAGTACCTGGCCTACGACGTCTGGTGGCACATCAACGACAACGTGATGGTCACGTCCGAGTGGGCTACGCCCTCCATGATCGAGGACGGCGTTGTCCCCGAGTTGCTGCTCGGCCGCAAGTATGGTCACCGGCTGCACTTCTGGGATATGCAGAGCGGGAACCACGTGCAGACCGTGGACCTGGGCGACCAGCACCAGATGGCACTCGAGCTTCGGCCGGCTCATGACCCCGCGAAGAACTACGGGTTTGTCGGCGTCGTGGTCAGCGTCGAGGATCTTTCGGCGTCGATCTGGCTGTGGCACAGGGACAACGGCCAGTGGGCCGCCAGCAAGGTCATCACGATCCCGGCCGAGCCGGCGCCGGCCGACCAGATCCCGCCGCTGCTGCAGGGGTTCGGGGCGGTTCCGCCGCTGGTGACCGACATCGGGCTGTCCGTCGACGACAAGTACCTGTACGTGTCGTGCTGGGGGACGGGCGAGATGAAGCAGTATGACGTCAGCGACCCGTTCCACCCGGTCGAGACAGGGTCGGTGCGGATCGGCGGCATCGTCGGCCGCAAGCCTCATCCGACCAGGCCGGACCGGCCGCTGGCCGGCGGGCCGCAGATGGTGGAGGTCAGCCGAGACGGCAAGCGGGTGTACTTCACGAACTCGCTATACGGCGCCTGGGATGATCAGTTCTACCCGGACGGCGTCGGGGCCTGGATGAGCAAGCTCGACGTCGGCGAGAACGGCGGCATCAGCTTCGACCCGCGGTTCTTCCTGGAAGGCGACGTGTTCCGCGGGCGCCGGGTGCACCAGGTCAGGCTTGAAGGCGGGGATGCATCGAGTGATTCGTACTGCTACTCCTGAACCGGTAGCCCCGCCTTCGCCCACGCGACGAATCCCCCGGCCAGATCTGTCGCGTTCCGCAAGCCCAGGTCCTGCAACGACGCGGCCGCCAGGCTGGATGCGTAGCCCTCCGAGCACATGACAATGACCTGAGCGTCATAACCGGTCGCTTGAGGCAGCCTGGCCGCCGATCGCGGATCGAACCGCCACTCAAGTACGTTCCGCTCGACGAGCAGCGCTCCCGGTACGGCACCTTCCGCCCGGCGCTGGTCTTGCGGGCGGGTGTCGACCAGGATCGCGCCCGCCCTGATGGCCGCGAGCGCCTGGACCGGATCGAGCCGGCGCAGCCGGCCGCGCGCATGCTCGACAAGGTCGTCGGCCGAGCGGACCCTGCGGGCTACCACGATCGCTCTTCTGAGACGACGCGCAGCTGCCCGGCCGAGGACATCTCGAACCGCCGCATGCTGCTGAGCGGGGGCGAGTACGCGTGGATGCTGACCGCTGGCTGCGTCCCGTCGTTGCGCACGTCATGGACGTAGCCGGGACCGAATGCCTGCACCGAACCTGACATCACCCTGCGCGCCGAAGGCCGAGGGCGTCCGGCGTGAACGCCGCGCTCGGAAAGCCATCCCAGCGTGACCGTGAACGCGCCGGCCGACTGCCCGTGATCGTGAAAGCCAGTGTGCTGGCCGGGGAGCCAGCTGAGCAACCAGATCTCGTGTTCCTCGGTGCGCTCGAGAAGCTGGTACCAGCGGCTGGCAGCGTCGTACCTGACCAGGCCAAGCCAAGGCTCAGGGTCTCGCGCCGCGTCAGAGACGATCTTGGCCAATCGCCGCGGCTCCAGCGATGAGAGCTGACCGATCCGGCCGTTCCTGACGAGGTGTTGCGTCATGGTTAGTCCATCTCCGCTAGGCATGCCTGGGCGAGTAACTCTACAATACCCAGCGGGTTAATAGGCTATTCTGGCGAGAAGAGGTCGCCGTGTCCTCGGCGTCGGCCAGGCAGCGCCCGGCTGGCTCACGTTACGGGCGGCGGTGTTCCCTCCGCGCTGGCGGCGAGGCCAGGATCCCAGGAACACGTGATGCATCCATGCCGGAACGCCGACCTGGCGAACTCCACTGCGTACGCATGCGGGTCCTCGGCATTACGCACCGCGTCCCAGGCCAGCAGGTACTCGCCGAGCTGGGGGTCCCAGCGCGCGGCGGCCGGGGTCAGGTCAGAGCCGCCGTAGCTGGCAGGTGCCGGATGAGCGTAGGCATAGAACGCTGCTTCCGGATGCCGCGGGTCGCCGGGCCACCAGCCGACGGCCATCTCCTGAGCGTCCATCGCGTTCCGCATGATGAAGTCCGCGGACGGCGGATCGGCAGGCATCCCGGAGAAGAGGTTTACCGCCAGATCGAACGAACCCCACCACGCGTTGACGGGGGTTGACCTCCCCCGGTAGGGCGCACGGTACTCAGCCAGGACGCCCGCCGCCCGGGTCGCGGCCTCGAAATAGGCACTGACCTGGCCGGGCTCGTAGCTGGCGTGCTCGGTGTCCTGGTCAAGCGGCACCGTCCACGGCACCTCTTGCGGGGTGGGGTCGAAAGGCACCGGCCCGGCCAGCTCGCGAACGGCGGCGAGCACTTCCCGGGTTACCTCGGCGACGGGCCGGTCTGGCGTCAGGCTGATCCGCCGTGTACGCCCGTCGCTGTGCTCAGCGACCGCGTCGTGCGCGTGCAGGTCCAGCAGCAGCACCAGGGCACCTGATCCGTCAGGAGCTGGCAGTGGCGCGGTCTCCCAGCCTCGTGCGGTGAGCCGGAGCGCGGCATGCTGGAGCTGCGGTTCAGGCGGTGCGAGCGTGGCGGCCAGTTTGCCGAGCACCTGGCTGTGCGCGTGGAGTGTGTCGCAGGTTGCACTCCAGTTCAGGTACGACACATCCGGCCAGGCCCCCGTCATGACTGGCACGGTATTGCGGGCCGGTGGGGAGGTTCAACCAGGCGCGCCGCTCCGACGTGTCTTCGGCTTTACGGCCAGCCTGCATACTGCTGAGATGCCGACTGGACCTGACACCTACCTGCACGGCCACCACGACAGCGTGCTGCGCTCGCACCGGTGGCGGACCGCACAAAATTCCGCCGGATACCTGATCAGCCGGCTGCCGCCCGCCGCGGACATTCTCGACGTCGGCTGCGGCCCCGGCACGATCACCGCGGACCTGGCGGTGCTGGCCGCGCCAGGTCGCGTCGTCGGCGTCGATGCCGCTGATGACGTGCTCGCCGAGGCGCGGCGCGCGGCGGCGGACAGGTTCGTGACCAACGTGACATTCGAGACCGGCGACGTGTACAGCCTCTCGTTCGCTGACCGCTCCTTCGATGTCGTGC
The DNA here is from genome assembly GCA_035276345.1 of Streptosporangiaceae bacterium. Classification (GTDB taxonomy): domain Bacteria; phylum Actinomycetota; class Actinomycetes; order Streptosporangiales; family Streptosporangiaceae; genus Chersky-822. Next base: position 22,610 of record DATELR010000363.1, on the reverse strand, counting down.
ATGCTCACCAGCTCCTCCAGCACCTGTCGGACCCGGTCGCCGCGCTGACCGAGATGAGCCGGGTCTGCCGGCCAGGGGGTGTGGTGGCCGCCAGGGACAGCGACTACGGCGGCATGATCTGGTACCCCGAAGCCGACGATCTGGCTGAGTGGCTGGCCCTGTACCGGCGGGTGGCGAGGGCTACGGGCGGCGAGCCGGACGCCGGCCGGCGGCTGCTGTCCTGGGCCAGGGCAGCCGGCTTCGCCGCGATCGATGCTTCGGCCAGCACGTGGTGCTATACCAGCCCGCAGGACCGGGCCTGGTGGGGCAGGCTGTGGGCCGACCGGCTGACTAAGTCCTCCTTCGGCGAGCGAGCGCTCGGTTACGGACTCGCCAGTCCGCAGGATCTTGAGCGGCTGGCGAATGCCTGGCTGAGGTGGTCAGAGTGCGACGACGGGTGGTTCATGATCCCGCACGGTGAAATCTTGTGCCGGACAGCCCCCAAGGACTAGGCGCGCTGGAGCGGCTACCGGAGCGATGCTCGCGACCCGCGGGCCGGCTCGGCCTTGACCCGCGGTCGCTCTTCGTTTCGCTGCCAGGTTGGCGAACGGCTGAGCGTCAGCACGCCGGCGATCAGCAGCATCAGGGGTAGCGCAGCCAGCACTAGGAGCCAGCCGTGCCTGACATGCTCACCGAACGCAGCCGCTCCCCAGAGCGTCGCGACCACGGGATCGACCAGGGTGATGCCAGGCTGCGCGGCTGCAAGTGTGCCTGAGTGGTAAGCGTTCTGCAGCAGCCAGGTGGAGGCAAGGCCCGCGACCCCGCACGCATAGATCTGCCAGGACGTCAGGACGCCGCCGACCCCATGTGCCGTGAACTGAGAGGCCATGCCCTTGGTGAACGCGGCCGTGAGCCCGTAACCGCAGCCGCTCGCGATGCCGAGCAGCGCGGCCCGCACCGCACTCTGGCGCCGGGCCTTCGCAGCGATGTACAGCGCGACGATGACGGCCACGTTGGCTGCCCCGCCAGCCAGCCAGATGACGGCTGAAGCTGGCTCGCCCTTACCTGGCTCAGGGTCCAGCAACACGAGCAGCCCGATCACGCCAGCTGTCATCGCGACGATGGCGACCCAGTCCCTGTTCGCGAGGTGCCCGCCGAGATAAAGGGCGCTGCCGACCAGCGTGATCGGCAGTTCGAGGATCACGATCAGCTGCACAGCGGCGAGCTGCCCGGTGCCCAGGGCCGAAGCAGCAAGCACGAATGACATGAGCATGAGGAAGACCGCCGCCAGCCAGGCACGGCGATGCAGCAGATGCGCGAAGAGCCTGAACCGGAATGCCAGGTGCCGCGGTGCTTCGCGGCTCGCCTTGCGGTTGAGCACATCGCTGACCGCGTTGACGATGGCAGCCGAAAAGGCCAGCACGTAACTGATCATGGGCCCCCCGCTGCCATGACCCGGTTCCTACCCGTCACTGCTGCGTAACATGAGGCGCCGCTGCGGGCAAAACGCTGTGACCACGTACGTAACGAATGCCTGGCTCGCACTAATCCGGCCTGCTCGGTTAGTGAATGCGCCAAGGTATTGATTAGTTCGAGTTACATAACCGAGAACAATGCGCGCTCATCTAACAATCACTCAGCGTCGACCGGCCCTCGACGTGCAGGTTTTCAGCGTCACCGAAGGCCTCAGCCTGGCCGGGAGATCAAGAGAAGCCGGGATGCAGATCGAAGTGCCCGTTAAGCTTTGCGTGGGGCAATAGTCACGATCGCCGGTAGGGTCGGCCGGATTTCTGATCGCCGCAGGTGAGGTAGGCGGGAGGGCTGTAATGCGTCGGCGCCGCGATCGCAAGGCGTCCAGCGATCCCGCTGGCATGCCCGCGTCGGAGACGCCTCCCGAGCAGCCCGCCGGTCAGGAGAACGCAACCGGCTGGCAGCAGCCGCGAACCTCGGCCGGAACCCCGGCAGCCTCGTACTGGACGCCCGGGCGGCCGGTGGCCGGCCATTCCGCGTCCACGCCATCAGGCGGAAGCGCCCCGCAGGATAACCAAGCAAGTCAGCCTGAGAACCCGGCAGAAGGCTACTTCGGCCAGCGCCACGGGGCTCCGTATGGCTACGACCAGGAGCAGCGGAGCGATCCGTATGGTCAGGGCTACGGCGGCCAGCAAGCTCATGGCAGCGACACGCCGCAGTACGACTACCTGCGCGAGCAGCTCTACGGCGCGCAGCAAGGCTCCGCAAGCCGGCGGAGCGAGCCAAGCCAGCCGCGCTATGGCGGCCAGGCCGGTCCCGTTCAACCGGGATCAGGAGGGCCATCGCAGCCTGGATATGTGCCGCCGCCTCGCGAGCGCCCGTCGAGGCGGCGGACGATCACGATCGTGGCGATCGTCGCCGTCATGGTGGCCGCGATCATCGCAGCAGGGGGCAGTTACTTCCTGCTGCGGACGAAGGGCAGCCCGCAGGAGACGGCGCAGGCGTACCTCAGTGCCTGGCAACGCGGCGATTACGGGACCATGACCAAAGTGAGCGTCGGCGCGCCCCGTGGCGGCGTGGGCGGGCCGCTGACTGCGGCTAACACTCAGCTCGGCGTCCGCAGCACCACGCTGAAACTCGGCACGATCAGCACCGACAGCGGGACCGCGCTGGCCAATTTCACGGTTACGGACGTGCTCACGGCCAATCACACCTGGGTCTATCACGGGAAGCTCCGGCTCGTGACCAGAGACCGGCGCTGGTGGGTGAACTGGAGTCCCTCGGCGATCTATCCTGGCCTGCGCGCCGGAGACCGGTTCACGCTCAGCACGTCATGGCCGTCCAGGGCACAGATCCTCAGCGCCAACGGCACCGTGCTCAGCTCGCCAGCGACCCTCGCCGAATCCGGTTCTCTTGGCCTGCTGACGGGCGTTGTTGGTCCCGCGACAGCGGAACAGGCCAAAAAGCTTGGCGCTCCTTACCAGGCCGGTGATCCCATCGGACAGAGCGGCATCGAGGCCGCTTACCAGAATCGCCTGGCAGGCAGCGCCGCGCTGACCATCAAGATCACCAACGCTGCCAAGCACACATCGCGGACGGTGCGCAGTTTCGCTGCGGTAAAGGGCAAGCCGGTTCGCACGAGCATCGAGATGCGGGTGCAGCTAGCGGCCTCGCACGCCGTATCTGGTGCCAGCACAAGCAAGCCGGTCGACATGGTGGTCATCCAGCCGTCTACCGGCAAGGTCCTTGCGGTGGTCGAACGGCCCGGCGGCTATAACCGCGCGCTGGAAGGGACGTTCCCGCCCGGCTCCACCTTCAAGATAGTGACGGCCTCGGCCCTCGCCAGAGGTGGCATGACCCCGTCAAGTCAGGTGCAGTGCCCGAGCAAGGTGGTCATCGACGGCGCCAGGTTCCACAACGACAAGAATGAGCAGCTGGGCGCCACCGACCTGCTGCACGCTTTCGCGATCTCGTGCAACACCACATTCGCGGAGCTCGCCACCCAGCGGCTGAGCGGCAAGTCGCTGGCGTCGATGGCGCGGGCCTACGGGTTCAACACCAAGCCGGCCCTCGGTATATCAGCCAGCCTCGGGTCCTTCGAGCTGCCGAAGGACCAGGCCGCACTCGCCGCTGACGCGTTCGGGCAGGGCACTGACCTGGTGAGCCCGCTCAGCCAGGCGTCGGTGGTGGCTGCGGTGCAGAGCGGTACCTGGCGGCCGCCGATACTGGTGACCGACCCTGCTCCCCAGCAGAACGCGCGTCCGCACGCAATCAACCCGAGGATCCTGAGCACGCTCCGGCCAATGATGAACGCCGTGGTCCGGATCGGGACGGCGGCGGGCGTCGGCTTCCCGACCGACGTATACGGCAAGACGGGCACGGCTGAGTACGAGGACCAGAACCACAAGCTCAGGTCGCATGGCTGGTTCATCGGATACCGCGGCAACCTGGCGTTCGCCGTGATCGTGGAGGGCGGCGGCTTCGGTGCGAGCAGCGCGGGGCCGATTGCGAATACGTTCTTGCACCTGGCTCCCTGACCGCCGAACTACCGCCGCGCAGTCGCCGGCGTTCTGGTGACCTCGCGCCCGGTACGGCTGGCAAGCGCGGCGAACTCAGCTGAGTCGGCGATGGCCGCTCCGAACTGGTCGTTGTTGAAATAGACGTAGACCGCCGCGTCCTGGGGCCAGGCGTCATCGATTCTGTCCAGCCAGGACCGCAGTGCTGTCTTCCCGTACCGTGGCCAGGGCTCTGCAGCGCCCTCGTGGAACCTGAGGTAGCCCCAGTCGGCAGTTCGCCAGAGCGGCATCACGGGACGCCCGAGCCGGTCGGCCCAGCAGAGCGCGGCGCCATGCGCAGCGAGGACATCGCGGGTCTGGTCGGTCCACCAGGACGCGTGCCGCGGCTCGACCGCAACGCGCACCGGGACATCGCTCCTGACTTTCGCGAACTCGGCCAGGCATGCATCAAGCCTGGGCACGTCGGCAGGAAGGTTGGGCGGCAGCTGCAACAGCACGGGCCCGAGCCGCGAGCCAAGGCCGGCGGCGCTGGACATCAGGCGCGCGACCGGTTCTGCCGGGTCTCGCAACCGCCTGATGTGGGTCAGGTAGCGGCTCGCCTTGATCGCCATCACGAACTCCTCAGGCGTCCGTGCCCGCCAGTCGGCGAAGGTCTCGCGAGCCGGAAGACGGTAGAACGTGCCGTCGTTCTCGACCGTCGCGTACTGCCCGGCGTAATACTCAAGCCAGCGTTTCTGCGGGACGTCCGGCGGATACAGCACTTCGCGCCAGTGGCGGTATTGCCAGCCGGAGGTTCCGATCATGATGGGCACGGACCTTTATGTGCCCGGCGCGGCCGGCCATACTCGGTTGCTACTCACCCGTCGTCTCATCGCTTTCGTTCTCGCTCGAATGAGCGGGTATTAGAACACACTCGTGCGCTCCGTAAGGCTGCTTATGGCCGTTAGTGTTGCTGCGTGAGCGATCGGGACGGTAGATTCACCTGGATGCGTGCCATCACAGGCGAGATCGCCAGCCAGCCGGCGCTGTGGCGGAAGGCCGCGGGCATGGCTCCGGCAGTCACAGGCCGTCTTCCCGCGCCTGGCGAGCCGGCCGCCGCGATCGGCTGTGGGACCTCGTACCACATTGCGCAGGCGTACGCCACTCTCCGTGAGGACAGGGGTCTTGGTACGACGGATGCGGCCATCGCCTCTGAGCTGTCGTTGCATCGGAGCTATAGGCGCGTTGTCGCCATCTCACGCTCGGGTACCACCACGGAGGTCGTGCGCACGCTCCAGCGCCTCAAAGGAAGCGTCGCCACAGTCGCGGTCACGGCGGTCCCCGACTCGCCGATCGCGTCGTTTGCCGACGACGTGATCGTGCTGGACTTCGCGAACGAACAGTCGGTCGTGCAGACGCGCTTCGCCACAACTGTGCTCGCTCTGTTGCGCGCGCACACCGGTGATCGGCTTGACCCCGCTTTCGCCGACGGCGAGGTCGCGCTCGGCAGAGCGCTGCCGGTTGAGCCTTCGAACTTCAAGCAGTTCGTGTTCCTAGGGCAGGGCTGGACGGTGGGCCTTGCGAACGAGGCGGCACTCAAACTGCGCGAAGCTGCCGCCGCGTGGACTGAGGCGTACCCGGCGATGGAATACCGCCACGGACCGATCAGCTTGGCGGGACCCGGAACCCTCGTGTGGGCCGTCGGACCCGTCGATCCCGGCGTGCTCGCCGACGCGGCAAACACCGGAGCAATCATCGTCGACGAGGGGTCAGATCCGATGGCCGAGCTGGTTCTCATCCAGCGGATGGCCGTCCAGCTCGCTGAGGCCGGCGGACTCGACCCCGATCGGCCGAAGCACCTGACTCGTTCGGTCGTGCTGCCGTGAGCCGCCACCGCTCAGGCGGGAGGTCCTGATCGTGGCCGAAGTCTCCTTCCATGAGGTCACGAAGGTCTTCCCGAACGGGACGACGGCGGTTGACGCGCTTACCTGCACCATCGCCGACGGCGAGTTCATGGTCCTGGTAGGGCCATCCGGGTGCGGAAAGACGACGGCCCTCCGGATGATCGCGGGACTCGATGAGCCGACCTCCGGTGCGATCGCCATCGGCGGAGAGGTCGTGAACGGCGTTTCTCCCCGAGATCGCGACATCGCTATGGTCTTCCAGAACTATGCGTTGTATCCGCACAAGACAGTTCTGAAGAACCTGGCGTTCGGGCTGCAGCAGCACAAAATTCCGACCGCGGAGATCGAGGAACGGGTCAGGGAGGTTAGCTCGCTCCTGACGCTCAATGAGCTTCTGGATCGCAAACCCGCCCAGCTGTCAGGCGGTCAGCGACAGCGAGTTGCGATGGGGCGCGCGCTCGCCCGCAAGCCACGCGTCTACCTCCTAGACGAACCGCTCTCGAACCTGGACGCACAGCTACGGACCCAGCTTCGCGCCGACCTCAAGCAGCTGCATCAGCGCTTCGCCACCACGACCATCTACGTCACGCACGATCAGGTCGAGGCCATGACGCTCGGTGACCGCATCGGCGTGATGTCAGACGGCAAGCTGCAGCAGCTCGGGACGCCGCAGGAGATCTACCGGCACCCTGTGAACGTCTTTGTGGCAGGGTTCATCGGCAGCCCTCCAATGAACCTGTTCAGCGCCTCCGCATCCGACGGCCGCGTGGATGCGGGCGATCTTGTTCTGGAGATCTCCGGCGCCCCCAGTGGCGACCTGGTTGTCGGCGTTCGGCCGGAGGCCCTGCGCCTCGTATCAGAGGCCACCGGAGAGCAGGCCATGCAGGTGCAGGTGGAAGTCGTTGAACTGCTCGGCCACGAGATGATCGTCTACGGGAGTATTCGCGGCCACCGCGTCGCGACGGCCTCCACCGCCGCTGGGATCCCATCGTTGCCCTCCGAGCGTGCCATTGTCATCGCCCGGCTCGACGCACGCCGTGAACCTGCAGTGGGCGAGACGATCACTCTCGGGTTTTCACTGGACGACGTGCACCTCTTCGACGCCAAGTCGGGCGAGGCGGTAACCCGGCCCGATTCTCTCGCCTCGCCGCGTCTGGCGGGATCCTGAGGACGGCTCGATGCGACAGGCGGAGCGTCTGGAGACGATCCTGGAGTGGCTGTCCGGAAATGGCAGCCTGAATGTCGCCGCCATCTCGGACGAGCTGGGCGTATCAGCCGCCACTGTGCGCCGTGACCTGGACCTTCTCGAGCGCCAACGACTGCTGGCGCGGACGCATGGTGGAGCGGTCGCGCAGGGGGTCCTGTATGAGCTGCCGCTCCGGTATAAAGGCGGTCGGCATAAGGAACAGAAACTCCGGATTGCCCGCGAGGCCGCGACGCGCGTCGCCGAAGGTCACGCGGTCGGGCTCACCGGCGGAACCACCACGACGGAGGTAGCACGGGCACTTGTCGACCACCAGCGCCTTACGCTGGTCACGAACGCCCTGAACATCGCGTCCGAGATGGCGGTGCGTCCGAGCCTCAAGCTCGTTGTGACAGGCGGAGTGGCCAGGTCAGAGTCCTATGAGTTGGTCGGGCCCATCGCCGAGGCAAGCCTTGCGGGGCTTAACCTGGACATCGTGTTCGTCGGGGCAGACGGGGTATCGCTCGAGGCAGGCCTCACGACGCATCATGAGGTGGAGGCCCACACGAACCGGGCGCTGATCGAGCGCTCCCGGTCGATCGTCGTTGTCGCCGACAGTTCCAAGATCGGGCTCGTGGCCTTTGCCCGGATCTGCCAGATCGGAGAGGTCGGTGAGCTGATCACTGACAGCGCAGCCGACGCAACGATTCTAGCCGGGCTCGCAGATGTGGGCGTGACGGTCACGACCGTCTGAACCGCCATGGCCGCGAACTCGTTTTCCCGTGGAGAGTGCTCACACTTGCTCATTTGAGGCAGCCATGGAACACTCTCGCTCATGATCCGGATCGCGATCATCGGTGCCGGCAGTGTGGAGTTCACCCGCAACGTGGTGGCCGACCTTTGTTCGTTCTCGGAGCTTGACGGGCTGGTGACCATTGCCCTGCACGACATCAACGCGGAGCGTCTCGCATATGCAGAGCGCGCCGCTGCGTCGATCGTGCGGCGAACCGGCGCTGGATACCGGGTCGAGGCCAGCGCGGAACGCCGACCAGCAGTGGCGGGCGCGGATTACGTCATCAACGAGATCCAAGTCGGCGGGTACCGTTCAACCCTCAAAGACTTCGACATTCCGAAGAAGTACGGGGTCCGCCAGACAATCGGCGACACGATCGGGATCGGCGGCATCTTCCGCGGGCTGCGGACAATCCCCGTCGTCGTGGGGATCGGCAACGACCTCCACGAGCTGGCACCGGACGCGATACTGCTGAACTACGCCAACCCCATGGCCATGGTGCCATGGGCCGTGTACGAGGGCACTCCATTCGCGAACGTGGTCGGCGTGTGCCATTCGGTGCGGGACACCCATGCCTTTCTGGCTAGTACCGTCGGAATGCCAGAGCAAGACGTTGCCTTCCGAACTGCCGGCTTCAACCACCAGTGTTTCGTACTGCAGTTCCGCCACCGTGGCACTGGCGAGGACCTCTACCCGCGGCTGCGGGAGGTGATCGAGGCCGATCCGGAGGGGCTGGGCAGGCGGGTGCGCGTAGAGATCTTCCGGCGTTTCGGCTATTTCCCTACCGAGTCCAGCGAGCACTCCAGCGAATACGTCCCCTGGTTCCTCCACCACGACGAGCAGGTCGAGCGATTTCGGTGTGAGATCGACGAATACATACGCCGGAGCGAGCACAACCTCGAGGACTGGGAACGGACGAAGGCGGCGTTGGACGCCGGCCAGGAGCTCGATGTCGAGCCCGCCTCCGAGCTCGCTTCCGAGATCATCCACTCGCTTGAGACCGGCACCGTCCGTGAGATCTACACGAACGTGCGGAACGGCGGACTGATCGACGGGCTCCCCGGCAACGCGTGCGTCGAGGTCCCGACCCTTGTCGACAAGAACGGCGTCCAGCCCACGCGGATCGGCCCGCTTCCCCCGCAGTGCCTCGCCTTGAACCGAACCTTTTTGAACGTGGTGGAGCTCACAGTTCGCGCGGCACTCGAGGAGCGGCGCAGCCTGGTCTATCAGGCCGCGCTGCTCGATCCGAATACCGCCGCAACACTGACCACCGAGCAGATCGTTTCGATGTGTGACGACCTGATTGAGGCCCACGGCGACCTATTGCCCGCGGGCATCCGCGGATACAGCTGAAGGAGACCGCAGTCGCAGGCATGACCGCCCACGCTCCTGACCTGCTGGCGATGCCCGCCCCCGGGCGGGTCCTCGGAAGCCCTGTGCTCCGCAGCGAGGATCGCGCGCTGCTCACCGGAGCGGCCCGGTACCTGGATGATGTCCCCTGCGAGGGAGCGCTTCACGGGGTGTTCGTCCGATCCCCGATAGCGCACGCACTCGTCCGGTCGGCCGATGTGGACGCAGCCCGTGCGATGCCCGGTGTCGTCGGCGTGTTCGTCGCTGCCGACATGGGCGGGCTGCGCATGCCCCCCGTGGAAGATAGCCCCGAGGTGTTCGCGAGGCCGCTGATCGCCATCGACCGGGTCCGTTTCGTTGGCGAGCCGGTAGCTGTGGTGGTGGCGCAGACGAGGGCGCAAGCGGTGGACGCCGCGGACGCCGTGGCCGTCGATTACGAACCGCTTCCCGCGCTTATCGATCCCGAGGCAGCGCTACAGTCCGGCGCGCCGATCTTGTTCCAGGCCCACGGTTCCAATCTCGCGATTCGCGTCGACAATGTGGCCGAAGATCCGAATGCGCTCGACGGTGCCGAGATCATCGTGCGGGAACGTTTCGTGAACCACCGCGTGGCGCCAGTGCCGATGGAACCCAATGGCGCTCTGGCCATCGCTGGCGTGACTCCCGATCAGCCATCGGTCACGCTGTGGGCGTCAGTGCAGGCGCCGCACGATACCCGCCGCATCGTCGCCCAGGTTCTGGGGCTGGAGCAAGCCCAGGTGCGCGTCCGCACCGCGACGGTGGGCGGCGGGTTCGGTGGGAAGATCCCGACATACCCCGAACACGTCGTCATCGCCTGGCTCGCCCGGCATCTGGGAAGCGCGGTTCGCTGGTCTGAGTCACGAAGCGAAAACATGGTCGCGATGACGCACGGCCGCGGACAGGTGCAGCACGTTGAGCTGGGAGCGACCCGTGACGGGCGGCTGCTCGGGCTTCGCGTCTTCGTGATCCAGGACATTGGGGCCTACGCCAGCGAGGCGGCGACGCTGCCACCGCTTACCGGCCTGATGGCCTCAGGCCCGTACCGGATCCCCAGGATCGATTTCCGGGCGGTCTCGGTCGTGACCACTACTACTCCGGTGGGTGCCTACCGCGGGGCGGGCAGACCAGAGGCAACGTGGTTGCTGGAGCGCGCTCTAGACATGCTGGCGGCCGAACTGAGGATCGACCCCGCGGAGATCCGGCGACGCAACTTCGTTCCCCACGATCAATTTCCCTACCGCACGCCGACGGGCGCCACCTACGATAGCGGGGACTTCGGGCGCGCACTTGACATCGCGCTTCGTGCCGCCGGATACGGCGAACTGCGTCAGGAACAGGCCGCACGCATCGACCGGGCGGAAACGTGGCAGCTCGGCATCGGCATCAGCAGCTACGTGGAGGTCACGGGCTGGGGAAGCGAGTTCGCGTCGGTCGAGGCTGACGACCAGGGGACATTCACGGTCCTGACCGGCACGAGTCCTCATGGGCAGGGACACGAGACAGCGTGGGCGCAGATCGTGGCCGACATCCTGGGAGTTTCCATTGACGCCGTCACGGTCCGGCACTCTGACACCCAGCTCGTCCCGCGTGGTGAGGGGACGATGGGGTCGCGGTCCCTCCAGGTGGGCGGCTCGGCGGTGTTCCAGGCCTCGGTAGCCCTACTGGACAGGGCCCGGCGCCTTGCGGCCCATTTGCTGCAGACGAGCGAGAGCGACGTGCGCCTCTTCCACGGCCGGATCGGCATTGGCGACGCCCCGGAGCTGTCGCTGTCGTGGGGCGAGCTTGCAGCCGCTGCCGCCGACCCGGCATCTCTCCCGCCAGGCATGCGGACGGGGCTGCGGGCGGAGGCCGACTTCGAGATGGAGGACTCGACCTATCCGTTCGGTGCGCATGTGGCCGTCGTAGAGGTCGACACCGAAACCGGCAAGGTGAAGCTGATCCGTCACATCGCAGTGGACGATTGCGGGCGCCGCATCAACCCGATGCTCGTCGAGGGACAAGTCCACGGAGGGATCGCGCAGGGCGCCGGCCAGGCGCTGTTCGAATCCTTCGTTTACGACGAGCTGGGCAATCCGTTGACGTCCAGTCTCGCCACATACGCGATGCCGAGCGCGGCAGAGTTCCCAGCGTTCGTCACTGTCCCGCTTGAAACCCCCACCGACCGAAACCCACTGGGTGCAAAGGGCGTCGGCGAGGGGGGAACGATCGGGGCAGGGCCCGCGGTCCACAACGCGGTGATCGATGCGCTCTCCCACCGTGGCGTCCGCCACATCGACATGCCGTTGAGCCCGGACCGGATCTGGCAGGCCATCTGGGATACGCAGCACAATGCGCCAGCAGATGGCAGGTAAGGAGGAACGCATGGAGCGGCCGGACCTGAACGGCATGATCGCGGCAATCGTCACGCCCATGAGGAGTGACCTGTCGATCGACGAGGAGTCGCTCCGAAGATACGCTGGCTGGCTCGTTGGCCAGGGCGTTCGAGGGCTGGCCGTGAACGTTGACACTGGCGAGGGACCTCACCTGTTCCCCGAGGAGCGGCTCCGGGTACTGGAGATCGTGGTTGAGGAGGTCGGCGGCAAGGCTCTCGTGGTCGCCGGGCTTGCGGCTTCGTTTACTGAGCAGGCCCGCCGGCTAGCCGCCGATACTGCCAGGGCCGGAGCGGGCGCGCTGCTCGTCTTCCCCATCTCCGCCTACCAAGGCGAGCCGCTGGACCCGGAGATTCCCGTCTCGTATCACCGCGCGGTTGCCGAGGCCTCTGGACTTCCCCTCATCGCCTTCCAGCTTCAGCCCGCGCTGGGCGGGGTGAACTTCTCGGCCGAGACAATCGAGCGCGTCATGAGTATCGACGGTGTAGTGGCCATCAAGGAGGCATCCTTTGATGCCAAGCGGTTCGTGGATACCGCGAGGCTGGTGAAGTCCCTGCCGTCCCGCCCAATCGTCCTGAACGGCAACGACAACTTCCTTCTCGAGGCGTATTTCCTCGGGGCCGAGGGTGCGCTTCTGGGTTTTGGCACGCTAGCCGCACGCGAGCAAGTCCAGATGCACAATGCAGTGCGCGACCATGATCTCCCACGTGCGTTCGAGCTCCGCGACATGCTCCAGCCCTTGTGCGACGCGATCTTCGCTCGGCCGGTACGCGACTATCGCGCTCGCATCAAGCACGCCCTGACGCGCCTGGGAATCATCGACGGAGCGCACATTCGCCCACCTCTGCGGCCACTGACGGAAGATGCCTGCCACCTGGTGGATAACGCGCTCAAGGAAGCAGGGCTTCTCTAGTGGGCCTGCGCGGAGTGGGCGTGTTCCTGCCAACCTTCGCGGGGGCCCAGGGACGCAGCGGACACGAGCTTTCGGCCTTCGCCCGCCGCGCCGAGGACCTGGGGTTCGACTCCGTCTGGGCGACCGATCACCTCCTGCACCAGAGCAGGTTCTACGCGGTTCCATGGCTCGATCCGATTGTCTCGCTCACCTACGTGGCAGCGACAACGTCGCGACTGCGCCTTGGCACTTCGGTGCTCGTTCTGCCAACCCGTCAGCCGGTCGTCCTCGCCAAGCAGCTCGCCACACTCCAAGCTCTCGCTGATGAGCGCTACATACTCGGCGCCGGAACGGGCTGGGATGACCGGGAGTTCCAAGCCGTGGGACAGCAGCGGTCGGAGCGGGGCGGGCGGACGGACGAGTCGATAGCGATTGTGCGCCAACTGCTCGCCGGCCAGGCCGTGACCTACCAAGGCCGGTTCTACCAGCTCCAAGACGTCACGGTTGGCCCGGCGATGCGCTCGCCGCTCTGCATGTGGATCGCCGGCGGCCGGCAGCTTCCGCACGCATCCTCCCCAGAGCGGCCTGTCCTGGCACCGGCTGTTCTCCGGCGGATCGTCGCCTCCGACGGATGGATCGCGCGGCCGACTGCCCTCCCGTCGCAGATCGAGGCGGACCTCGCGGAGATCCGCCCCGCGCTCGCGGCGGCAGGCCGCGATCTGGACACGTTCACCGTCGCGCATGAGAACTTCCTCCATCTCGTTCCTACCGAGGACCGCGAGCAGGCTCTCGCCGAGCAACGGCAGGCCTACGCGGCGATCATGGGAGGCGGCAGGCCTTTCGAGTACTTCGAGCAGGTGTACCTGACGGGCACGCCCTCCGAGATAGTGGAGAAGCTCCTGGCGAGGGTGGCTATCGGTGTCGAATACCTGCTGCTCCACACGCTGCAGCCATCGGCGGCGCAGCTGGATCTTTGGGCCGAGCACGTCCTGCCCTACCTGGAGGTCTCATGACGAGGATCGTGCTTAATGGCGCCGGCAGCGCCGAGTTCACGAAGGAGCTACTGGCTGACATCCTCGGCTTCGAGGAGCTCGCCGGCTCCACTATCGCCCTGTTCGACGTGAACAGCGAACGCCTCGATACCGCGGAGGCCATAGCGCGCTGGACGGTCCGGGCACTTGGCGTGCCGGCCACGATTGAGCCCCATCTCGACCGCCGGGCGGCGCTCGAAGGAGCGGATCACGTGATCAGCATGATCCGGGTCGGCGGGCACGAGGCACTGAGGCGCGACTTCGAAATCCCCGGGCGACACGGCGTGCGGCAGACCATGGCGGACACCATGGGGATCGGGAGCATCTTCCGTGCCCTTTGCACGATCCCCGCGCTGGTCGAGATGGCGCGCGACTTGCACGAGGTCGCGCCTGACGCGTGGCTTTACAACTACACGAACCCGATGGCAGCGCTGGTCTGGGCGGTCTACTCCGGGACTGCCCACCACCGTGTCGTCGGTGTTTGCATGTCGCCGGAGAACACCGCCGAGCAGCTCGCGGAGCTGGTCGATGTCCCTTTCGGGGAGATCACTTACCTGGCTGCCGGGGTCAATCATCAGTCGTGGATGCTGCGGCTGGAGCACAACGGGCAGAACCTGTATCCGCGACTCCGCCAGATAGTGAGCGAGGATCCCGACGGGCTCGGACGACGTGTCCGCGTGGAGATGCTCAAGCGTTTTGACTACTTTCCGACCGAGTCGAGCGAGCACAACGCGGACCTCGTGCCATGGTTCCTTCCCCATGAGGACCAGGTTCGCCGCTTCCGGATCCCTGTGAACGAGTACCTGCACCGCAGTGAGGAGAACCTAAGCTCCTACGCGGAAACCCGGCGCAAGCTCAAAGCGGGCGAGCCGCTTGAACTCGAACGCGGCTACGAGTACGCACCGCAGATCATCCACTCCATCGAGACAGGGACGCGCCGCATGGTCTACGGCAACGTCCGCAACGGAGGACTTATCGACAACCTGCCGGAGGACTGCTGCGTCGAAGTGCCCTGCCTCGTGGACCGGACGGGTGTTCAGCCCGCCCGCGTGGGGAGCTTGCCGCCGCAGTTGGCCGCGCTGAACCGCCTGTATGTGAACGTCTGCGAGCTGACCGTACGCGCAGCGCTCGAAGAGCGACGGGACCTGGTGTACCAGGCGGCACTCCTCGATCCCAACACGGCAGCCACGCTGTCCATCGACGAGATCGTTCACGTTTGTGACGAGCTGATCGACGCCCATGGCCATTTGATCCCAGCTGGGATTAGCGGTAGCTAATCCCAGCTGGTCACAGGTCAACCAGTCGGCGCGGCCAGGATCCCATCCGCCTGCTGCGCCGCCTGATCAAGCGCGCTCTTCGGTGCCGCCCTGCCAAGGAGCACGGACGCGATGGCCGTGCCCAGGGCATCGACGACGCGCGGCCACTGCGGCAGCGTGGGCATAGCCTCCTTGGCATTCACGAGGTTCGCGGCCATCGGCCCGATCCCGGGGTACGCCTTCAGGTATTGCTTGTAGCCCGGTAGCGAGAGGATGGATGGCCGGATCGGAAGCGAGCCGGACCCAATCATCCACTTCAGCTCCTGCTGCGGTGCGGTCAGCCACTTCAAGAACGTGACGGAGGCGTTCACCCGTGCGGAGCCGTTATTGAAGATGACCCAGTTGTCGGGGCCGGATACGGTCTGGTGGTTGCCGTTCACGGCCGGCAGTTGCACGTCCGCCCAGTCGACATGCGCCGCGTTGAGCGTCGGGACCTCCCACGGTCCGCTGACGAACATCGCCAGATGCCCGCTCGTGAACAGGGGTTCGGCTTTGCTTGCCGTCGGGTCCAGGTAGACCGATTTGTCGACAGTCGCCATCTGCTGCCAGAGCGTCAGATTCGCTATCCCGGCCGGCGAATTGAACATCGCGTGCTTATCGTCCGACGACAGGATCTGCCCGCCGCGCTGCCAGAGGCCCGGGAAGAACCTCCAGGACGTGTCGAGCAGGTCACCGCCAATCGGGTAGTTCACGCCATAGATGTGCTTGGCGGGGTTGGTCAGCTTTTTCGCTATGGCGCGGAAGTCGTCCCAGGTCCAGTTCGGGGACGGAGCGGGGACGCCGGCCGCGGCAAATAGCTTCTTGTTGTAGATCACCGACAGGTTGTCGATGAGAGCGGGGAAACCAATGACCTTGCCCCCGGGCGACACGATCTGCTTGGACGCAGGGTAGAAGTCGTTCCAATTGAAGCCGGGCTCGTGGATCCGGTTCGCGAGGTTGACGGTCTTACCACTCTGCGCGATGTTCGCGGCGTAGGACCCATAGATGTAGGCGATGTCCGGAGCAGTTCCGGCCGCGATCGCCGTCGTCACCTTCGGCAGAAGATCTCCGGTGGATGTCCCCCCGGAGCTCGCCTGCACGACGATTTTCGGATGCGAGGCGTTGAAGGAGTTGACGAGGCGCTGCATCACCTGCGATGTGGGCGGAGTCTGTGCATGCCAGAACTGGATGGTGACCGTACCGGTCGGGTTGCCCGAGGGAGAAGCCGGGCTCGATCCTGAGCATCCGGCCACCACCACGGCTAGGGCCGCGACTCCCGCCAGAGCTGTTCGCTTCATAGTGGCCCTCCTTGGTTCGTCAACCCTCGCTGGTAGGTCATCCCTTGACGGCTCCGGTGATCGCCTGCACGAACCGGCGCTGACCGAAAAGGAAGATGAGCAGAACCGGCGCCGTCGTCAAGACGGTGCCTGCCATGATGGCCGACCACTGGGTGACGTGCTCACCCTGGAACGTGGCCAGGCCCACCTGCACGGTATATGTATGGCTCGACGTGATCGCGATGAGCGGCCAGAAGAGATCGTTCCACGCGTAGATGAACGTGATGATTCCGAGGGCGGCCAGGGCCGGCCTCGCGAGCGGCAGCACGATCTTCCAGAAGACCTGGAGGCGACTGCAGCCGTCGATGCGTCCGGCCTCCTCGAGTTCTCTTGGGAACGCCTGGAAGAACGAGTACATGAGATAGATGCCTAGGGCGGACGTCAGTTGCGGGACGATGAGCGCCCCTAGCGTGTTGATGAGCCCCAGATCGTGGAAGATCAGGAAGGTGGGGATCACAGTGAGCTGGAACGGAATGAGTGCCGTCGCAAGCAGCACGGTCAGCATTACGCTGGATCCCCGGAACTGGATGCGCGCGAAGGCGTAGCCGGCAAGGCTGCACAGGACCAGTTGCGCGATGACCGCGGCGGTGGAGACGATCAAGCTGTTCAGGAACCAGTAAGGGAAATCTGAGCTGGCGAGGACAGTCTTGTAGCCCCCGGTGTAGAGATGATGAGGCAGGATCGTCGGGGGGATGCGATTTATCTCGCTGTTCGTCATGAACGATGTGAGCAACATCCAGACGAACGGCATGACCATGATGATCGACAAGGGCATCAGCAACAGATGCCCGCGCTGTGGCAGATGGCGCCGCCAGCCGCTGCGGCGCATCCGCCGCTCCGCCTCCGCGATCCGGGCACGGTGCACCGCCATGTCAATGTAGGGCACGGGCGGCAAAACCTGCTGGCTGGTCAAAGCGTCAGCCTCCGTCTGCGGCCGTAGATGAGAGCGGAAATGATCGCGATCAGGCTGGTGAAGAAGAGGACGTAGGCGACGGCTGCGCCATAGCCAGCCGTGAAGAAGTTGAACGCCAGCTCCCAGATGTAGTACACGAGCGTCAGCGTCGAGTTGAGCGGGCCTCCCTTGGTGGTGGTGTAAACGAGGTCGAAGAACTGGAACACGTCGATGAGGCCCCACACCACGAGAAACACCGTCACCGGCCGGATGGTCGGCACGACGACGTGCCAGAACTTAGACCACCTGCCAGCGCCATCGATCGATGCCGCCTCGAGGACCTCCTGAGGGATGTCCTGGAGTGCCGCGAGGTAGATAACGATGTTGAAGCCGAACTGGGTCCAGAAGTACACGATCGCCAGCACAACCAGAGCCTGCGAGGGGTTGGATAGGAATCCCTGGCGTGGCAGCCCCACCGCCTGCAATCCCGCGTTCACGATCCCGAAGTCGGGATCGAAGATGAACCCGAACAGCAGGCCCTCGGCCGCCGCCGACGCGACGAAGGGCACGAGGAAGCAGGTGCGGTAGAAGCCGATGAGCTTGATCTTCTGGTTCAGCAAGATCGCCACGCCAAGCCCCGCCGCAAGACCGATCGGCAGGTACAGCACGGCGAGGAGCAGCGTGTTCGTGAACGCCTGGCGGAGCACCGGATCCTTGCTCAGGGCGGCGTAGTTCGCGAGCCCAATGAAGTGGCCATTCGAGACGAGGTCGGAGTTGGTGAGCGACAGGTAGGCCGCCCAGATCATCGGGATGAAGGACAGACCCAGCACGACGAACACGGACGGACCAGCGAATGCCCAGCCTGCGATGTTGCCAGAGCGGCGGATACGACGGTTGGCATCGCGGACGATGGTGGCCTCGTCGAGCGTCGTGGCCATCAGCCCTCCGCTGGCTTACATGGGTCTGCGAGCGTGACGCGAACGGGGCTGGGATGCCGCCTCGATCCGAGAGCCCGCTTCGTCGCTTCGGCTTTCGTTCTCGCTCGGATGAGGGGATATTAGAACACACTCGTGCGCTCTGCAAGGCCGCTTCTGGTCGTTCGTATTGCTGTCCGAGCGAGCAGGGCGGTAGATTCACCTGGATGGACACCAGCCTCAGCCACCTGCGAAACCTGGCTCGTCCGGTGTCTGTCGCTCTGCGCTGAGCTGGGGAAGATCACAGTGATCCTCGTCGTCGCCCTCAACCCGGCTCTCGATGTGACGCATCACGTGCCAGGCGTCGACTGGGCCGGCGTCAACAAGCCGGCCTTGATCCGGGCGCGCGCTGGCGGCAAGGGGCTGAATGTTGCTCGGACACTGCGTGCGATCGGTGCCGAGGTTCATCTGATCGGGCTCGCTGGCGGCATCACCGGCGAGGAGATGAGGTCCGCGGTCGGGGACCTGGGGGTGCCAGCGCAATTCGCCCGGATCAGCGGCGATACCCGGCGGACCTTCGCTGTGGTCGACACCGTCAGCGGCGAGGCCGCATTGTTCAACGAGCCGGGCCCGCGGGTCGGGCAGGACGAGTACGCCGACTTTTGCGCTATGTATGAAAAGGCGCTGGCGGGATGTAGGGCCGTTGTGCTGTCAGGGAGCTTGCCGCCGGGCCTTTCGTCCGGAACCTACGCGGAGCTGGCCGTCATGGCGGGTTCGGCGGGCGTGCCAGCCGTGCTGGACACGCACGGGGAGGCACTGCGGAGGGGCGCGGGCGCCCGCCCGGCCATCGTCAAGCCGAACCTCGCCGAGCTGGAGGCCCTGGCCGGGCGCAGTCTTTCCACAGCGCGTGGCGCAGACAAGGTCGCGGTGGCCCGCGCCGCGCGTGAGCTGAGGGCCGCTGGCCCGCAGGCGGTCGTGGTCACGCTCGGAGCCGCTGGGCTATGGGCGGTCACCGAGGTCGGCACCTGGCAGGCGGTGCCGTCGACCGACGTGCGGGGGAATCCCACCGGGGCCGGCGATGCCGTTGCCGCGGGCCTGGTGCACGGGCTCGTTCTGGGGCATCCGTGGGAGGAGCGGCTGCGGCACGCGGTCGCGCTCGGCACCGCCTCGGTCGCCGCGCCGGTCGCGGGAGAGTTCAGGAATGCCGACTACGCCGAGGCGCTGGCTGGCGTCACGGTGAACCGCATCGAGGGCGACTGATGCCCGTAGCGCAGATGAAAGAGATCGTCGGGCCAGCCGCGGCAGCAGGCTGGGGCGTCGGCGCCTTCAACGTCATCGGCATTGAGCACGCCGAGGCGATCGTCGCCGGCGCTGAGGCCGCCAGCGCGCCCGTAGTTCTTCAGGTCAGCGAAAACTGCGTCGCCTACCACGGCGCACTCGGCCCGCTGGGCCGGGCCTGCGCCGTCATAGCCGACTCGGCCGCCGTGCCGGTGGCGCTGCACCTAGACCACGCCACCAGTGCCGAACTGGTCCGGGAGGCCGCTGGCCTAGGCTTCAGGTCGGTCATGTACGACGCATCTGCCCTGCCCTACGGCCAGAACGTCCGCACTACAGCCGCAGTCACCCATTGGTGTCACGAGCGGGGGATGTGGGTCGAGGCCGAGCTTGGCGAGATCGGCGGGAAGGACGGCGTCCACTCGCCCAGTGCGCGCACTGATCCTGCCGAGGCGGCTCGCTACGTCGACGCCACGGGGGTGGATGCCCTGGCCGTGGCGGTCGGCAGCTCCCACGCGATGTTGACCCGCGATGCGGTCATTGACACCGGGCTCATTGCCAGGATCCACGATGCGGTGAGCGTCCCGCTGGTCCTGCACGGCTCATCAGGAGTCCCCGATGCGGCGCTGGCCGCAGCGATAGGCGCCGGGATGACCAAGATCAATGTGGCCACTCAGCTGAACAAGGCGTTCACGGCCGCTGTCCGCGATTGTCTCGCGGCCGATCCCTCATTGGTCGATCCGCGGCGCTATGGTGCGGCCGGGCGCGATGCGATTGTCATTCAGGTGACCCGCTTGCTGAAAGTCATCGGCGCCGTGATCGTCAAACAGGATGATTGACCGCGCAAGCACGCCGAGGCTATAGTCGCGGGCTGACTCGTCTAAGGCTGGCCAGCGGGTTGACACTGTTTAGGCCGACACTGCGTCGCCGACGGTGATCTGGCCGTCGGTCAGGATGTCAGCGTTAAGGCCGCCGCGATGAATCAGGTCCTTGATGATGCCGGGACGGGTGAGCTTCTGCAGGTGCAGGCACGGCTCGCAGAGCTCGACGCCAACGCACTCGACGCTGCCGACCCGGAATCGCTTGCCCACGAGATCATTGAGCCGGACGCCGCGCACGACCACTTGCCTGCGGGATTCCGCGCCGCTCAGGCCGACATCCTCGAGCGCCTCGGCCTCGATCAGCGTCAGTGCCCCGCCCGGTCGCGCTCCCTCCTCGCAGAACTGGCGGTCTCCCTTAAGTCCCTTGCCTGCCAGTGCCGCGACGGACTCCACCCCCGCGAGCGCCTCACTCGGCCCGATGTTGATCTCCACGACGTTCATGCACCCATCATCGCTGGCTGATCGCGGGGGAACCAACCCGATTTCGCCAGTGCTCAGAACTCGCAGTACATGATGTGCAGGCCGACCCTGCCGTGGTCAGGGTGCTTGAAGGCGCCAGGTACCGTTCCGACGATGGTGAATCCGAGCCGCTCGTAGATCTCGACGGCTGATCGGTTCGTCTCGGCCACGGCATTGAACTGCATGCCGGCGTATCCGTTGGATCTGGCCCAGTCCAGCGCGTACCTGCAGAGCGCGGTCCCGACGCCCTTGCCGCGCACGTCTCTCCCGACCATGAAGCTGGCCGTGGAGACGTGGGAGCCAGGCCCTGGCCGGTTCGGCCCCATTTTTGCGGTGCCAGCCACCTTGCCATCGTTGACCGCCACGACGGTATGGCCGGGAGGCAGCTCCACCCAGATCGCCCTGGCCTGGTCCGACGTCATCCCGGGGTCATAGGTGTAGGTGTCACTGGCCCGGATGACGTCCCGCACTATCGGCCAGACCTGTGCCCAGTCAGCGTCGGTGAACTCACGGATCTCCATCGGATGAAACGTATCCGTTCGGTCGATACCAGCCAACCGGTTTAGTGCGTGGTAAGCGTGGCGCCGGCCTGGTAACCGCGCTTGGTGCCGTCTTCCAGCCACCACACCTGCTGCCGGCCGTAGACGCGCCAGGTGTGGCCCGCCCCGGTGAGGTCCACCAGCGCGGTGTCCTCGTCGATCCCGAGCACAACCGTGCCCACGGGCGCCCGCGTCCGCGCTCTGGTCAGCAGGTCGGGAACCCAGGCCAGCATCTTGTCGAAGTGAGGCAGCACACGCAGCGCGGGGAGCACGCCGAGTCCGGAGTCGGGTGAGCGCAGCGGTGCCCGCATGAACGGGACCCAGCCGGTCAGCGCTATGGCGCCGGCAGAGCAGCCGGCCAGCGCCGAGCCGTCCCGCCAGGCCGTCAGGATCGCGTCCCAGACCAGGGTTCCGCGCAGCGTCTGAGCGAGGAACGTCGGGCTGCCGCCGGAGAGGTAGATCAGCCCGGCGCCCGCGATCATGGCGGCCAGTTCCGGCGAGTCCGCCTCTGCCCGGTTCCGCACGACAACCGGGATCTGCTCGACGCCCAGCCGGTCAGCCTGCGCGGCCCCCAGGTCGAGCCAGCGGCGCAGGCTGTGCTCGCCTTCTGGCGCCGCCGCGGTCGGAATCTGCACGTACCGAGGCGGACGGCCCTCGATCAGCAACCGCTCGACTTCGGTCATCACGGGCAGGTATTCGCCGCTGCCGACCAGGGCCAGCGGGCCAGGAGTCAGGTTCATGAACGCGCTGGCGCGCTCTGGCGGCGCGGTAGTCGGGGCGCATGCTGCACCAGGTCATCATGGCGTGCCGATGCTTGCGTCGCCAGCCAGCCCCGCAGTGGCGCGGCTTGGTGACCGGTTCGTGGCCTAAGGTAATGATCCGTGACCCACTACAGCCGGCTGTGCAAGATCGTCATCGATGTCCCGCAGGAAGTTCACGGCGAGGAGCTCTCCTTCTGGCAGGAGGCGATGGGACAGCAGATGGTCCAGGCCGAAAAGTATCCCGAGTACCACGGCACAGAGCTGCCTGGACAGGAAGTCGGGTTGCTCATCCAGCGGATCGGCGGTGGCCAGTCACGGATTCACGTCGACATCCACACCGACGACCTAGAGGCGGAGCTCAGCAGGCTTGAGGCGCTCGGGGCCAAGCGTGAGTTCAAGGCGCACGAGTGGTGGGTGATGAGCGATCCGGCTGGGCTGCTCTTCTGCGTGATCCCGGACCAGCCAGGCTCGCTGCACGACAAGAACGCGCACCGCTGGGACTAGCCGGGCCTATGCCCGTCGCCTGCTGACCTCGTCGGCCGCCCGCGTGTTGATCACCCTGGCGGGTTCGATGCCCATGCCCTCGGCCCTGACGCAGCCGCTGCCGATCCAGTCCAGCTGACCAGGTGCGTGCGCGTCGGTATCGATGGCGAACAGGCAGCCGGCCTCCGTGGCCAGCCGGAGCAACTGGTCAGGCGGGTCCTGGCGCTCTGGCCGGCAGTTGATCTCGACCGCGACCCCGTGGTCGCGGCAGGCCGCGAAGACCCGGT
>DATELR010000362.1:0-15436 GCA_035276345.1 Streptosporangiaceae bacterium | reverse complement strand
TGGGCGGCTAGGCGGCGGGCGTGCTCTTCTTAGGGTCTACGAACGGGATCGACGCGGTTCTCGCCGGCGTTCGCGACCCGTCTTTCCATTCGATCTCGAGGTCATTGCCCGGCCCGGCGAGGTCGATCGGCACCCAGACGTATCCGATGTTGCGCTCGAGGCGCGGTGACCAGACGAGGTCTGTGACGTGGCCGACGCGCTCGCCACGAGCTAGCGCGGGCCGCGGCTCAGTGATCTCGAAATAGGAGGGGTCGCCAGGCGCTTCGATGCCAACGAGCTTGCGGGTGACGCCTTCCTCGCGGATCCGCTCCAGCGGTGCCTTGCCCACGTAGTCAGCGTCCTGTCTCTCGACCAGCCGCTCCATCCCCATTACCTCGAACGGGTTGTTCTGCATTGTGAAATCGGAGTTGCAGTTGAAGATGCCTGCCTCGATCCGGCGCGCCTCGCAGGGCGCGATCGGCCTGATGCCGTAGCGGGCCCCGGCTTGCATGATGGTTTCCCACAAGTCGTCGCCGCGGCGGGGATCGGACAGGAACACCTCGTAGCCGACCTCCCCCGTCCAGCCTGTGCGGCTGATAACGACCGGGATGTCTGCGATGCTCGCGTCGGCGCACCAGTAATACTTCACGCCGAGCACCGCCTCGCCTGCCAGGTCCCGCATGAGATCCCTGGCCTTCGGCCCCTGCACCTGGACCGGATAGACCTCAGGCAGCGTGACCGTCGCGTTGAGCCCCATCCCGTGCGCCAGGCCCATCGCGTACAGGTGCGCATCGCCGTCGGCGAGGCACAGCCAGAACGTGTTCTCGTCGCGGCGCAGCAGCACTGGGTCGTTAATGATGCCGCCGTCAGGAGCGATGATCGGCGCGTACTTGCCCTGGCCGACTGCGCATTTAGTCAGGTCACGGCAGGTGATCGCGTTCGTCAGCGCGAACCCGTCCGGCCCGCTGATCTCTACGACGCGCTCGACTCCGACGTCCCATAGGGTGACGTCATTCACGAGCGCCCAGTACTCGGCGGCAAGCTCGTCGTAGTAGGCGGGCAGGTACATGTGGTTGTAGATGTCGTATGCCTTGCAGCCCCACCGCAGCGTCGCCTCGAAGAACGGGGACCTGCGATACCAGGGACCGAAGTACAGGGTCGTCGAATTCGAGGTCAGCCCGGCATCCACCGTCATCCGCTTCTCCTTGTCCACGTGTTCTGCCGTATGAGCTGAATGGTGAGTCAGTTCTGGCTTTCCCGCAACCAGGGACGCGGAATCAGCGAGCCCGCACCTGGAATACTGCTACCGATTCCATATGTTACGTTAGACATACGATATGGATTCCAGAGTTTCGGCACGGGAGGCGAACGTCATGAAGCTCACGATCTTTGGCGCAACGGGTGCGACGGGGACGACCCTCACCACTCAGGCACTTGCCGCCGGCCACGACATCACCGCGGTCGTCCGCAATGCCTCAAGGCTGACGATTCCGGACCACCCGAGGTTGCGCGTCGTCACGGCCGACGTGATGGATCCGGCCTCGATATCGCCGGCGATCGAGGATGCCGACGCCGTCATCTCGGCGGTCGGCCCGCGCGGCGCCGGTCCGACCACCGTGATCCGGGACAGCGTGCGGAGCATCATCCAGGCGATGGAGAAGACCGGCACCCGGCGATTCGTCGAGGTAAGCGGCTCCATCGTTGCCGACGAGGGCGAGAGCCTGTACATGCGGTTCCTGGTCAAGCCGCTTGCGCGCCGTACATTCCTGGGCCAGGTGTGCGCCGATATGCGGGCCGGCGAGGATGAGATACGGCACAGCGACCTTGACTGGACGATCGTGCGCCCGCCTGCGCTGACCAACAAGGCAGCCACGGGCAGCTACCGCACCGCGATCGACCGGAACCTGCCGCACGGGTTCAGCATCTCCCGGGCGGACTTGGCCGCATGCATGCTCGGGCTGCTCGATGACCCGGCTAGCTCGCACAGGCATGTGGCCATCGCCAACTGACGACGCGAACGGTCAAAGGAGCATCTATGACCATGCCGATATCGCCGGTGAGGACGCGAACCGGGGAGATCGAGCTAGCAGCGGGCCCGATCGAGTATTACGACACGGGTGGCGACGGGCCCGTGATCGTGCTGCTGCACGGGCTGCTGATGGACGCGACCTTGTGGGACGGGCTGATCGCAGACCTGTCCCCCAGCTACCGGTGCGTGGCCCCCACGCTGCCGCTCGGCGCGCACCGTCGCCCGATGAAGTCCGGGGCCGATCTGTCGCTGCCGGGCATAGCGCGGCTGGTCAGCGAGTTCCTTGACCGCCTCGACCTGCGCGAGGTCACGCTAGTCGGCAACGACACCGGCGGGGCGATCGTCCAGCTGGTCATCAGCGACGGCGCCGACCGGGTCAAGCGGGCCGTCCTGGTGTCATGCGAGGCCTTCGACAACCTGCCGCCCGGCCTGACCGGCAAGACGCTCGCGCTCACCGGCAAGCTGCCGCCGCCGGCGTTCCGCATGTTCATGCAGCAGATGAGGCTGCCAGCGCTACGGCGGATGCCCGTCGCCTTCGGGTGGCTGACCAAGCGAGGAGACGCGGCCACCGCGCGGTGGGTGAAGCCTGTCCTCGAGCAGCCCGCGATCAGCCGCGACGCGGTGCGCATTATCAGGGCAGCATTCGCGGACCGGCGCCTGCTGCTGACGACGGCGGAACGGCTGCCCAGCTTCAACCGTCCCGTCCTCGTGGTCTGGGCGCGCGGCGACCGCGTGATGCCGCCCGAGCACGGCCGCCGGCTGGCCGACCTGTTCCCCGACGGCCGGCTGGCAGAGGTCGGCGATAGTTACACCCTGATCCCGCTGGATCAGCCGACGGCACTCGCTCAGCTCATCAGGGAGTTCGCGGATTAGCCGAGCAGATCCCATTTGTTGCCCGCGATATCGAGGAATACGGCAACGCGCCCGTAGGGTTCTGTGCGCGGTGGGGTCAGAAACTGCACTCCGGCTGCTGTCATCCGGTCGTAGGCGGAGTCGAAGTCGTCGGCCCGGAGGAAGAACCCGACGCGCCCGGCCATTTGGTTGCCGATGGCCGCGACCTGCTGCTCCCCGTCCGCGCGGGCGAGAAGGATGCCGGTCTGAGCGCCGGGCGGCCGGACAACGACCCACCGTTTCGGCCTGCCGTCGTTGGTCAGGGACGGCGAGTCCTCGATGAGGTCGAATTCCAGCACGTCAACGAAGAATTCGATGGCCTTGTCGTAGTCATCGACAATGATCGTGAACTGCTCAATCCGCACGTCGACCTTGTCGTTCAGCCGAGCGAGGTGTTGCGGAACAGGTAGACACCGATTGTCACGCCGCTGACCGCAGTCGCCTCCCCGCTCAGGAACATGCGCTCAGTGCTGGTCTCTCCGGTGATCATGAAGTAGTAGCCGGCATGCTCAAGCCGCCAGCCAAGCTTTTCGATCTCACCGAGAATGGCAGCCGAACTCGCCGAGCTTCGGCGGCCGTCGGCAAAACCGAAGCTTGCGGTGCCGACATGGCTGCCCACCTCGAGCTGGACCTCGAAGAACGGCTGGCCTTCCTCCTTCGCGGCCGTTGCTGCTCCGATCGGCGTCGCCAGGAAGGCTGCGCGCTGACGCTGCTCCTCCGCGGCCTTGGCTTGCTCGGCGCGAGCGGCCTCCTCGCGGGCCTGTTCTTCCTGACGCGCTTGCCGCTCGGCTTCACGCTCTTCTGCGCTCTTGAACACGGTCTCTCCTGCGGGTCAGCCGGCGACGGGGTCGATCGGCGTGAGCGGACCGAGCCGCCGCTCGATCGCTTCGGCAACGGCCATGCAGCGCAGATCGGAGTACTTGCCGCCCATCACCTGGACGCCGACGGGAAGGCCATCGGCCATCCCGGCCGGAACGACCGCGGCGGGCGTGCCGAGCACGTTAGCCGGGAGGACGGGCCGCATCAGTTCAACGGTCGCGACCGCGCCTTCCTGGGTCTCGATGTCGAAGTCCAGCGGGAACGCGGGCTGCGACCAGACCGGGCTGAGCAGCACCGGGTACTCCTGGAACCACAGGCTCCATCGTCTGGCCAGCCCGTGCCTCGCGGTATGCGCGACCGCCCAGCCAGTCAAGTCATGCGCGGGCAGGTGGTCAAGCGCATACCTCAGGAATTTGCTGCCCCCTGGACCCATCAGCTGGTCCAGGTCCGCCTGCATGATCCGCAGGTCGGCCGCGAGGATCGCGCTCCACAGCTCGAGCGCCTGCTCATAGTCGGGCGGCACTGCGTCGCCGACCTTGAAGCCCTCATCCGCGAGAGCGTCGGCTGCGCGGCGCACGGCCGCGGCCACGTCTGGGTGCGTAGAGCCGCCAGGCGGTTCAGGGAGCACCGCGACTTTCGGCAGGTCGTCCGGCGCCAGGTCGGCGAATACGGCCGTGACGCTGAGGGGGTCGCGCGGGTGCTGACCGGCGACCGCGGTGAAACCGGCTCGGACGTCGGCGACCTTGCGCGCCATCACGCCCTCGACGGCCATCAGCTGGAAGGAAATCGGCATGTCCTCGGGCGGGATCACGGTTCCGCCCGGCACTACGCCGACTGATGGCTTGATCGACGCGACACCGCAGCAGTGGGCGGGGTTGCGCAGCGAGCCACCGAGGTCGTTGCCCAGGCCGAGCGGCGTCATCCCGGTCGCCAGGGCGGCGGCCTCACCGCCGCTTGAGCCGCCTGCCGTGCGCTGGCTGTTCCACGGGTTGCGGGTGAGGCCATGCAGGGCAGAGTCGGTGTGGACCCGCAGTCCGAAGTCCGGCAGGTTGGTGCGGCCGAACGGGATCGCGCCCGCCGCCCGCAGCCGTTCCACCTGCGGCGCATCGACCGGTGCGATCGCCTCCGCCAGCGCGGGAACCGCCTGAGTGGTCGGGGTACCTGCGAGGTCTATGTTCTCCTTGACCGTGCAGGGAACCCCGTGCAGCGCGCCGAGTTCAGAGCCGTCCGCCACCATCTTGTCCGCGGCGTCCGCGGCCGCGAGAGCAAGGTCGGGCAGCAGCCGGACGATCGCATTGACGTCCTGGTTGACGGCGTCAACCCGGTCGAGGTGCGCCTGGACGACCTCCCGGCTACTGACCTCGCGGTTGCGGATCATGGTTGCCAGCTCGACTGCGCCCTTGCGCCATAGTTCGCTCACGCCTCAACCTCCCGACCGGAATGCCGTAACCGTAAGCCATCGGACGGATGTAGGTGAAGAGCCCGAACGCCCTTGTTCCGGGCGGATCTACCGGACCCGGATGCCGCCCTTGAAAACGGCGTGCACGTCCCGCACCGCGGCGATGTCCGCGACGGGGTCGCCCCGCAGCACGAGAATGTCGGCGTCCGCGCCGGTTGCGACCTGGCCTTTTGACGCCTGCCCGATGGCCTTGGCCGCCACCGATGTCGCAGCTCGCAGCGCTTGCTGCGGACTCATGCCGACCTGATCGACCAGCGCGCGCAGTGAGTAAGGAAGTACGTCGTGCGGCTTGGCCGGCGATATGCCAGCGTCGGTTCCTGGAACCATCGTGGCGCCGGCGCGGAACATCCGGCCGTGGTTGGCAACGATGGCGGACAACCGCTGCAGCATCGCCGGTGGCGCCCGGTGATTGCCAGGCTTGAGGCCGACGGTGACGCTGACCACCGTGTCGCTGGCCGCGATCCGGTCGAGCATGGCCGGGTCGGCGTGTACCCCGTCAGCGGTGAAGAACGTCACATGTTCCAGCGTGTCGAATCCGGCGTCGACTGCGTCAGCGACCGCCCTGGCCCCGTGGACATGCGCGGCAGCCTGAAGCCCTGCGCTGTGGGCCGCATCGACGACAAGGCGAAGCGCTGCCAGGTCGTATTGCGACTCATGCGGCTGGCTTCCTGTGGTGAGGTTGCCGCCGCTCGCCATGACCTTGACGACACCACAGCCCCGGTCGGCGCGTTCTCGCACCGCCGCTCGCAGGGCGGCATCACCCTCCGCCGCACCGCCAAGGAAGTGACAGTGGCCGCCGCTGGTCGTGATCGGCGGGCCTGCGGCGACGATGTCAGGAAGCGGCGCCCCGGCGGCGCGGTCGGCCAGCCTCAGCGACAAGTAGTTCCGGTCGCCCAGGTCGCGAACCGTGGTAATCCCTGCCTGCATCATCTGGATCGCTGCGGCCTGCATCTGGTCCAGCAGGGCATCGTCGTCGCAAGCCGCCAGCGACGTGACCACATCGGCCGAGGCATCGAACGCAAGGTGCACGTGGGCATCGATCAGCCCGGGCAGCAGGCAGGCGTTCTCGCCGAAGTCGATGACCTCTGCTCCCTCTGGCGGCCGTGCACCGCTTGTATCAACGTCGCGAACCTTTCCGTCCGCTATCAAGACCGCCGCCGGGCCGATCGGCCGTTCCCCGTTGAACGCGTGGCCTGCGCGCACGACCAGTAGATCGTTCATTGCCCCACCCAGCCGCGCGTCATCTGACCAGCCTGCCGCCGAGGCCAGGCGCGAGCCGCCGGCGGCTAACCCACGCGTAGAGCTTGGCGTAGCCGCTGCTGCCCAGCACGGCGCGGAACAGACACACGATCACGAAGATCGCGCAGACCGCGATGAGGGCACGCTCAACCAGCATGAGCGCTGCCATCGCGCCTTTCCAGCCGCGGCCTGACGGCCGTCCGTAACTGCAGCCGGACCGATGCCTGCCTTCATCGACCTTGCAGGCCTCGCGAAACGCGACGGTGTGCCCGGCGTCGGCCGGCGTGAGGATAGAGCGGTCCACGACGGTAGTGATCACCCGGCCATCGGCGGCCCGGACCGTGGCGTGGCACTGCCACCAGTAGCCGAGGCCATCGCGGCTCACCGGCCCGAGCCGCTCGCACGGACCGGCCACGGCGACGGCCGGATGTTCCTCCGGGCCGAGGTAGCCAGAGCGGGTGCCCTTGTACAAGTTAAAGAGCGTCGCGAAGACGAGCAGGACCACGACTGCGACCGCTGCGGCCATGAGCGCGCCGAGCAGCATCTTGAGCCGGTCCTTGACCGGGCCGTCCGCTGTCTCCCGGCGCGTCAAGGCCGGGCCTCGTAGCGGGCGCGGCTGCCGGTGCGGGTGAAGCCGAACCGCCGGTACAACGCGATTGCGCGCGGGTTGTCGACGTTCACGTTGAGTGTGATGGTGCTCTCGCCACCGGATCGCATGAGCCGCACGGCTTCACCGAGCAACGTGGCACCGACGTCTTTGCCGCGTGCCGAGGGAATGACGCCCATCTGGGCTATCCAGCTCGTGGCGTCGCCGACGACAAAGCCCACATCGTCGCCGTCGATGCTGGCCAGCAACGTCCAGTCGGCGCGGAAGTCCTCGTCGCCGCTGATCCACTCGATCCAGCGTTCTTGCGTCCAGCCGGGGAACCCCGGGCGGTCACGAAATGACGCCTGGTAGACGGCGAAAAACCGGGCAGGATCGGCCTGACCCCAATGCGAGAGGACGAGCCCCTCTGGCCCATGCGCGGCTGACAGCCCGGCACTGCCATCCAGCTGCATGACATCTTCGGCGAACACCTGGGACAGCCCTTTGCTCAGGTACAGAACGTGAGCGCCCTCGTTGAGCATCTCAGTCTCGGCGCGCAGCGCCCTGTTGCCTGCCTGGCCGGCGGCCCAGTCGAAGGCGCGCTCGCCGATCCCGCGGCGGCGACGGTGTGGATGCACCAATCCGGTCGTTACGGCATCGGACCCCGCGCCCTGGCCCGCCGGCAGCCGCAGCGACGAGACGCAGATGAGCTCATCGCCATCCCACCCGGCGCACGTTCTGGCATCAGCGGTGTACCAGCGGGCTAGGACGTCGGGATCGGCTGCATAAGGCTGCCCGCCATCGAACGACAGGCACTGGCGCGCCAGGCTAGTCACCGCCCGCAGGTCGGATTGCGCCACCGCTCGCCACGAAAGCATCCCGCGACCCTATCGGTGCGCGTCGAGCAGCGCGATCGATGTTCGCGGGTCCTCGACGTGCGCGTTGTGACCGAGCCCTGGGAGCGTGACCGTCGGGACGCCAAGCGCGGCCAGCTGCTCATCTGTGTTCATCGGGTCGTGCTCACCGCGAGCCAGAGTGACCGGCGCCTGCGACCGCGCGAGCAGGTACCGCATGTCAGGGGCTCCGACCGCGAACGTTGCCTGATCCATGGCCAGCCGCCATTGCCCGCCGGAGTTCCGCAGGCCGGCGTCTACAGCAGGGTCGCCTGCATTCACCAAGCCGGCCAGGCCCGATACGCGCAGGTAGCGGGCGGCAGCCTCGTCCCGTGAGGAGAACCAGGACAACGGCCGGCGGGCGACCGACTCCGCCCGGTCCAGATCCTCGCGGGTCCAGACGACCTTGATGCCCAGCCCGATCACGGCCCGTACTTGCAGACCGAAACTGCCGCTGGCCAAGGCCAGCCCGACGACGCCGCCAAGAGAATGGCCCAGCACCACGGTGTCCGCGTTAGGGCGGATGGAGCTGGCGATCGCTGCGGCAAAGCCATCAAAGGTATACGCCGGAAGCGGCGGAGAGCCGCCATGCCCCGGCAGGTCGGGCGCAAGCCAGCACCCTGGCCATCGCTCAGCCAGCAACGGCCGCCACCGGTCCCAGACGTCGCTGGTCGCGCCGAGACCGTGCAGCAGCACCAGGAGCGGCTCACCGCTGCCGCCCTCGTGCACCCGCAAGCGCCCTTCCATGGTCGCAGTGTGCCAGGGCAACCTCCGCTGGTTAAAGTCGATGCAATGACATTGGCCCGGCGTTCCGAGACAGAGGTCGTGTTTGACCCTTCGACCTATGTCGACGGCGTGCCTTTCGGCGCCCTGACCAAGCTGCGACGGGAGAGCCCGGTCGTCAGGGTTGCCGAAGTCCCCGTCCTCGGGTGGCCGGAGGGCCCCGGGTTCTGGCTGGTGCTGCGGCACGCGGATGTCGAATCGGTGCTGTCCAGGCCGCAGCTGTTCTCCTCATCGGTCGGTGCCACCCAGATCCGAGACCCGGCGACGCCTGCGGCGCTTGGCTATGTCCGGCAGATGATGCTCAACATGGATCCGCCTGACCACTCGCGGCTGCGGCGGCTGCTGAGCCGGTCGTTCACCCGACGCGCAGTCTCCAGCCTCGAGGCGCGCATCCGGGGTCACGCACGGACGATCTGCGACCGGGTGTTCACAGGGCCGGGCGGTGAGTTCGACTTCGCCAAGGACGTGGCAGCGGATCTGCCGCTGCTCACGCTGGCGGATGTGCTGGGCGTGCCGCATGAGGACCGCTGGCTGCTCTTCGACTGGTCCAATCGGGTGATCGGCTACCAGGACCCCGACTATGCCTCCTCGGCCGCGTTCGACCCTGCCGGTGGCACGCCGATAGCCAGGCAAGCGCTGGAGCTTCGCCCGGCACCGGACCGGGACGGCCGGATGCCGGATCCGCGCACCAGGGAAGGAATGCCGGACCTCTACGCGTACGCGCACCTCCTGGCAGAGGAGAAACGGCGCAACCCAGGAGATGACGTGATGTCGATCCTGCTGGCGCAGGTGGACGACGACGGCGGCCAGGTGTCTGTCGCCGAGTTCGAGAACATGTTCTGGCTGTTCGCGGTCGCAGGCAACGAGACACTGCGCAACGGCCTGCCCGGCGCGTGCATCGCCCTGCTCGAGCATCCGACGGCGCAGGATGACCTGCGCGCCGATCCGGCGCTGACGCCCTCGGCGGCCGAGGAGATGCTGCGGTGGTGGACTCCGGTCATGACCTTCCGGCGCACGGCGACCTCGCAGTGCCAGCTTGGCGGGCAGCAGATCGCCAGCGGCGACAAGGTGGTCGTTTCATTCACGTCGGCAAATCGCGATGAAGCCGTGTTCGCCGACGCCGACCGCTTCGACATCAGGCGGCACCCGAACCCGCACCTTGTGTTCGGGCATGGTCCGCATTTCTGCCTGGGCGCGCACCTCGCCCGCATGCAAGTTCGCGCGCTCTTCGAGGAGGTGCTGGCCCGCACGTCCGCGCTCGGTTATGCGGGCCAGCCGTCCTACCTCCGATCGAACTTCCAGCGCGGCGTCAAACGACTGCCCGTGAGCTGGACGGCGTAGCGCCCTCCTAGCTCGCAGAGCCCGCTGCCTCCTCTGCCGCGCGCTTGGTGATCGCCTGCACCGTCCGCACGGTCGTCTCAATGTCACCGATATCGAACTGGCTGAGCAGCCGTACCGTCGGCCCGGCGACGTATTCACGCAGGCTCCGGTGCAGCGCTTCCCCTTCGGGCGTCAGATCGACCAGCGTGTCACCGCGGATCAGCCCTTCGGCTTCGAGGCGCTTGAGCAGCTCGCGCGTGGTGTCCGGATTGAGAGTCCGCGAGCGCTCGAGACTGCGGCTGAGCTCCTCACGGGACAATCCGGGCCCCCGCGCAGCGAGCAGTTGCAGCGCGTACCAGGTCTCCGGCTTGGTGCCGCGCTCGGCGAGGTGCTTGGTCAAGATCCCGGTCAACGTCTGCTCGGCGAATGCCAGTGTCTGGCCGAACTGACCGAACACAGCGGGTGTCGTGGTAGTCATGCTGGGCTCCGTTCCACTACTATCGACAGGTACCTGTCCACCATACTTAATAGACAGGCACCTGTCTATCTATGGAAGCTGGCTTCCCAGAGCGCCCGGTGATCGGGCTGCTGCTACGGCTGATCTATCAGCACTACGCGCAGAGCATCGATACCGCGCTGCGCGAAGCAGGATTCGGCGATATCACGCCCGGAGCCGCGAACGTCTTCCCCTTCGTGCCGCCCGAAGGCATCACGGTTTCGCGGCTGGCCGAACTGGCCAGGGTGCGCAAGCAGTCGATGGCCCAGGCCGTCGATCAGCTTGAGCGCACGGGCTATGTCGAGCGCCGGCCCAATCCTCGCGACAACCGGTCACGCCTGGTGTTCCTGACGGGCCGGGGCGCGTCGGTGCCGCCTGTCACGCATGCGGCCGCGGCCCGGGTCGAAGAGAACTGGGCGCAGCTGACCAGCCCGGCGGAGTTCGACGCGCTGCGTGAGTCGCTCGTGCACCTGCTGACGAAGCTCAGGGCGCAGTAGCGCGCCTGTGCTCAGCCAAGTTCGGAGAGCACAGCCCGTGCGACTCTCTCGCCAGAACGGACTGCGCCGTCCATATAGCCGCACCACTCCGGCGACGTCTCCGTGCCGGCCCAGTGAATCGGTCCGACCGGAGTCGCGAGCGCGGGCCCGTACCTGGTCCACACGTTCGGTCCGAAGATCGTGCCGTAGCAGCCGCCGCTCCAGCGTTCCTGCTGCCAGTCGAGCTCCAGGTAGTCCGCTGGAGAACCAGCCGTCGGGCCGAAGTACCTGGTCAGCGAGCTCACCACAGCGGCGCGGCGAGCTTGCGCGCTCTCCCGGCCGAGCCGGCGCGCTTCGTCGCCTTCAACGAAAGCCAGCAATACTCCGGGCGAACCGTCAGGCGGGGAGTTGTCGAATACGACCCTTGACCCCTCACCGTCGCCAGTGGCCTGCCCGGACAACCCTTCCGTGCGCCAGAACGGCTCGTCGTATATGACCTGGCACTTGATGACCGAGCCCATCGGGGCGCGCTGGGTGAGTTGCTCGCGCCAGTACGGCAGAGCTGGCTCGTACTCGATCCGGCCGGCCAGCAGCGGAGGCGCGGTCACGATGATCCGCTTGCCGTCGAACTGGCCGGCTGCAGTGATCGCGGTGACCTTGTCACCGGCCACCGCGATCTTGTTCACCGGTGCACCAAGCAGGACCGTATGAGGGCCTAGCTGGTCAGCGAGTCGCTCGGCGATCAATGCCGAGCCGCCGATGAACCGGTCCTGCTGCGCGCCGCCCGTGGTTTCGACCAGCCGCTGGAATGTGCCGCCGGAATGCGCGTAGAAGAGCACGTGCAGCAGCGACAGGTCGCCAGGCTCAGCGGCGAAGACCGCTTCCGCCACCAGCGAGAGCAGTTTGTAGGCGGTGGGACTAACGGTGTTCCGGCGGGCCCAGGTCTCGAACGTCTGGCCGTCCCACGGCCCGGCTTTGACCGCGGTCCACGGCGCGTCCAATGGCACCTTCTTGGCCAGCGATTCCAGCCGGGCCTGCGCCAGTCCCAGGTCAGCGAGCACGAGCGGATTGATCCGCGGGATCCCGCCCGCGTAAGTGCCGCGCTTGCCATTGAAATGCAGCACGTTCATGCCGGTGTCGTACGTCGGGAACGTGGCGACGCCCAGTTCCGCAGCCAGTGCCAGCACGCGGTCCTGGGTCGGACCGGCGTACTCGCCGCCCATCTCGACGATCTTGCCGTCACCGATGTCCTGGTTGACGACTCGTCCGCCGACCCGGTCTCTGGCCTCCAGCACCACAACCGAGCGACCGGCCGCCATCACATCGCGAGCAGCGGTCAGCCCGGCCAGGCCGGCCCCCACGACCAGTACGTCCGCCGACTCCGCCATGCAGGCGATTGTGCCACCCGCTAGGCGCGCGATGATCGGACCATGCAATCAATGTCAGCAAGCCACCTGCGAATCGCGCGCCCGAGCCGCAGCCTCCAGGCGTCCGAGCGGTTCTGGGTGGATGGCCTTGGCATGGACGTTCTGTACCGGGTCGATTCGTCAGCTGAAGGCGGACATGCACTGCTGATGGTCGGGTGGCCTGACGCTGGCTGGCATCTTGAGCTTGTCGGCGATCCGGACGGCGAAACTCCGGCTGCTCCGACCGATGAAGATCTGGTCGTGCTGTACCTCAATGGCGACATCGATGAGCATGTCGTGGCGCGCATTATCGACGCCGGCGGCAGCCGCGTCGGCTCGCGCAATCCCTACTGGGATCAGGGCGGCATCACGATAGTTGATCCCGACGGGTACCGGCTGGTCCTGACCAGCCGATCCTGGGCTTGACCTACCGCCACCTCAGTTGCCGAGAATCCAGTGCGTTAGCCGAACGTGAACACGTACGCCTCGGCCCCTGGCTCCAGGAACGTGATCTCGAGCGTCCGCCCGCGCACCTCGCCGTCCTGCCGCACGAGCTGGTAGAGACGGCCTTCCTCGAGCAGCCCGTTCCCCTGTTCATCGACGTCCGCCCCGTGCGAGGCGCCAGGTGGCGCACCGTCCATGAGCAACCGGAACCTGATCGGGTCGTGCGTTCCCGGGGACAGCACCAGATGCGCGTCGCGCGCGTCGAATCGGAAGGCAATGCTCCCGCCCGCCTCCTCGACCACCGCTTTCTCGCGCCCGATCGTCCACTCGCCGCCGAGTGCCCAGTGGTTGCCTGGAAGGCGCTCCGGGACTTCGAAGCGGTGAGGTTCGTCGAAGACCTGGCCGTCCGATGTGGCGAAATGCTCGCTCTGGCGGTAGCCGAGGTATGTCTCTGGCGTGCTCAGATGCTCCCAATCGGCGGGTGCCTCGACCCCGGCCGCGGTTACCGACACAAGGTCGCGCTCGATGCCCAGGAGCCGCTGGATGGTGCGCTCGGATTGCTGATAACGGCCCTCGCCGAAGTGATGATCGCGAATGATGCCTTCTGCGTCGATGAAATACAGCGCAGGCCAGTAGTGATTGTCGAAAGCTGTCCAGACTTCGTAGTCGTTGTCGACTGCGACCGGGTAATCGATCCCGCGCTCTCTCGTCGCGGCCCTGACTCGGTCGATTTCATGCTCGAACGAGAACTCCGGGGTATGAACGCCGATCACGACCAGCCCGTCGTCGCGGTACGCCTGCGACCATGCGCGTATATACGGCTCGGTCCGGAGCCAGTTAATGCAGGTCAACGTCCAGAAGTCGACGAGGACGACGTTGCCGCGCAGGGCGGCAGGACCTTGCGGCTCTGAGTTGAGCCACTCGGTCGCACCGCCAAGTGACGGCATCGGAAGGTGATCGGGCATCGGCGCGAACCTCCTCGGAGCGAGTTGTTCCCGCCGACGTAAGCGGCAACCTCGCATCGATCGCTCCGCGGTGTACCAGACGTCTGTCCAGGGCACGCCGTTAGATAGCTGTAAGCGGCAAGCAGCCGCAACGGGAGGTGGTGACGGTGGCACGCGACGCTGCTAGGGAGGGCGGGCCCGTGCCCGTGGCCGTGGCCGGGAGCCGCATCGAGGCGGAACTCATCGCCGGCATGCTCCGCAGTCACGGTGTGCGAGCGATCATCTCGGCCGACGACGCCGGAGGCCTGCAGCCTCAGCTGCAGTTTGAAGGCGTTCGCGTGCTCGTCGCACCCTCCGATGCTGCCTCCGCCCGCCAGCTCATCGCGTCCGCTCCCGATAACACGCCGCCGTCCTGACCTGAGGAGCCGGGCTGCCTCAGCTTCACCTTCGTGAGGTGATGCGGCGCTGCCGGGGGCACGTGATCGTTGACTGAGCCATGTCAGAAGATCAGACGGGCATGAGGGGTGCAATCACGATGACAACTACAGCTTGGCGGTTTAACGGGACCGAGAAAGCCGACGATGCGGTGCTCACGCTCCAGGAGCTCGACTCTCAGAACCTCATCGATGTCCAAGATGTGGCGGTTCTCCGGTGGCCGCGGTACGCGACAGAACCCGTTGCGATGGAACACGTGACCCAGCAAGGCGGCGCGCTCGCGGCCCGGATGAGCAAGATGAAGCACGGCGCGCTTGATCGCTCGGTCATCGAGTCCGTCAAGGGCGATATGGCACCAGGGACGTCCGTGCTCGTGCTCCAGAGCGCCGGCGCTGCGGTCGACAAGGTAGCCGAGGCCTTTCAGGGCCACGATATGGAACTCATCCGCTCCGATCTGTCGGTGCAGCAGCAGGATCAGATCCGCCACCGGTTCAACAAGGGCTGAGGCAACCTGCTGAGCCTGGCCAGCTGGCCGGCCTCAGACTGGCGCGCGGAACAGCAGGCTCCTCATCACGCCGGCCAACTGGCCTGGCGCTTCTGCGGGCACGCTGGGTTTCCACGCGATGACGCCGTCGGGCCTGATCAGCGCCGCCCCCGTCCAGCCAGATCCTGCCGCCTCCGATGGCGACGAAGCGGGCAAGGATCCAGGGGCAACCGGCACGACGCTGACGTCGACGCCCAGCGACTCGCCTACCTCAGCCGCGGTCCTTCGGCAGCGAGTTGTCCACCCTCAGCACGTACCGCGTATATGCCTGCTCCACGGTGAGCGCGGCTGCCGGGCGTCGCTCCGCGTCGTACGTCTCGAGCAGCTCCGGTCCTGCGATGCCGCGGGTGACGAAAGCGAGCTTCCAAGCCAGGTTGTGTGCGTCAGCGACGCCGGTGTTCCCGCCGAAGCCTCCGGTGGGCGGCATAACGAGGGCCGAGTCGCCTGCCAGGAATACCCGCCCTGAACCGAACTTCTCGGCCGTGTCGGCCATCGCGCTCCATTGCTGGACGCTCTCTATCTCTACCGGCTGGTCGGGCTCACTTCCGAGGGCGGTCCTGACCAGGTCGACGCACCGGTCAGCTGAGATGTCCGCGCCGACGTGGGTGTCCCGGCTGCCGTCCGCTTCCACCGTGGCGAAAACCGCCAGGAAGCCAGAATCGCCGGCGAAAGAGAATCGGAAGAACCCGGTGA
>DATELR010000361.1:0-15194 GCA_035276345.1 Streptosporangiaceae bacterium | reverse complement strand
CGCGCCATCAGCATCGTTCCGTCGGCGCAGACGTGGCTTCGCGGCCGCAAGGCCGAAGCGCCGGCGGATCGCGGAGTCGCCATCGTCGTGGGCCCCGATCTGGAGGGCGGGGCGAGCGAAGCTGCGGCGCTGGCTGACTCTTATCCGCATGCGGAGGTTCTGACCGGCGGTGTAGCCACGGCGGAGAAGGTGCTGACCGCGCTTGAGGGAAAGTGGCTGGCGCACATCGCGGCACACGGCAATTTCCGCGCGGACAATCCGCTCTTCTCCTCGCTCACGCTGGACGACGGCCCGCTGACCGTCCACGACTTGCATCGGCTCAGGCGAGCTCCGTACCGGCTCGTGCTGTCATGTTGCGACTCAGGCGTGACCGGCCCTGCCGGGGCTGACGAGATGCTTGGCCTGGTCGCAGCGCTCGGGCGAATCGGCACCGCCGGAGTGATCGCGCCGGTCGTCGCGGTGAATGACGCGGCCACCGTGCCGGTGACCGTCCGGATCCACGAGCAGCTCGCGAGCGGCGCCACCTCGTCAGAAGCCTTGCGTGCGGCGCGGCTGAGTGCACAAGACGACCCCTGGTCTTTCGCGGCGGCACGCGCGTATGTGGCCTTCGGTTCATGAACAGGGCATGTCTAGTGTCGGATAATGGATGTATGCCGATTACGATTTTCATGGATATAGCGAGGGAAATGTGACCTGTGGAGCAGGGTGAGGCCGCCAGCCTGGTGAGCGCAGCCGCGCAAGGCGACGAGGCAGCGTGGCGGGTGCTGGTCGAGCAGTTCAGCAGTCTCGTCTGGGCAGTGGCCCGCAGTTTCCGCCTCAGCTCAGCCGACGCGAGCGACGTCTACCAGACGGCCTGGCTACGGCTCGCCGAGCACCTCGGCCGCCTGCAGAACCCCGAGCAGGTTGGCGCGTGGCTGGCAACCACAGCCAGGCGCGAGTCGATCCGCGTCGTTCGCAGCCGCGGCCGGTCGACGCCGA
Source organism: Streptosporangiaceae bacterium (assembly GCA_035276345.1). Lineage (GTDB taxonomy): Bacteria > Actinomycetota > Actinomycetes > Streptosporangiales > Streptosporangiaceae > Chersky-822. Next base: position 14,216 of record DATELR010000361.1, on the reverse strand, counting down.
TGGAGGAGGCGACGCTGGCTGACCTAGTACCGGCCGATGAGATATCTCCCGAGCTGGCGGTTCTCGACGCCGAGCAGGCGACGATGGAGGCGGACCAGGCAAGGCAGATGTGGCGCGCTTTCCGCGAGCTGCCTGCTCGCTGCCAGCAGCTGCTGCGAATCCTGATGGCGTCGCGCCGGCCGAGCTACGTGGAGGCGGCCGCCGCCCTTGACCTGCCGGTCGGAAGCATCGGACCGACGCGTGCTCGCTGCCTCAAGCAACTGCGCAAGGAGATGAACAAGGTATCCGGGACCGAATCGCCGCCTCATAAGAAGAAGAGGGATTTGCTAGGGGACAAGCGTGCCGGACGAGCCTGACGAAATCGAGGTCGAAGAGCGGTTGCGAGAGATCATCGAGCGGTTGGACCCGGTGCCAGAGCGGCTGCTAGCCGCGGCGCTGGATTCCTACACGTGGCGAACCGCCGACAGCGAGCTCGCCCAGCTGGTCCTCGACTCGGTGGCGGAGGATCAGGGAGCGCTGGTGCGCGGCCGCGAGGATGTCCGGTTGCTCTCCTTCGAGGCAACCGGCCTCACTATCGACATCCAGGTCAGCAGCGGCGGTCAGGGCCGCAGGATTGTCGGGCAGCTTGCACCGCCGGGACACGCAGCAGTTCAGGTCCGCCAGGGATCCAGTGTCACCGAGCTGGACGCCGATGAGCTGGGCCGGTTCAGGGCGCAGCTGCGTGACGGCCCGTTCAGCCTCAAATGCAGCGCGGGACCGGGCGGCACCGGGTCGGTCGTCACCGACTGGATCACGATCTGAGACCACGCGTCGCCGAGCCGGCTGAGGTACCCGGCCAGCCGCCTCCGGCTAGCTCGGCCATGTTTGCCTTCCTGACCAGGAGGGCAGGCCTGCCAAGACCTGGCTGGAAGTTGGAGCTTACGATGACTGACCTCAATGCGCCGCGCTTCGATCAGGCGAGCATGGCATGGAACACCGTCGCCAGCTACACCACCTACGAGCAGGCGCAGGCAGCGGTCGACAAGCTCTCCGACGAGCGCTTCCCGGTCGAGAACATCGAGATCGTCGGCTCGGACCTGCGACTGGTGGAGAAGGTGACAGGACGGCTCACCTCCGGCCGCGCGGCAGCGGCCGGAGCCGCGAGCGGGGCCTGGTTCGGCCTGTTCATCGGTCTCATCGTGGGCTTGTTCACCAGGGGGCCGGTGTGGCTCGGGCTGATCCTCGGCGGCCTGCTGATCGGTGCGGCCTGGGGCGCGATCTTCGGTTTCTTCAGCCACGCCGCCACCAGGGGGCGCCGTGACTTCGCGTCCACGCGGAGCCTGATCGCTACCAGGTACGACGTCATCGCTCGCCAGGGGACCGCCGACCAGGCCCGCTCGATTGTCACGCAGGCGGGCATGATGCCCGCTCAGCCTTCGGGTCAGCCCCCGCCGCCGCCTCCTTGATCCTGGCGGCCGGGACCTCGCTGCAATCAGACGATGGGCGGCGGCGTACCCTCGGCGCTTTCAATCAGCCCGACATCCCACATCTGCGCCTCGGCGCCATGGCGGAATGCGGAGTGGGCGAACTCCACGGCCGCCTTCTGTGGTTCGGGGAGCGCCCGGACGTCGTCCCAGTCCAGGATGAACCCGCCCAGCGTTGTATCCCAGCGGGCAGCATCCGGGGTCAAGGTAGCGCGAGCGAAATCGTCGGAGGCCGGGTAGGCGAGGGCGTAGAACCCGGCGTTCGGATGCGAGGCGTCGCCTGGCCACCAGCCAACTGAGATCTGCTCGGCATCACCGGTGTTCCGCGTGATGTACCCGTCGCCCGGCGGATCGGCCGGCTCGCCTGAGTACATGACCACCGCGAGGTCGAATGTCCCCCACCACGCGTTGACGCTGGTCTCTCGGCCGCGGTACGGCGCGCGGAACGCGGTCAGCGCCAGAGCCGCCTGGCTCGCCGCGGCGAAGTAGTCGCGAACCTGATCCGGGTCATAGCGCGCGTGGTCGTAGTCCTCGTCCAGCGGCACGCTCCACGAGACTTCCTGCGGAGCCATGTAGATCTGGACGGGCCCCGCGACCCGGGCAACCGCGGCCAGGACATCCTTGGTCACCTCGGCGACCGGACGGTCAGGAGTCAGCGGCACTCGCTGCGCTGCTCCGCTGCTGTGCTCAATGACCGCCTCATGGGAGTGCAAGTCAAGCGCCACGACCAGCGATCCTGATCCATCGGGCGCCGGCAGCGGCCCGGTTTCGTAGCCGCGCGCCGTCAGCCGCAGCGCGGCATGCTGGAGCTCAGGTTCGGGCGGGGCCAGCGCCACCGCCAGCTTGCCGAGGATCTGGGTCTGGGCGTGCAGCGTGTCACACGTTTCCGCCCACCGGTCATAGCTAATCGCAGGCCAGTTAGGTGCCATCGAAGATTTGCTCCTGTGTGTGGACCGCGGCCACCTTCGCTCTGATCTACCCCGTCGACCAGCCTGGAAAAGCCGAACGGCCCGGCTCGCCAGGACCTTTGGACCTATGGCGCGCCGCGAGTCGACACCAGCGTTGGTAGCAGGGCAGTTGGCGAGGCGACCAGGCAATCTGCCGCGTCGCGGGTTCGGTAAGGGGGGTTTACCGATGAAGCGTGTCGTTGTCGATCACTATGGCGGGCCTGAGGTCTTGACGGTCGTCCGCGATGATGACCCTCGACCGGGGGCCGGCGAGGTTCGTGTCAGGGTTCTGGCCGCCGGCGTGTCGTTCACAGACGCCCAGCTGCGCGCCGGGACCTACCTCGGCGTTCCGCCGCCGCCGTTCACGCCAGGCTACGAACTCGTCGGTGTGGTGGATGAGCTCGGGCCCGGCTGCACCCGGCTGCGAGCAGGCGACCGGGTCGGCGCGCTCACCGTGTGGGGCGCCGACGCCGAGCGCGTCTGCCTGCCGGAGGCCAACGCGGTCGAGGTGCCTGAGGATCTCGACCCTGCGGAGGTTCTGGGCCTCGTGTTCACCTACATGACCGCCTACCAGTTGCTGCACAGAACGGCGCGGGTAAAGAGCGGCGAAACGGTCCTCGTTCACGGCGCGGCGGGAAGGGTCGGTACCGCGGTCCTGGAACTCGGCGCCGCAGCCGGCCTGCAGATGTACGGGACATGCTCGGATCGCGACCGTGCCGCCGTCGAGCGCCTCGGCGCAGTGGCGATTGACTACCGCACCGAGGACTTCCTCGAGAAGATCCGCGAGGCGACGGGCACCGGTGTCGACGTCGTGCTGGACGGCCTCGGCGGGAGGACCTCCGTACGCTCGTTCCGCGCCCTGCGCCCAGGTGGCAGGCTCGTCGTGTACGGCCACTACGCGACCCTGTCGCAGGGGCATAAGAGCTGGCGAGCCTGGCTCGAGTGGTACGCGGCGACCGCCGCCGTTGCCTGCTGCGGACTGTTTTCAAGCCGGCACGTGCGCGCGTACCGCATCCAGAAGCTGCGCGAAGGCCACCAGGCCCTCCCTGTCGGCCGCGGCAGCCCGGCGCTCGCTGTCGGCGGAGGTCCCCGGAATCCCGGATTGTTCCGCGAGGACTTCCGCGCGCTGCTCGACCTGCTGCGCGAGGGCAAGATCCACCCTGCGGTGGCCGAGCGCTTGCCGCTGGCTGATGCCCGCCGCGCGCACGAACTCCTGGAGAGCTCGGCATCGAAAGGAAAGATCGTGCTCGTGCCATGACCTGGTGACTCCTTGCAGAGCCGACCCCAGGCTGACACCCTGGCAAATAATCGGCGGCTTAAAAGGCGATCTCCTCGGTCGGGATCCGGACGGAGTGCGAATACCGCGATGAACAATTCGGAAACCGAACCCGTCCTGCGCGAGCCGGGCAGCAGGCCGCATCCGGGAGTGCCCGCTGGCACAGACATGATTCCCCAGATCAAGCACATCGTGGTGCTGATGATGGAGAACCATTCCTACGACAATCACCTCGGCATGCTGCGCCGCGCCGGAGCTGACGGACTTCCCCTGGGTAGCGACGGCATGCCCATCGCGACCAATCCGTACGGGGACGGCAGGGTCCAGCACGCATTCAGGATGCCGACCACCTGCCAGGTTTTCGGCCACCCGAGCCAGAGCTGGCAGGCGTCCCACGCCCAGCGGGCCGCTGGCCAGCTGGACGGGTTCGTGACCTCGGGAGGCCCCGCCGCGATGGGGTACTGGCAGCGAGAGGACCTGCCGTTCTACTACTCGCTGGCGTCGGTCTTCCCCATCGCCGACCGCTACTTCTGCTCACTGCTCGGCCCGACGTTCCCTAACCGCCGCTACCTGATGGCGGCCACGTCGATCGGGATGATCAACGACACCGTGCCAGGGCCGACGGATTACCCGCAGAACGGGACGATCTTCGACCGGCTGAACGATGCCGGAGTGCAGTGGCGTGATTACTTCTCGCTCACCTCCATCGCTTCGCAGCTCGCGTTGTTTCCTCGGCTGCTAGTGAAGTACGCGGGAAACCTACGGCCGGTCGGCGAATTCTTCGAGGACGCGCAAGCGGGGACGCTGCCCGGATTCTGCATGGTGGAGCCGAACTACGGGCTCTACTCGGAGGAGTCCCCGCAGAACATCGCGCTCGGAGAACGTTTCGCCGCGAAGGTCATCAACGCTGTCATGACTGGTCCTGCGTGGGAAGACAGCCTGCTGATCTGGTGCTACGACGAGCACGGCGGATACTACGACCACGTCGACCCGCCGGCCGCGATCCCGCCGGACGACATCCCGCCCGACACCAACGGCGGCAACGCCTACAGCGGCTTCAGCCGCTACGGCTTCCGGGTGCCGTGCGCGCTGATATCGCCGTGGTCGCGCGCCGACTACGTGTCCCACAACGTGTTCGACCACACCAGCATCTGCGCCCTGGTCGAGGCGAAGTGGAACCTGGCGGCCCTGACCCGCCGGGACGCCAACGCTCACAACATGCTCGACATGCTGGACTTCAGCCAGCCTCACTTCAAGCAGCCGCCAGCGCTCGCCAAGCCTCTCGCGGAACAAGACCTTGGCGCGCTCGCCTGCATCGTCACCGGGCCTGGAACCATTCCGCCGCCCGGTTCGGTCTCGCACTAGCAGACGTACGGTGCTCGCATTCCTGTACAAGCTACCCAGCCGTGGTCGCCAGATGTAGCGGAAGTTTCACTGTCAGTAAGCTCTGATTAAAGTTTGCGCTCCGCAATGAAGCTGTGCGTGCTGCCAAGCCGGCTACCCCCGGCGTGCCGACGTGCGCCGGATGAAGGAGCTTAGATGACTTCCGCCACGAAGACGGCTCGCAGGTCAGACCCCCAGCTTCAGCAGTTGCTCGACGGCCTGACGGCAGCACGCAGCGGAGACTTCAGCATCCGTCTGCCGCGCGCCGATGACCCGCTCCTGGATGAGATCGGCACCGTCTTCAACGGCCTGAACGATCAGCTCGCCGGCGTGACATCCGAGGTAACGCGCGTGGCCAGGGAGGTCGGCACAGAGGGCAGGCTCGGCGGCCAGGCGGACGTACCGGGTCTTGAGGGGACCTGGAAGGACCTGACCGACTCGGTCAACTCGATGGCCGGGAACCTATCCGGCCAGGTCCGCGACGTCGCCAGGGTCGCGACCGCGGTGGCCAGGGGTGATCTGACCCACAAGATCGCCGTTGACGTCAAAGGCGAGATGCTCGAGCTCAAGGAAACGCTCAACAAGATGGTTGACGAGCTGTCCGCGTTCGCGGACGAGGTCACCAGGGTCGCACGCGAGGTGGGTACGGAGGGAATGCTCGGCGGTCAGGCTAGCGTGCCCGGCGTCGGCGGTACCTGGCGTGACCTGACCGACTCGGTGAACTTCATGGCGGGAAACCTGACCAGCCAGGTCAGGAACATCGCCCAGGTGACGACCGCGGTTGCTAAGGGAGATCTGAGCCAGAAGATCACCGTCGACGCCCAAGGTGAGATCCAGGAGCTGAAGAACACCGTCAACACGATGGTCGACCAGCTGTCTGCATTCGCCGACGAGGTCACCAGGGTCGCCCGCGAGGTGGGCACCGACGGCCGCCTTGGCGGTCAGGCCAAGGTACCGGGCGTCGGCGGCACCTGGCGTGACCTGACCGACTCGGTGAACTTCATGGCCGGGAACCTGACCGGCCAGGTCCGCGACGTCGCGCGGGTTGCGACGGCGGTGGCCAGCGGCGATCTCCGGCAGAAGATCACCGTCGACGTCAACGGCGAGATGCTGGAACTGAAGGAAACCCTGAACACCATGGTGGATCAGCTCTCGCTGTTCGCCGACGAGGTGACCAGGGTCGCCCGCGACGTCGGCACCGAGGGCATTCTGGGCGGCCAGGCCAGGGTCCGCGGCGTGTCAGGAACCTGGGGCGACCTCACCACCAACGTCAACGTGATGGCCTCGAACCTGACCGCGCAAGTCCGGTCGATCGCCCAGGTAGCGACCGCGGTCGCCCGCGGCGACCTGTCGCAGAAGATCACCGTCGAGGCGAAGGGCGAAGTCGCCGCGCTGGCCGAGACGATCAACGTGATGGTCGACACGCTCTCTGCCTTCGCTGGTGAGGTCACTCGCGTGGCGCGCGAGGTCGGCACGGAAGGGATACTCGGCGGCCAGGCAGCCGTTCCGAACGTGGCGGGCACCTGGAAGGACCTGACCGAGAACGTCAACTCGATGGCGGGGAACCTGACCAGCCAGGTCCGGAACATAGCCCAGGTCACCACCGCCGTCGCCCAGGGCGACTTGTCCAAGAAGATAGACGTCGACGCGCGCGGTGAGATCCTCGAGCTGAAGACGACCATCAACACCATGGTCGATCAGCTCTCGTCCTTCGCCGCCGAGGTCACGCGCGTCGCCAAGGAGGTCGGCAGCGAAGGACGGCTGGGCGGCCAGGCCGAGGTTGAGGGCGTCTCCGGCACCTGGAAGAGGCTGACTGAGAACGTCAACGAGCTGGCCGGGAACCTCACCCAGCAGGTGCGGGCGATCGCCGAAGTCACCAGCGCGGTGACGACCGGCGACCTGACCAGGTCGATCAGCGTTGAGGCGCGCGGCGAAGTCTCCGACCTGAAAGACAACATCAACGCGATGGTCGGGTCGCTGCGCGAGACGACCATCGCGAACCAGGTACAAGACTGGCTGCAGACCAACCTCGCCAAGATCGCGGGCCTGATGCAAGGGCAGCGCGACCTGTCCGTCGTCGCCGGCCTGATCATGGACGAGCTGATCCCGCTCGTGGCCGGCCAGCACGGCACGTTCTACCTGGCGGGCGCGACAGGCGGCGAGACCAGGCTGCGGGTTATCGCCGGCTACGGGATGCCACCGCAGGAGATGTCCGGCGACCTCGCGCTCGGTGAATCGCTAGTCGGTCAGGCCGCGAAAACGAAGAAGCAGATCCTGGTCACGGACCTGCCCGCGAACTGCATCAAGGTCTCATCGGCCCTGGGCAGCGCTGCGCCCGCGAATCTGATCATCTTGCCGATCGTCTTCGAGGACCAGGTCATCGGCGTGATCGAGGCCGGGTCCTTCACTCCGTTCACCAACGTCCAACGCGAGTTCATGGAGCTGCTGGTTGAAACGATCGCGGTCAACCTCAACACCATCATCGCGAACTCCAGGACCGAAGCACTGCTGACCGAGTCGCAGCGACTGGCGACGGAACTGCAGGCGCGGACCGGTGAGCTGCAGGCCCGGCAGGAAGAGCTGCAGCAGTCCAACTCCGACCTGGAAGACCAGGCGGCCCAGCTGGCCCGGCAGAACCGGGATATTGAGATCAAGAACGTCGAGATCGAGCAAGCACGGCAAGAGCTCGAGCAGCGCGCCAGGCAGCTCGACCTCGCCTCGAGGTACAAGTCACAGTTCCTGGCGAACATGTCGCATGAGCTCCGGACCCCGCTGAACAGCCTGCTAATTCTCTCCAAGCTGCTGTCCGAGAACCCCGAGCACAACCTGACGCTCGGCCAGGTCGAGTACGCCCAGATCATCCACTCGTCCGGGTCAGACCTGCTGCAGCTCATCGACGACATCCTCGATCTGTCCAGGGTCGAGGCCGGACGGATGGAGCTGCACCCGGAACGGTTCGCGGTCCGGGGACTACTCGACGACCTGCGCGCCGTGTTCACCCCGCTGACCTCGGAGAAGGGCCTGCAATTCACCGCCAGCCAGGTGCCGGACGATGTGCCAGCCGAGCTGTTCACCGACCGCCAGCGGCTCAGGCAGATCCTGCACAACCTGCTCGCCAACGCCGTGAAGTTCACCGACCAGGGGCGCGTCGAGCTCAAGATCGCCGCTGTACCAGACGCCGAGGACGGCTCGGTCGACCAGATCGAGTTCGCCGTCTCGGACACCGGCGTGGGCATCACGGAAAAGGACCTCGACACGATCTTCGGTGCCTTCCAGCAGGGAGACGGGACATCCAACCGGCGCTACGGTGGCACCGGTCTGGGTTTGGCCATCTGCCGCGAGCTGGCGACGCAGCTTGGCGGCGGGATCACCGCGCAAAGCATGCCCAGCCGGGGCAGCACGTTCGTCTTGCGCCTGCCGGTGAATCTGCCGGAGGACGGCTTCAGGCAAGCCGGCAACGAGCCCGCCGCCGCGATCGAGGTGGGCATTTCGCCTGCGTCTGACGTGACCAGCATCATGGCCGAACGAGAGGTGTCCGGGCCGGTCATCCAGGCAACCGGGCATTCGGCACTGCAGGGCAAGAAGGTGCTCGTCATCGACGATGATCAGCGGAACGCCTTCGCCATCACCGGCATCCTCGAGTTCTACGGCCTGCGGGTAGCGCATGCCTCAGACGGCGAGACGGGCATCCATATGCTCCGGTCCGACAGCGGCATCGACATCGTCTTGATGGATGTCATGATGCCGGAGCTTGACGGTTACGCGACGACGGCCGCGATCCGCCTGATGCCCGAGGTCGGGAACGTGCCGATCATCGCGGTTACCGCGCGGGCCATGCAAGGTGACCGCGAGAAGAGCATCGACGCGGGAGCAAATGACTACGTCACCAAGCCCGTCGACACCGAGGAACTGCTGACGTCCATGGAGCGGTCACTGGGCCTCGCGGCGGTCGGCAGCGCGTCCTGAAAGCCGTAGCCAGGGCACCGCGAGCACCTCGCCTTTGATCACGACGTCAAGCCATTCGTCCCAGCTGGTGAAACGGCACAGGTGAGGCAGTCCGGTGATCAACCGGCCCTTGCAGCGACGGCCGATCGCTGCTCAGGACTCCTTATCGCCGCCTGGGCGTAGACGTCACCGCTTCATCTCGATATCTGCAATATCCGGACATTAACGGTTCGCCGGTGAGAGCGTATGTGCGCTAGTGGCGGCTATCGAAACGCCTGGGAGTTGTCTTCATGAGCGCACTGGTGGGCCTTCGGCGGGCCCGGATCCTACTCGGCGTCTCCGGACTCAGCGCAGTCATGCTGCTAGCCGTGCCCGCGGGCGTGCCTCCCGCGGTCGGCTCGACCACGACGGTGGGGCCGAGCCCGGTCGTATGGTCTGCGGGCCAGCAGCAACCGGTCAAGCATCCAAATGTCCGGGCGACACACTCCCCGAAGGTGCTGCGGCAACTCGCCGGCGGATCCAGCTCCAAATCACCGGCCGTTCCGCGTGCCCCGATAGCCGGTGCCTGGCAGGGCGTCGATGTCGCGTCTTTTCAAGAGCAGCCGAGCCCAATTAATTGGTCGCAGGTAGCCGGCGCTGGCATAAAGTTCGCCGCCATCAAGGCCACCGAGGGTGACTACTACACGAATAAGTACGCCCTGACCGACTTGGTGAACGCCAAAGCCGCCGGGCTGGCGGTCCTGGCCTACGCCTATGCCATCCCTGATGGTGATGGAGCTAGCAGCGATCCGGTCGTCCAGGCTGATGATCTGATCGACTACCTGAAGACCGGCCCGGCGGGCGTTCCGCCGCTCATGCTGGACATCGAGTACAACCCGAACCCTGACGGCACCGGCCAGTGTTACGGGCTGAGCCCTGCCGCGATGGTGTCGTGGGTCGCTGCCTTTGCCGCGGAGGTGCAGAAGCGGACGGGTCAGCAGCCCGTCATTTACACCCCGATCGGGTGGTGGAGCACGTGCGCTGGCGGGAGCGCCGCGTTTGGCCAAGCCCCGCTCTGGACGCCGTATTACAGCGCCACCGCGACGAGCCCGCCGTCGACGGCCGGCTGGAGCTCTTGGGCGTTCTGGCAGTACTCGAGCACCGGAGCCGTGACCGGCGTCACCGGACAGGTCGATCTCGACCAGCTGAACCCTGCGGTAGTCCCGCTGCTCGACCCCGGCAGCCGGCGTTACCTGACCGGCGGCCCGGTGGACCTGCGAGCCCGGGCCGCCGCCACGATGCCCGGACAGGCTCTATCATTCTCCGGCAACGGGCTCCCGCCGGGAGTCAGCATCAGCGAGGACGGCCTGATCACCGGCTGGCCGGTCACACCTGGCACGTACTCCTCGACGGTGACGGTTTCGGACGGCCAGGGACGCACGGCGTCGGTGTCGTTCCCGTGGACCGTGAGCATGCCGCCGGGCGTTGGCCCCGCGGGCCCGGTCCAGCTCGACCTGGGCGGCAAATGCCTCAACGACGTCGGCAATTCGGCAGCGGACGGCACCGCTGCGGACATCTGGTCCTGCACCAGCGGGCCAGCCCAGTCCTGGCGCTATGTCCAAGACGGCACGCTGCGGATACACAGCAAATGCCTGACCGTGCCGTCCGGGGCGGTCAGCGGGTGGAAAGTCCGGCTCCAGCCGTGCACCGATAGCGCTCGCCAGCAATGGCGGCTCACCTATCCGCACGCAGTGGACGCATCGCTTGGCGGGCGCCCGACCATGCTTCGCAACCAGGGATCAGCAATGTGCCTGGCCATTCCCGGCTGGAGCACGAAGAACGGCACCCAGGTTGTGATCTCTGCCTGTGACGGGAACCGGAACCAGGCCTGGACGCTGCCCGCAGGGCCGGTGGCGTCGCAGCTGCCCGGCAAGTGCCTCGATGACTACGGCAACCAGATCACCGATGGCACCGTGGTCGACATCCGGGCCTGCGACGGGTCCGCCGGCCAAGCCTGGACGGTGACGGCCGGCGGCACGGTGACTGTGCACGGCAAATGCCTCGAGGTGCCGGGCTCAGCTACGACCAGCGGTACGCCAGTTGACCTGCGCGCCTGCGACGGCACTCCCGGGCAGCAATGGCATCTCATCCCGAATGGTGCGGGCGCCGCCCTCATGAACCCGAACTCGGGGTTGTGCCTTGCTGACCCAGGTGACGCCCTTTCCGACGGCACGCAACTGCAGATCCAGCCCTGCGCTTCAACCGATCCTGGTCAGGCCTGGCGAGTCTCATAGCCGACCCGCCTTCGTGAGTTCGCCCCATCGACCTCGGAGCTAGCCAAGAGGGCCAGGATAGGCAGCTTCGGCCCGGACAGCGAGGCGGTCCATCCGGCGCCGGATGTACCAAATGCCCGCGCCGATGAGCACGACCGCGATTCCTCCCAGCACCCAGGCGACGGTGGTTGACACCCGCTTCAGCACGTCGCCGGCAAGGTACGCGGCCAGCGTGAAGGTACCGGCCCAGACAATGCCGCCCGCGGCGTTGGCCACCAGGAACTTGCGCCAGTGCATCTTGCTGGTCCCGGCCATGAAGGCGGCGTACGTGCGGAGGATGGAAACAAACCGGCCGAGGAACACGACCTTGCCGCCGTGGGTGTCGAACAGGTAGCGGGCGATCTTCAGCTTGCGCTCGTCGAGCCGCACCCGGCTGCCGTATCGCCGGAGCAGCGGGTAGCCGCCCTTGGCCCCGATCCAGAAGCCGATGTTGTCCCCGATGATCGCAGCTGCCGACGCGACCAGGAAGATGATCAAGGGCGAAAGCCGGTGCGTGTTGCCGGCGTAGATCGCCGCTGTAACCAGCGCGGTCTCCCCAGGAACCGGGACTCCCAGGCTCTCCGCGCCGACTAGCAGGAACACAGCCCAGTAGCCATAGGTCGCGATGAGGTTGCTGATGTTCACCCAGGATCCTGCTCGCGCGCTGGTAGACCTGCACGGCCCCCGTCGGGCTGTCTGCTATGCGCTCCCTGTAACGCATGCTACAACTCGCGTCGAACAGAACCGCCCGACCGCTACGGTCCCTGGACCGTCTGCCCTTCGCGGGACAGGCGTGGCTCAGGCAGTCTCGTTCGCGCTAGCACGCTTGCCCTGTGGCCGCTGGCTGAAGCTACGCTCGCGCGTTCTCCCGCCTGCGCGGCGATCAGGTAGCCGGTGCCCAGCAGTCGCCCGACACCGCGGCTGACAGTCCTCTCAGGATGATCCCGCCACCTGCGGTCAGATCGCCGCACCCACTGGTCTATCGGTGGCACGAAGGCATTCAGGTCGTAGTAAATGATGTCATGCGGCTGAAGACCGGCCGAGCGCATTTCCCGAGCGAGCCGAAAAGCCGGAGTGGCCTGGATGCCTGAAACTACAGCACCGTGACGTTTACGAGCCGAAATGCCAAACAACGCCTCGACATTCCCGAGGCGGCGGAGGAACGGCCAGTACAGGGTCCACTCGAACAGCCGGTAGGGGCTGAGCGGATTCAGCATCGTGAGTATCACCTGGCCGCCGGGCCGGACGACACGGCTTATCTCGCGCAAGGCAACTGGCCGGTCGGTGTATTCGAGCAGCCCAGTGGCAAGCACCGCGTCGAAGGAACCGGTTGCCATCGGCAGCTTCTCTGCCCGCCCGACGATCGGAGTCACGTTAACTCCGCGGTTCGCGGCGACGGCCTCGGCCAGCATGCCCTGCGACCAGTCACACGCCGTGAAACGAAAGTCACCTGGCCGTTCGCTCGCTATGCGGCGAATCAGCAGTCCGGGCCCGCAGCCAACGTCGAGAAGTTCGCCGCCAGGGCACGCATGCAGCGCTTCCAGGACGGCGTGCAGCCGGGAATGAAAATAGCGCGCAGACGGTCCCGATCCGTCGTAGAGGTTTGCATATGCTGCCGCATTGGCTCGGCTGCCGAACTGGCTAAGCACGGCGGCAGCCCTGGCGTCTTCCTCGCCGCGATCAGTAGCTACGTTTTCGTCACTTTTCCGCGGGGCATTTCTGGAGGTCATGAGTTGTGTGTCTTGCTGAGGGTAGCGCATCGATCTCGGTCCCTTCCGAGGGCATTCGACGGAGCCTGCTATACCCGTTCGTCCAGATCCCCGCAGATCATTGATGCCAACCTACCTACTCATTAAAGAATAGCTTCGTTCATGAGTGCCAATTGCAATCGCACCGTTCGCATGCCGTTCCTTAAACAACTTGTGGGAAAGGTTAAGAAATTACTAATGTTGGGCTGCTAGTCTCACGACGTGGAGTTCGAGTTCCAGGGGCGCGTGTGGGAGTGGCGGGGCCCGGCCCCCTATCACTTCGTGTCTGTGCCGGATGAGCAGGCAGACGTAGTCAATGAGCTCGCGCCAGGTCTCACCTATGGCTGGGGAATGGTGCCGGTCGAAGTCCGTCTCGGGCGGACCCGCTGGCGCACGGCCCTTTTCCCGAAAGACGGCGGCTATGTCGTTCCGCTGCGGGATTCGGTCAGGCGGCGCGAGGACGTCGAGCTCGGCGACCTGGTGAGCATCGAGCTCGTCGTCGGCCCGCCCTGAGCGGCGGGCACGTAACGATACTGTGCTGCTGTGACCACGCTGCGCCTCACGCTTGTGTCCGATTCTCATCTCTCCCCCGCCAGCCAGGAAGCGCAGGCCAACTGGGATGCGGTCCTTCATCACGTGGCGGCGGACGCTCCCGATGCCGTCATTCACCTCGGCGACCTGACTCAAGACGGCGCGCATGATCCCGCCAGCCTGGCTTATGGCCGACAGCAGCTCGACCGCTTGCCAGTGCCTTGGCATGCCGTGCCCGGCAACCATGACGTCGGCGACAACCCGTGGCCGGGTTCGCCGCCCGGCATCACCGTCGACGCCGCTCGCCGGCAGCACTGGCTCGATGCGGTGGGCGCCGACAACTGGTCACTGACTGCTGACGGCTGGCGGATGCTCAGCATCAACGCCCAGCTATTCGGGTCCGGCCTGGAAGCAGAGGAGCAGCAGTGGTCCTGGCTCGAGGAGCAGGTAAGGCACTGCCCCGAGAACCAGGCGCTCGCCCTTCTCTCCCACAAACCGCTGACCGGATCTGACGCGGAGCTTGCGGACTCGCCCGGCTACCGGTTCGTCCCGCAGTCGGACTGGCGGCGGCTCGGCGAGCTCTGCGAGGGCCGGAAGCTCGCGCTGGTACTCAGCGGTCACATCCATCAGTA
>DATELR010000360.1:0-6782 GCA_035276345.1 Streptosporangiaceae bacterium | reverse complement strand
CCCTGCGCGCCCGTCACATCGCGGGGTCCGGACCTGCGCGCAGGAAACATACTACGGAGCGACCATGCCGTCCTGTCTCCTGAGTCAGCTGGCTGACGATTTGATGAGGCCTCCTTTGCCCTGCCTATGCGCGGAGCCGGCTCCATCACACATCGGCGCTTGCTGTCAGTGGCTGGGCCGGCCCGGCTCTGGGCCGGGCAGGATCGGCTGGTCACGTCCCGAATCTACGAACCCAGGGCGAGCGGCATGGTCTCGGCTACCGCCGGGCAATCGTGATCGATACCTAACGGCGCCCCCCCGCGTTTGGATACGGCATAGCAGGGTAGCTGCAAAAGCCGTGTCGAGCGGGACCGTTCTGGCCTGCATCCTCACGCATGTCACGCCACCAGACCTGGTGATCGCGAGAGCGATATAAGTCGTCCTAGAGCGGAGATTGGCGAGTTTTCCTGATGTTCAGGTAGCCCTGCTGTGTGGGGCATGCGGGAGACCACGCCGCCAGCGGTTGCGGTTTCGAGCGCTGCTACCGCTGGGATTGCGCTATTCCCGCAACTGTACGCCGGCAGCTGGCGTTCGACCCTGCATGTGACACTGGAGACGGCGACGTCGCTCATCGCCCTGCTCGCAGCCTTCCTGGCCATGGGCCGTCTGCGGCGGCACACCCTGCTGAACGAATTCATGTTGACGTCCGCGCTCGTCGTGTTTGCCCTGTCGAGCCTGTTCTTCGTGATGCTGACGCTGCTCGATCTGCCGCCACCTTCCGGGCTGACAATTGAGGAGTCCCTGGCCGGCGACGTTCTTGGCGCTCTTCTGTTTGCCTTGGCCGCCTTGCTTCCGCGTCGCCGACTGCGTCAGCGTGGCCTCGTGCTGGCGGGCGGCGGGGCGGCCACGGCCGTGGCGCTCGTTTTCGCTGCCGTCCTCGTCGACGGGCTCACTGCCCGTGTCCCACATCGACTCGCAGCCGCACTGCAAGCAGTGCCCGGCCCGCATGCACCACCGATGCTTCCTGCTTGGCAGCTGGCGACGGTGGTGCTCTATGCCCTGGCGGCTATCGTTTTCCTCGTCCGCTTCCATCAGCTTGGCAACGAGTTCCTGGGCTGGCTGGCTATTTCGGCGGTGCTGGCGACCGCCGCACACGTGGACGACTTCCTCTACCCTGTTCCCGGCCTGGCTTCCGCCTACCTGGGCGAGGCCCTTCAGCTGCTCTTCTGGGCGGTCATTCTCACCGGCCTGATGCGGGCTACGCAGTCGTACTGGCGTGCCCAGCCGGAGGCGGCGGTGCTCGAGGAACGACGGCGCGTTGCCTGCGATCTGCACGATGGGCTGAGCCAGGAACTGGCCTATCTCGCCCGCAACCTTGATCTGCTGGACGGGGAGACCAACGCCGAGACCGTAGAGCGCCTCCAGCATGCAGTCGAACGCGCTCAAGTGGAGTCCCGGCGGACCATCCGCGGGCTGACGGCACCTGGCGGGCAGGCCTTCGAGATCGCGCTGGCGGATGCGGCCCGCGAAATCGCGGAGCGGTTCCGTGTCGGCCTGGAGTTCAACTCCACGAACGACGTCAAGCTGTCGAAGCCCCAGGCCGAGGCCATGATGCGGATCGCCTGTGAGGCGGTCACAAACGCGGCCCGCCACAGTGGTGCCAGCCAAGTTCGCGTGAGCCTGAGACAGAACCGTCAGCACG
This sequence comes from Streptosporangiaceae bacterium, assembly GCA_035276345.1. Lineage (GTDB taxonomy): Bacteria > Actinomycetota > Actinomycetes > Streptosporangiales > Streptosporangiaceae > Chersky-822. The sequence goes on along the minus strand of DATELR010000360.1, from coordinate 5,101 downwards.
TACACCTCTTGGTCAGCGACGCAGGATGCGGGTTCGACCCCGATGCCGACGGGGCAGGCTTCGGGCTCGTCTCGATGCGCGAGCGCGCCCGTGCGGCCTGCGGTGACCTCCGTATCACCTCCATCCCCGGCCACGGCAGCGAAGTGGAGGTCGTGTTGTGAATGCTCAGTCGCAGCCGCTACGCATCCTGATCGCCGATGACCACGTGCCGACTCGCGATGACGTGCGCCACGCCCTGGAAGCTGACGGTCGCTTCGTGGTCTGCGCTGCGGTGGGCCACGCCGCAGCAGCGGTGCAGGCCGCGGTGCGTGAACGGCCTGACATCTGCCTGCTGGACATCAGGATGCCCGGTAGAGGCCTGGCGGCGGCGTGGGAAATCGCTGCCAGGCTGCCGCAAACCAAGCTCGTGATGCTGACTGTTTCTGACGAGGATTCCGACCTGTTCGCCGCGCTCTGGGCGGGTGCTGCCGGATACCTGCTGAAGACCATGAGCCTGCGGCGGCTGCCAGATGCGCTCTATGGCGTCTGCTCGGGTGAAGCCGCCATGCCGCGGACGCTGGTCGCGCGCGTGCTCGAGGCTTTTCACGGCCGCGAACCTCGATGGCGGCAGCTGGCCGCGAGCAGTGGCCCGGAACAGCGGCTGACGAGCCGAGAGTGGGAAGTGCTCGAACTGCTGGCACAAGGGTGTTCCACGGCCCAGATCGCCGCCAAGCTCATGCTGTCGGCCAGTGCCGTGCGGGTGCACATCGCCTCGATCGTGCGCAAGCTTGAGGTCACCGATCGCAGGGCCGCGGCGCGGCTCTTCCGCGGTGTTTCCGGGAGTGGGCGCTCAGGAACCTGAGCGCCCACTCCGCAGCCACCCTCTTACGCGTCGGCAACGATCTGCGCGACTCTGGTCCCCGGTGGGGTGCAGCCGGTATCCAAATGTGGCCAGGGGAGTGGGGCAAATGCGGCTTGTTTTCTGCGACGACAACCGGATTCTCAGCGAAGCGCTCGCCACAGCCATGGAAGCGCTGGGCCACGAGGTGGTGGCGATCACTACCACTGCGTCCGATGGCCTCGCTGCCGTCGGCGCGTACCAGCCCGACGCCGTCCTCCTCGATCTTCGCGTGCCCGGCCGGGTGGGCCGGGACAGCACTGACGCCACGGAAGGGCTCCGGGACAGCGCTGACGCCACAGAAGGACTCAGCGCCGCTGAGGCGATGCGGCACGACTGCCCGGACACGGCGGTGCTCGTGCTTTCCAGCCTGGCCGACCGGCCAACCTGGTCGGCGGCGTTGAGGATCGGTGTGGCCGGCTTTCTCGGCAAAGACCAGGACATCGACCAGATCGCCGCCGCGCTGGATGAGGTCGGCGCCGGCGGGAGGGCAATCGATCCCATGGTGCCCAGCCGGGCGAGCGTCCGCTCCCACCGCCGGCGGCGCCCCTCGTCCCTGCATGTGCTCACCCCCCGGGAGAAGGAGGTCCTGCGCCGCATCGTCGCGGGCCAGAGCACCGCACAGATGGCCGAGGAGATGGACATCGCGATCAATACCCTGCGCAGCTATGTGAAGAACGTCCTCACCAAGCTCGGCACGCACAGCCGCCTCCAGGCTGCCGCCCTCGCTGCACGGGAGGACCTGCTCGATGAACTCTCCGCTTAGAGAGGCGGTTCACGACCGCTTAGAGCGGCGGTTCACGACCACCCCAGTTGGCGTACGCCCGGTCACGCAGGCTGGGCTGTCGCCGGGCGGCCCATTTGGTAAAGCTGGCGGCTATGGGGCTTAACGTCTTCCTCATCGATAAGGAACGGACGTTCGCAGACGCCCTCGCAGCCCGCCTGGAGGCGGAGGACGACATCGAGGTCGTCATGGCTGTGCACAGACAGGCACCAGCGCCGTCTCTCATCGTGGGCAGGCACGCGGATGTCGTCCTGCTCGACGCTGACCTGCCTGGCGATGCGGCGATCCGCCTGTGTGAGGAACTGTCCGGGCGCGCCGACGCCCCTCGCGTTGTCATGCTCAGCCGGAGCTCGGAGGCGAGCCGGATTGCGGATTCAGTCCGCGTCGGTGCCGCAGCTTGGGTGCGCAAGGGCGAATCGCTGGCGTATCTGCTGCAGGTAATCCGCGGTGTGGCGGCGGGGGAGACCTGGCTGCCGCCAGCGGAGACGGGGGCCGTTCTCCGGCTGCTGCTGCAGGAGCAAGAGCAACAGAGTGAGAGTGACCGGCTGCTTGCCTCGCTGACCCCGCGTGAGCGGGAAGTTCTAGCCTGCCTTGCCGAAGGCGCGGGGCGGCAGGATGTGGCGGAGCGACTGAACCTGTCCGCCAACACGGTACGAACGCACCTGCAGAACCTCATGGCCAAGCTTGGCGTCCATTCCACGCTGGAAGCCGTGGCGGTGACGCGGTCGCAGCTGGCCGTCCTGCCTCCATCTCGCTGAACCCGTCCAGCGGCCGGACGGCGAGCATGACGTCGAGGCCGGCGCTGGGCGCTGGCGCATCCCAGAGCAGGCAATGCCCCAATTTGACGTAGGCCAGGCCGCTCATGCGGGGGTTCCGCTGCCAGTGGAAATAGGTCAGGCTCCTAAAGTGTGCAGATGAATTCTGAAGGGCTGCGGGTCGGCGTCGTCGGCATTGGTTATTGGGGATCGAGGCATGTCCGTGTGCTGCGGTCGACAACCGGGGTAGCGGCCGTCATCGGCGTGGACTCGCGATTCCGCCAGATCGGTAACGGATTTCCACACATCGATCAGGGTATAACCGCATACGCCGATATCGCAGATGCCCTGCCGCACGTTGACGCTGTCGTCATTGCCACGCCACCGGCCAGCCATGCACTGCTGGGCCAGAAAGCCATAGCAGCTGGCAAGCACGTGCTCATCGAGAAACCATTGGCGACCACGTCGGAAGCTGCGCGGGCCCTCGTCGACGCGGCTGAAGACGCCGACGTCGTGCTCATGCCAGGTCACACCTTCGAGCACAACGCAGCAGTCCACAAGCTTCGTGATCTCCTGCGGGGGGGTGACCTTGGGCGGCCTTTCTATCTCGATTGCGCGCGCCTCAATCTCGGTCTCTACCAGACGGATGTTAATGTCATCCTCGATCTGGCTCCGCACGACATCTCCATCTCTAACTTCGTGCTCGGCTCACGGCCGACGACCGTCACGGCGTGGGGATCGCGTTATGTACACCCTCAGCATGAGGACGTCGCCTACCTGAGGCTCGACTACGCGGACCTTGGCGTCCGGACAAACATCCACGTCAGCTGGCTCGACCCACACAAGGTGCGCCGAATTACGGCGGTGGGCTCGAAAAAAATGGTCGTGTACAACGACATGGCAGAAGGTGACCGGATCCGGGTATACGACAAGTCGGCGGTGCCGCCTGGTGATGGCGAAGGGCCGCTGTCCCAGTTCGCTTATCACCTGGGCGACACTGTGTCACCCTTCGTCGCTTTTGCTGAGCCGCTCGCAGTTCAGGATCAGCACTTCGTCGATTGCATCACTAACGGCTTGCCGCCTTCTGTAGAGGGCACCAGCGGCCTGGCCGTGGTGCAGGTCCTGGAATGTGCTCAGATATCGCTGCGGGAGCAGCGGCCGGTTGCACTGGCCGAGGTGACGCAGCGGCCCAACCACCACCTGGCCCAAGTAGCCGAGGCGAGGTAGCCGCGCAGATGACGCCCGTTCCTTTTACCGATCTGGCTGCCATGGCGAATGATGTCTGGCCCTCGATTGAGAAGAACTATCTGGCCTGCATGCTCGGCGGCGGGTACATCGGGGGGTCCGCCGTGACGTCTTTTGAGCAGGACTGGGCCGCCTACTGCGGCGCCGATTACGCGGTAGGTGTCGCGAATGGCACGGATGCGCTGGAGCTTACCTTGACCGCGCTCGGTGTAGGCCCGGGCGACGAGGTCATTGTCCCGGCCAACACCTTCATCGCGACGGCGGCTGCCGTCGTACGGGCTGGCGCCGCCCCCCGCTTTGCCGAGGTTAGCGACGACACGCTGCTCATGACGCCAAGCACCCTGACAGAAGCCATCACACGGCGCACGCGTGCGGTCATCGTCGTGCATCTGTTTGGGCAGGTGCCGGACATGCCCGGCATCCTCGGCGCAGCCAGCGACGCGGGAATCCCCGTGATCGAGGATGCAGCGCAGGCAACCGGCGCGGAATGGGACGGCCAGCGCGCAGGGTCTTTCGGTGAAGCGGCTTGTTTCAGCTTCTATCCCGCGAAGAACCTCGGCGCCTTCGGCGACGCCGGTGCCGTGGTGACCTCGCGGCCGGAGCTAGCGGAGCGCGTGCGGACGCTGGCCAACCATGGCCGTTCCTCGGGCACCTCACACTACGAGCACGAGTACGTGGGCACGAACAGCCGCCTCGATGCCCTCCAGGCGATCGTGCTCTCAGGCAAGCTAGCCCAGCTCGACAGGTGGACTCAGCGACGGATCGAGCTGGCCACCCGGTATCGCGCGCTGCTCGGCGACACGGAACTGAAACTGACGGGTGTTGCGCCGTTGGCGCGCCACGTCTATCACCTGTTCGTCGTGCGTGTCGCCGGGCGCGACGGCGTCCAGGCGGAGCTGGCGCGCCGCGGCATTCAGACCGGCGTGCACTACCCCGTACCGTGTCACCGGCAGCCGCCGCTGCAGCGGTTCGCGGACCGCCCGCTGCCCGTGGCCGAGCGGGCAGCGGGCCAGCTGCTGTCGCTGCCGATGTTCCCGCATCTAACCGATGGCCAGGTCGACTGCACGTGCGAGGCGCTCGGCGACGTGCTCCGCACGATGGCCGCCGGGTCGGAGCTCATCGATGCCGGGTGAAGCCCGGAGACGCGCCACAAAGGAAACCGCGCCGTGACTGACCTCGCAGCAAAGAAAGAGACCACTGCGTACGCGCCAGGGGATGAAGCGGCCAAGAGAATGATGGATATTGTGCTGTCTCTGGCGCTGATCATCATCGCCGCGCCGCTGTTGCTGTTCCTCGGGCTCCTTGTGCGGTCGACGTCCGCCGGGCCCGCGCTGTTCCGCCAGGACCGGCTGGGCCGTGACAAGCGGCATTTCACCATGCTGAAGCTGCGCACCATGCAGATCGATAATGACGACCGGATACACCGCGACTATGTCGCAG
>DATELR010000359.1:0-2121 GCA_035276345.1 Streptosporangiaceae bacterium | reverse complement strand
CGGCCCGGCCATGCGCCGACTGGGCCGTACCGCGCTGGAGGTCACCGTGATCGGCTTCGGCGCATCGACCGCGGGCAACATCTGGCGGGCCCGCAGCGACGAAGACGTCGCGGCAGGCCTGGCCGCGGCCTGGGACCGTGGCATCCGCTACTACGACACCGCCCCGCACTACGGACTCGGCCTGTCCGAGCGGCGGGTCGGAACAGCGTTGCGTGATCGCCCCCGGGACGAGTACCTCCTGTCGACGAAGGTGGGGCGGCTGCTCGAGCCGAACCCGGTACCGACCGGATCGGACCTGACCGCCGGCGGGTTCGATGTCCCCGACGACCTGCACCGGGTGCGTGACTACAGCGCTGACGGCGTGCGGCGCAGCCTGGAGGCCAGCCTCGAACGGCTCGGCGCCGACCGCATCGACATCGTCCTCGTCCACGACCCCGACGACTACGTCGACCAGGCCCTCACCGAAGCCGTTCCCGCCCTGGCCGCGCTCCGCGACCAGGGCGTCATCGGCGCGGTCGGCCTGGGCATGAACCAGTGGCAGGCGCCGCTTCGCGCGGTCAACGAAACCGATGTCGACGTCGTGATGATCGCCGGCCGCTGGACGCTCGCCGACCGGTCGGCGCAACCCCTGCTCGACCGGTGCGCCGAACGAGGGGTCGCGGTGCTCGCCGCCGCCCCGTTCAACTCCGGCCTGCTCGCCCGGCCGCGCCCGGCAGAGGACGCTACCTTCAACTACGGGCCAGCACCGCAGCAGATGCTCGAACGCGCCCGGGCACTGGCGGACGTCTGCGACTCCGCCGGGATCTCCCTGCCGCACGCAGCCATGCAGTTCCCGCTGCGGCACCCTGCCGTGGCCTCGGTCGTGGTCGGCCTGAGCACCGGTCCCCAGGTCGATGCCGCGATCGAGCGCCTGCAGACGCCGATCGGCGACGAGCTGTGGACCAGGCTGGACGCTGTTACCGAAGGAGGGCAGTGAGCATGCAGCGCATCGCATCTGTCATCCGGCTGCGGCCAGACAAGGAAGCGGAGTACCGCACCCTGCACGTCGATGTCTGGCCGGACGTGCTGTCAATGCTCAAAGCCGCGCGCATATCGAACTACTCGATCTTCCTGCGCGACGGCATGCTGTTCAGCTACCTCGAATATCACGGCGACGACTACGCAGCCGACACTGCGCGGATCGCCGCCGACCCTGCCACGCAGCGATGGTGGAAGCTGACCGATCCCTGCCAGCAGCCGGTGGAGTCCGCCGGCGACGGGGAGTGGTGGGCGGCCGCCGAAGAAGTGTTCCACCTGGACTGACATGCGCATCGACTCTCACCACCACGTCTGGGATCTGCGGACCCGGCCGCAACCGTGGACCAAAGACCTCCCGGCACTCCAGCGCAGCTTCGGCATCGATGAGCTCAGGCCGTCACTGGCGCGGCACGACATCGACGCAACCATCGCCGTGCAGACGGTGGCAGTCGCTGACGAGACCCCGGAACTGCTTGCGCTGGCGGCCTCGGACCCTGACATCGCAGGCGTCGTCGGCTGGACGGATCTGACCGCCCCTGACATCGCCGACCGCCTCGCCGAGCTCATCACCCCCGAACTGGTCGCCATCAGGCACCTCGCCCAGGATGAGCCCGACCCGTTCTGGCTGACCCGCCGCGAGGTCCAAGCCGGCATCGCCGCGGCGGGTGCAGCTGGCCTGGCCTACGACCTGCTGGTCACCCCGACCCAGCTGCCAGCAGCTATCGAAACAGTCCGCAACCATCCGGACGTCCGGTTCGTGCTCGACCATGGCGCAAAGCCGCTCATCCGCGACTTCGTTCTCGAACCATGGGCCCGGCACATCACGGTCCTCGCCGCCTCACCCAACGTCGCAGTCAAGCTCTCCGGGCTCGTCACCGAAGCCCCAGCACACCCGACCATGGACGATCTGCGCCCATACTGCGAGCGGCTCCTGTCGGCGTTCGGGCCTGACAGAGTCATGTTCGGCTCCGACTGGCCAGTATGCCTCCTGGCGTGCGACTACGACCGCGTGATCGAACTCGCCGAAAGCGCGTGCGCCGGCCTCTCCGACGCAGAGAAAGCCAGCGTGTTCGGCGAGACGGCTGCTCGCTGGTATGCGATGGA
>DATELR010000358.1:0-13142 GCA_035276345.1 Streptosporangiaceae bacterium | reverse complement strand
ACCGGCTGCGCGGGTGCTGCGGGCTCCGCAGTCGCCGCTGCGCGGCCTGCGCGGCCATTTGCAGCGCGCCTGCCGCCATCGGCTGGAGCTTGTGCTGCCGCAGCCTTCGCGCTCGCGGCCTGGCCTGCGAACGCCTCCTTTAGCCTGCGGACGACTGGTGCCTCGATCGTCGATGAGGCGGAACGAACAAATTCGCCCATTTCGGTGAGCTTGGCCATCACGGCCTTGCTCTCTACGCCGAACTCTTTCGCGAGTTCGTAAACCCGGACCTTCGCCACTACGCTCCCTCTACTCGGCCCGGATTCCCGGGCCCGTCAGCCGGTCCGGGGCAGCGCGTGCTCCGTCCGGCGTCAGTACTTGCTGTTCATCGCCGCGTGCTCATCGAGCGCTCATCACAATTCAGCCTGTCCTTCCGACAAGTCCTGCTGCCGCCTGCAATCCCCGCCCGCTATCGCGCGACGAACTACCCGGTTCGCTGTGCCGCATGCCGCGGCTCACGTCCCGGTCAGGTCTCTGCGAGATACCTGACGAGTCCGCCATCGGATAGTGGTCCCGTCGCGCGCAACGCTCTCGGGATCGCCCGGCGGCGCCTGGCTCGCTCCAAACAGTCCTTGCTGGGGTGCAGGTAAGCGCCCCGGCCAGGCCTGCGTGCCGCAGGGTCGGCGACGACCTCGCCGTCAACCGCCACAACGCGAAGCAAGTCCGACTTGGCGGCCCGCATCCCGCACCCGACGCATGTCCTGATCACTGATCCGGGCATGGTAGAACGCGCAAGCCGCATAGCCGCCTTCAGATAGCTTACAGGGCCGGCGCGTCGGCGGCACCAGCCACCGTCGCAGACCCTTGCCCGCTTCGTTCGCCGGCCGCCCGGCCAGGACGCTGACCGGCCTGGCCACCGGGATCGCCTTCAGCCTGGGTATCTGGCTGGATATCTATCCGCCAGCCGGTCAGCCTCGCGGCCAGCCGTACGTTCTGCCCCTCTTTGCCGATCGCCAGCGATAGCTGATAATCGGGCACAATCACCTGGGCGACCCGGTTCGCAGCGTCCAGGACACGGACCTGGGACACCCTTGCGGGCGACAGCGCATGCGCGACGAACTCGGCCGGATCCTCGGAGAAGTCGACGATGTCGATCTTCTCCCCGTGCAATTCAGCCATCACGTTACGGACCCTGCTGCCCATCGGGCCGATGCACGAGCCCTTCGCGTTGACGCCTGGTTCCCGCGCGATCACCGCGATCTTGGTGCGATGGCCGGCCTCGCGCGCGATCGCTGCGATCTCGACGGCGCCGGAGGCAATCTCGGGCACTTCCAGCGCGAAGAGCTTGCGCACCAGGTTCGGGTGAGTACGCGACAGCGTCACCGACGGTCCGCGGAATCCCTTCCTGACGTGCAAGACATAGCACTTCAGCCGTTCACCATGGACGTACCGCTCGCCAGGGACTTGCTCGGTTGGCGGCAGGATCGCCTCGATCCGGCCCAGATCCACCAGGACGGCCTTGGGGTCCTTGCCCTGCTGGATGACGCCAGCGACGATGTTGCCTTCCTGGCCGGCGAACTCGCCGAACGTGAGCTCATCCTCGGCATCACGCAGTCGCTGCAAGATCACCTGGCCCGCCGTGGTCGCGGCGATCCTGCCGAAACCAGCCGGCGTGTCGTCATATTCCCGCACGCGAAGGCCGTTCGCGTCGGTCTCGGCTGCCCAGACGGTGACGTGCCCGGTGTTCCTGTCCACCTCTACCCTGGCTGTCGGCGCCGCGCCCTCGGACTTGTGATAGGCGACCAGGAGGGCATCCTCGATGGCCTTGATCACCAGGTCCATCGATATGTCCTTCTCAGCCTCGAGGCTGCGCAGGACCGTTACGTCAATGTCCATCGGGTCCCTCCTCGTCCGGTGCTGGCTCGGAGGAACGTACCTCCGGAACCCCCCGCGGACCGCCGGCGCCGGATTCCCCTGGGTCACCGGCACCTTCCGCCTCGTCGGTATCTCCGTTGTCCGAGAGGCGGCCGAACTCTATCTGCACCCGGCCTGGTCCTAGTTCGCCGTAGCTCACGACACGCTGCGCGCCGTCGATCTCCAGCGTGACGCCTTGTTGATCAGCGCCGATCACACGCCCGGTCTGGGTGACGGGATCATCTGGCGAGCCCTGTTGGGCGGCGTGGTCACCGTCCGTCACTGGCACGGCGACCAGCCTGCCGATCGCGCGGCGCCAGTGCCGCGGCTGGGTCAGCGGCCTGTCCACCCCAGGGGATGACACCTCGAGGGTGTAAGGAGCCTCGCCCATCGCATCTTTCGCGTCGAGGCGAGCCGAAAGCTCGCGGCTGACCTCAGCGATGTCATCGAGGCTGACGCCGCCGTCGGCATCGACGATCACGCGAAGGACCCGGCGGCGCCCGGCCCTGGCGATCTTCACGCCTTCAAGGTCGATGTCCATCGCATGCAGAACTGGCTCGATCACCCTGGTCACCCGCGCGGTATCGGCCGATACCGATGCGTTTGCACCAGGGGCACTGCCGCGATTTCCTGGACCTGGCCTGCCCTCATAAAAGGGCCGGCCACTGCCTGGACCGCTGCCGCGCCCGGCCGAATTCCGGCCGCGGACATCGCGTCCGGCACCGGCCCGGCCGTCGGCCCGCGCCTGCCGAGGCGTACCGCGACGCGAGTTCCCGCGCATGACGCCTCCTCGCCGACCTGGACCTCGTTCCAGGGCTCTAGCCTAACCGTGCGCGCAGCCTGGCGGTCTGACCTGTTGGTCTTCCCTCGCCGGCGGTGCCAGCAGGCCTGCGTCCCGTTCTTCTAACGCGCCAGAGCGCCAAAGTGCTCCAGCCTGCCTCAATTGCTGACGGCAATCAGCCGAACGGCGGGTCCGCGCCGCCCTTGAGGCACCCGCGCACGTCGAGCGCGTGGCATGCTGGTTGCCGCGATAGGTCGCCGGGCGTCAGCGAATCCGGCGCGCGAGCGAACGGGGAGTCCGGTGGTGGCCCAACCGAGCCGACGGCTGGTGCTCGCGGCCGCCGCCGGCTCGCTGACGGTCGCCGGATGCAAGGGCATCACCGCGCTCGGGCCGGTGCCCAAGCCTGGCCGCGACGTCGTGCGGCTCGAGCATGCGATTGACGCCGAGGAATTGATGGTTGCCAGGTACCGCTCCGCCGTGACCGCCCTGGCGGCCGAGATGGGGTCAGCCGGCGGAACTGGCAAGTCCGCGCGGGCGAAAGGCGCGGTCGAGCGCATCCTGACCGAGCACGAAGCGCACCTGACCCAACTCAGGTCGCGGCTGGTGCTGCCGCCGAGATTGGCGACGGCGAAGCCGCGCCCGAGCCCGACCCCGCCGCCGACCCCATCGGGGCGGCACGCGATCCTGGCCAGCCTGGCCACGGCCGAGACGACGGCATCGGATCGCCTGATCCGCTGGCTCGCCGACGCCCCGCCGGCGCTGGCCCAGCTCATGGCCAGCATTGCCGCCTCCGAGGCCGCGCATGTCGTGCTGCTCGGCCACCCGGGTGCTCACCGGTGAGCGGCGGCGCTCGGCCAGCGCGGCAGGCGAGCAGCAGCGGCAAGCCAGCTTCCGCGACCATCGCCGCGCTGCAGGCAGCTCTCGCGGCGGAGCAGGCGGCCAGTTATGGCTACGGGGTTGTCGGTTCGCACCTGACCGGACCGCGGTTTGCCGCGGCGTCTGCTGACTGCGTGGCACATGAGCGGGCGAGAGACAGGCTTACCGGCATGATCGCCGCGCGCGGCGGTCAGCCGCTACCGGCAGCCGCGACCTATCAGCTGCCGAACCCTGTGCACACTGCCGGCGCCGCCAGAACGCTCGCCATCACGCTAGAGCGCCAGGTAACCGCTGCTTACCTCGGACTTGTCACGGTCCAAGATCCAGCGCTGCGTACCTTCGCCGCGATCAACATGCGGGACTGCGCGGTACGTAGCGCGCGCTGGAGCGGCTTTGCCCAGGCCTTCCCCGGCCTTAGTCGATGACGCTGAGAACTCTCGCGATCCGGGCGGCTGCGGCAGCATGCTCCTCGCCGGGGGCGATCCGTTCGGCCCAGGGCCACCAGAACCACCACAAGCCGTCCCTGCTGCGGCCGAAATAGACGTCTTCGGCCAGCCTCGATACCACGGGATTGACGACGTGCAGGCTCGGCACCCGTCCTGGCGGAGCCATTAGCCTGGTCCGGAGACCGTGCTTGCCGAGCTCTTCTGCGAGGCGCTCAAGCCGGTCGCAGAAATATGGCACATACGTTTCGGCTCGAGAATCGCGGCCGGGCTGACCGGCTGTCACAGCTACCATGTCACCCTGCGTACTGATTGAGTTGCGGAACGTAATGCACACTCCAAAGGATGCCCCTACTGCGGGCTAATCTGCAAGTTCCACTGGCAAAATCGTTTCGATTAGCTCTGCAGCGTGTACCAATTCACGCCATAATCGCGCCGTTTAACCGCAAGCACGTCAGCTGAATTTGGTAATGACGGAGCGCAGTAACGGTCTTAACCATTGGCCGGGTACAGCGAGGCCGGAAGCGGCTCGGTGTGCAACACGGTCAGCCGCGAGACCGCCCTCGTGAGGGCGACGTAGAGCCGCTGCAGCCCGCGCGCCTCCGCGGCGGCGATCCGGCCCGGTTCCACGACGATGACGTGGTCGAACTCAAGGCCCTTCGCGATCGTGACGGGCACGATGACCAGCTGGCTGTCGCCGGCCTCGCCATCAAGGACCGCGTGCGGCAGCCCGGCCTTGGTGAGCACCCCGCTGATCTCGGCTGTCTGGGCGTCGGCCGTGATGACCGCGACCGATCCTGGCCTGGTCAGCGCCTCGGCGCAGGCATCAGATAGCGCGGTGGCGAGGTCACCGGCAGGCAGCTGCGTGATTTCGAGCGAGCCAGGATCCTGCCTGATCGACATCGCGGGGGCGAGCTCGGGCGCGATCTCGGCGAGGAGCTTGCTGGCAAAGTCCAGAATCTGACGCGGCACCCGGTAGCCGGTGGTCAGTATCTCCAGCGTTGCCTCGGACTTGCCGAGGTGACCGAGCATCTGCTCCCAGCTCGGCGTCGCCCACGCCGTCGTGCCCTGCGCGATATCGCCGAGCACCGTGACCGACCCGGTCGTGCACCGCCTGCCGATCGCACGGCATGCCATCGCGGACAGGTCCTGCGCTTCGTCGACCACGACATGAGCGAGGCTCGGCGTGCGCTCGATCAGGTCCTTGACCTCGTCGATCAGCACCGCATCGGCCGCGGACCAGCGGGCAGAGCCGGGTCCCCGCGGCGGCTTCTGCCACGCGATCGCCTCCTGCTCGGCCGCGGTGAACAGCCCGTCGGCTGCCTTCGCGAGCACCTCGCGATCGGACAGCAGCGTGAACAGGACGCGCACGGGGTCGGCTTTCGGCCAGATGGCGGTCACCGCGGACTTGACGGAGGCCGTCCTGCGAACGGCCTCGTGCGTGCGGTCGTCACAGATTTCCCCGGCGGCCTCCATCTGGCTGAGGATCACGTGCGCGATCCGGTGCGAGAGCATCTCCCTGCCCGTTCCGTACCTGACGCCGCGCTCGCGCAGCTCTTCGACGAGCTCGGAAATGCGCGCCGCGTGCACCCGCCACCGGCGCGATCCGCGGACGACGAGGATGGACTCGGCGGGCTCGCCGATCCGGTCCCACAGCGCCCTGTGCAGGACCTCGGCCATCCGCGCGTCACCCTTGAGCCGCGCGGCGCCTTCGGTGTCCGAGCCGCGAATCGGAACCGACGAGATCAGCTCGGTAACCGATGTCTGCTTGGCATCGAACTCTCCGAGCGCGGGCAGCACGTTGCGGATGTAAGCCAGGAATGCCCGGTTCGGGCCGAGCACGAGCACACCGCCGCGGCTCATCCGCTCCCGGAACGCGTAGAGCAGGTAGGCAACGCGATGCAGGCCGACCGCGGTCTTCCCGGTCCCAGGCGCCCCTTGCACGCATACAGATTCGGTGGCATCGGCACGCACGATGTCGTCCTGCTCCGGCTGGATCGTCGCGACGATGTCGCGCATCGATCCTGACCGCGGACGCTCGATCTCCTCGATCATGATCCGGCTGAGCGGGGCCTGACCCGGCTGGCCATCGCCTTCCGGCGCCGTCGGCGTCGCCCCGAAGACCTCGTCCTCGAACGCCGTCAGCTCCCCGCCGCTGAAGCCGAACCTGCGCCGCATGACCAGGCCCATCGGATCGCTCGGGCTGGCGCGGTAGAACGGCCTGGATACCGGCGCCCGCCAGTCGATCACGACCGGATGACCCTGCTGGTCATGGACGTGCCTGCGCCCGACATGGAAGGACTCGCCAGTCCCGGCGGCTACCGCGATGAATTCCCTTGCTTCACCGGGCTCGCCGACTGGCCTGGTCCGCCCTGGCTCATAGTCGAGCCGGCCGAAGAACAACGGGGTGTCTGGCAGATCCTTCAGGGATTCCGCGCGGCGGTACAAGTCGGCCTTGAGATACTCCTGCGACACCGGATCGCCGGCCAGGGCCGGCAGCGACAGCACGTCCTCGCGCATCAGCCGCAGAAAGTCCCGTGAGGTCGCCAGGTGGTCCCGCTCGGCCGCTAGCACCTCCTCCGCGCCGCCGTCGTCAGCTCTGACCGAAGACATGCCGCATCACCTCGATGGCGTTGGGGAATGGGCGCAAGGGCAACGGAGCTTAGCACCAGGTCAGCGCGCCGTCACGTCAATATTGCCGGCTAGAACAGCACGGACGTGAACAAGCCGACCTCGGTGAAGCCCACCCTGCGGTAGGCGGCCATGGCCGGCAGGTTGAAGTCGTTGACGTACAGGCTGACCACGGGCGCGAGCGAACTTCGTGCGAACGCGACAACCGCGGCCATTCCGCGGCTGGCGTGCCCGCGGCCGCGCAGTTCCGGTGGCACCCACACACCCTGAACCTGGCAGGCGTCGGCGGTCACCGCCCCGATCTCGGCCTTGAAGACGACTTGCCCGTCCTCGATCTTGGCCAGTGAGCGCCCGCAGGCAACGAGCTCGCTGACCCGGGCACGGTACGCGGCGCCGCCGTCGGCGCCGATCGGTGAGATGCCCACCTCCTCGGTGAACATCGCGATGCTAGCGGGGAGCAAGGTCCCGACCTCGGTGGGACGAACCAGCCGCACACCGGGGTCAGGGGCCACGAGCGGGTCGCTCGCCATCGCCATCAGCGGCTGCCGGTCCCTGATCTCACGCGGCCGGTCCCAGTAAGGCTCGAGCCTGCGCCACAACTCCCCGACGGCCGGCGCGGGTCCGGCGATCGACGAGCAGCGGCGCCCCTGCTTCCTGGCCCGCTCGGCATAGGCGGCCACCGCGGCCGGGCCGGCCTCGACCGGCACCATGTTCGCGCCGACGTAGCAGAGCGACTCGAGCCTGCCGGATTCGTGGAACCCCCAGACCTGCGCGCCCAGCCGCAGCGGGTCGAGACCGGTCGCCTGCAGTCGCGCCCTGACGAAGACGTTCGCGACCGGATCACGGTCGCAGATGGCCAGCGCCTCGTCGCGATCGCGATCGGTCAGCAGCCGGAGCCCGGATGTTTGCCCGGCCCTGGTGCGTAGCACCCCTTTAGCGTAACGGCTAGCCGGCCGTCGGGCTCAGCCGTTCGGGGTGGGGTCAGGCAGTGGCGCGCACGTCGCGTTGACCAGGCCGGGGGCCGACGGAAGCGCGCCATTGGATAGATATCTGTTCAGATAACCGTTCACGCACGAATTAGCGGGGAACGCGAGCGACTGCCCGTGGTTGCCGCCGCCGCGGACGACAACCATCTTGGCGGTCGGCAGCCGCCGGTGCGCGTTCTGCGCGCCCGCGTACGGCGTGGCAGCGTCGAGCGTGCCCTGGAGCATGAGGATGCCGGGCAGCCCGGGCGCGCCGATCTTCATCGGCTTGGCCGGACCGTGCACCGGCCAGAACGCGCACGCGGCGTTGAACCATGCGTTGTCCCAGGCCTCAAACGGCGCGGTGCGGTAGACCCGCCTGGTGTCGGCGTTCCACTTCGCCCAGTTCCGCGGCCAGGCTACATCGGCGCACTCAACGGCGTTATAGACCGCGAACTCGTTCTCCTTCTGCTTGCCGATCTGATTGAAGACCGTCACCAGCTGCTGGCTCGAGCCGCCGTGCAGGTAAGCGGAGATCGCGCCAGCCAGCTCCGGCCAGTAGCCGTTGGTGTAGCCGCCAGCCACGAACGTGTCGTCGAGTTCGTCTGGGCCGATCTTCGGCCCAGACGCTTCAGCGATCGGATTCGCGATCAGCCGGGCCCTGGTCGTGTAGTAGGACCGCCTGACGTCGGCAGCGGTGGATCCGAGGTGGTAGACGTTGTCGTAACGCGCGGCCCAGGCGTAGAAGGCATTCATCCGCCCCTGGAAGGCGTAGTCCTGTGCGATGTTGTCGGCGTACCAGACGCCGGTCGGGTCGACGATGCTGTCGAGCACCATCCGGTGCAGGTGCTTGGGGAACAAGGTCGCGTAGACCTGCCCTATGTAGGTGCCGTAGGAGTAGCCGAAGTAGCTCAGCTTGGCCTGTCCCATCGCCGAGCGGATCTGATCCATGTCCCTGGCGATGTTCGCCGTGGTCATGTACGGCAGCATCCAGCCGAACTTCTTCTCGCAGCCCGCGGCATAGGACTTGGCCCGGTTGATCAGGACCTTCTCGGCCGCGGCGTTGGCCGGGATGTAGTTGGGCCGCTCGTGGGAGAAGAACGCGGGATCGCAGTGCAGGGCAGGCCGCGACGCCCCGACTCCCCTGGTGTCGAATCCGACGATGTCGTAGCGGGCCGCGACGGCGGGATCCAGGCCCTGCGCGACGAAACTGGCCAGGCTGAGGCCGCTGCCGCCGGGCCCGCCTGGATTGACCAGCAAGATGCCCTGACGCTGGCTGGGCGGCGCGGTCGCGGGAACCTCCGACAGGGCAAGCGTGATCGCGCGGCCACCCGGCTTGTTGTAGTTCAGCGGTACTGACAGCGCGGCGCAGCGCAGGCCGGCGCCGCAGTCATGCCAGCGCAGGCTCGCCGCGCTGCCCGGTGCGGCGGTGCCCGACCCGCCAGACGGCGCGCCGTTGTTCCCTGACGGCTGCGGGGACGATCCGTGCGTGCAGCCAGCTACCGCAAGCAGCGCCACGACCGCCGCGGCAACCAGGCTCCGTTTCATCGCTTGCGATGCCCGGCCTCAGGCCTGCTCCGCCGCCGGGAGGGCTTCAGCGAGCTTCATGGCCTCTTCGATCAGGCGCTCCACGATCTGTGACTCAGGCACCGTCGCGATGACCTCGCCCTTCACGAAGATCTGGCCCTTGCCGTTGCCTGATGCGACGCCGAGGTCGGCCTCCCTGGCCTCGCCGGGACCGTTGACGACGCAGCCCATCACCGCGACCCGCAGCGGAACATCGAGGCCGTCGAGCGCGGCGGTCACCTGGTCGGCAAGCGAGTAGACATCCACCTGCGCGCGACCACAGGACGGGCAGGATACGATCTCAAGCCCTCGGTCCCGCAGGCCGAGCGACTCCAGGATGGCCATGCCGACCTTGACCTCCTCCACGGGAGGCGCGGACAGCGAGACCCTGATCGTGTCGCCGATGCCCTCCGCGAGCAGCGCGCCGAACGCCACCGCCGACTTGATCGTGCCCTGGAAGACCGGACCAGCCTCGGTGACGCCAAGGTGCAGCGGATAGTCGCACTGCTCGGCGAGCAGCCGGTACGCCTTGATCATCACGACCGGATCGTGGTGCTTCACCGAGATCTTGATGTCGCGGAAACCGTGCTCCTCGAACAGCGAGCACTCCCAGAGCGCCGACTCAACCAGCGCCTCCGGAGTCGCCTTGCCGTGCTTGGCCAGCAGCCGCTTGTCGAGCGAGCCCGCGTTGACGCCGATCCTGATCGGCACCTGGGCATCGGCCGCTGCCTTCGCGATCTCGCCGACCTTGTCGTCGAAGGCCTTGATATTGCCAGGGTTCACCCGGACTGCTGCGCAGCCCGCGTCGATGGCGGCGAACACGTACTTCGGCTGGAAGTGGATGTCAGCGATCACCGGGATCTGCGACTTCGACGCGATCGCGGGAAGCGCGTCCGCATCATCCTGCGACGGGACGGCCACTCGCACGATCTGGCAGCCGGATGCGGTGAGTTCCGCGATCTGCTGCAGCGTGGCATTGACGTCGGCAGTCAGGGTCGTCGTCATGGACTGAACGGAAACCGGCGCGCCGCCGCCGACGGGGACGGCGTGCTTGCCCTTGCCCACCATGATCTGCCTGGAGACGCGCCGCGGCGCGAGCGGTGCCTGCGGCACCTCGGGCAGCCCTAGGTTGACGGTCATCGGACTCCTCGCCTCATTCGCCTGCATGGCGTTTCATCTGGTTACGAGGCCGGCCAGCTTCGCCGGCGCTGGTTCTTGGTTGTGAAACGGTCACTGGGTAAGGGACAGCGGGTTGATGATGTCGGCCGCGATCAGCAGCAGGCCGAACGCGACGATCAGCGCGAACACCCCGACACTTACCGGGATCAGCCGCTTGATGTCGACCGGGCCAGGATCGCGCCGGTGGAACAGCCGGGCGGTCCAGTATCTGGCCCGCTCGAACAGCACAATGGCCAGGTGGCCGCCGTCCAGCGGCAGCAGCGGCAGCAGGTTGAAGATCCCGACGAAGATGTTCACTTCGATGATGATCAGCAGGACAACCGAGACCTTCTGCTGCCAGCCGATATGGGCGGCAACGAAGTCTCCGGTGAGGTGGGCGGCACCGACCACGCTGCTGACGTTGCCGCCCGGCGTGGCGGCGCGGTCCTTGGAGAACAGGTAAGGAATCGCCTTCGGGATCCGGCCAAGCGCAGTGACCGACTGAGAGGCGATGCTGCCGAATTGCGATCCGGCGAAGCTGACACCCCTGATCGGCCCCGCATGGTTAAAGACCACGGTCGGCGAGACGCCGAGGAAGGCGCCCTTCCGCCAGCTGACGCTGCTGAGCGTCACTTGCCTGACGATCTGGCTGCCGCCGCGCTCGATCGTGAACGGCACCTTGCTGCCAGCGCTGTGCTTCTGGATGGCGTTGCCGATCTGTCTCCAGTTGTGCACAGGCTGCCCGGCGACGGCGACGATCTTGTCGCCGGACTTCAGCCCGGCAAGGGCCGCGGGCGACCGCGGGTCGCTGCTGACGCATCCTGCCGTCTGGCTGGCTGGCACGCAGGACAGGACGCGCACCGTGCTCCCCGACTGGTCGGAAATCCCGACACCCACGGCAAGGAAGAACAGCAGCACGAACGCGATCAGGAAGTGCATGAACGAGCCTGCTCCGAGCACGATCGCACGCTGCCACCCTGGCTTCGCGCGGAACGAGCGCGGCTCATCCGCAGGATCAACGTCATCGAGAATGGTCATTCCGGTGATCTTGACGAACCCGCCGAGCGGGAGCGCCTTCACGCCGTATTCGGTCTCGCCTCGCTTCGTCGACCACAGCGTGCTGCCGAAACCGACGAAGAACTGGGTGGCCTTCATCCCGAAGGCCTTCGCGGTCAGGAAGTGCCCGGCCTCGTGCAGCATGACGGAGATCAGCAAGGCGACGACGAAGATGAGCACGCCGATCAGGTAGCTCATCGTGCAGGTTCTCCTTCGCGCCTGATCATCTGGCACCCGCTTGCGTGAGCTCGCGAGCGCGCACGCGTGCCCAGTTGTCAGCTGCGAGCACGTCATCCAGCCCGGCGATCCGGGGGCCGGAACTGCCGTGTTCAGAGACTACCCGCGCGATAGCGTCGACGATCCCGCCGAACGGTATGCCGCCATTGGTAAAGGCGGCGACACACTCCTCGTTCGCCGCGTTGTAGACCGCTGGCGTCGTTCCGGCCCGCCTGGCAGCCTCCCTGGCGAGGCCGACGGCAGGGAAAGCCTCGTTGTCCAGCGGCTCGAAGGTCCAGGTGTGGGCGGTCGTCCAGTCCACCGGCCGCGCCGCATCGGCCACTCGTTCCGGCCAGGCCAGTGCGTGCGCGATCGGGATTCGCATATCAGGCGGGCTTGCTTGCGCGATCGTCGAGCCGTCGGTGAACTCGACCATCGAATGTATGACCGATTGCCGGTGGACGACCACTTCAATGTCGTCTAGACCGATATCGAACAAGAGATGGGCCTCGATCACTTCAAGACCCTTATTGACCAACGTGGCCGAGTTGATGGTGATCACCGGGCCCATGTTCCAGGTCGGGTGCGCCAGCGCCTGGGCCGGCGTGGCCGATGCCATCTGGTCCCTGGTCCAGTGCAGGAACGGTCCGCCGCTAGCGGTGACGACGAGCTTGCGCACCTCGTCGGCCCGTCCGCTGCGCAGGGACTGAGCGATCGCCGAGTGCTCGGAATCGACGGGGACTATCTGCCCCGGAGCCGCCCGGTCGGTCACCAGGTGGCCGCCCATGATGAGCGACTCCTTGTTGGCCAGCGCCAGCAAGCGACCGGCGTCGAGCGTGGCAAGCGTGGCGGCCAGCCCGACAGCGCCAGTGACCGCGTTCAGCACCACATCTGACTGCCAGGCGGCCACTTCGGCCACTGCGGCGGCACCGGCGAGCAGCTTGGGGACCGGTTGTGCTGCCTCGCTGGCCTTGGCCTGCAGCGCCTCGTGCACCGCCGTGACCGCTCGCTCGCTCGCGACGGCCACCACCTCGACACCGAACTCGATGGCCTGGCTCGCCAGCAGCTCCGGGTTACTTCCCCCGGCTGCCAGCGCCACCAGCCGGAAGCGGTCGGGGTTGCGGCGCACGATGTCTGCTGCCTGAGTGCCGATGGAGCCGGTGGAGCCAAGGAGGACAAGGTCACGCCTGCTGCCGAGCCTCGCCGCGAAGGATCCTGGGAGACCTTCGCTGTGAGTTGACAGGCCGGGATCCATGCAGTCATTCTCACCGCCGCCGCGTCGTTCTGCGAACGCGGGCTGGCCGCAAGCTGACCTCCGCGTCAGATTTTCCAGCCGCTGCGGGCACGCGAGGTGCGCCAACCGGCCACCCCGCACCGGAGCATCCGCCGCACTGCGCTTAGCTAGAGTCGTGATTCGTGACATACCCCGGTCCCTCCGGCCAGCGCTCGCGCCGCATGGCGCGGACGCGGCGCCAGCGCAGTCTGTATCGCCCCCATGACCGCGACCGCGCCATCTGAGCCTCCGCTCAATCCCGGGCCGCGCCTGACCGGCCTGGCCGA
>DATELR010000357.1:0-6312 GCA_035276345.1 Streptosporangiaceae bacterium | reverse complement strand
GAAACAGCCCGCCGCCTCCGCTGTCGGCTGGAAGCATTGCTCAGTTCCCGATCTTGGTCGGTCTGGCCTTCTTCTTCAGCGGGGAGCGGCGCTCCCCGCTGACATCTGGGTGGCATCGGTGGTTACGTAGGCCGCCGCGGCCTGCGAAACGGCCTTGGCTAGCGCCAGCGAGCAGTCATCCAGGCACTGCATCGCACCGCTGAGCAGCGTCTGCAGTCTCGTGAACGAGCCGGCCGCCGGCTCCTGGCAGCCCGCCGCCGCGCTGGCAGCGCGCCCGAGTCCGCCGCGAGCTGATGCCGTGCTTCCCGCCACACAAGAAATCCTGGCGGACAGGGCGTCGAGAGAGGCCGGCTCAACCGAGATGGAGCCGCCTCCGGCGGATGCTTCCATCGCGGCGGCTCAGCCGAAGCTGGCGCCGATCTGGGCGTCGTTCGCCTCGTAGGCGACGGAAGCCTGGCGCATAAGAATGCTGATGTCGGAGAGCGCCTGGTGGAGCTGCCGCGATGAGGTCTGCCACTGCTGCCACAGGGCAAGGAACCTGGCCTGACCGACGCCCGCCCAGTCCGAGCCGAGCGGCGCTACCTGCGACGCGAGTTGTGACAGCGTTGCCTCGATCGAACCTGCGCCACCGGTGAGCTGCGCTGACACGCCAGCGAGCTGCTCGGGGGTAACCCTGATCACGCCTGCCATCGCTCCTCCTGAGCTGCGAACCATCACGTCGTAAAGATCAAATGCGGCACCGCCGCAGCATTCAGTGCGCAATTATAATTGGGACAAGCGTGAACGCCGCAAGCAGCTTTGGCGATTTAGCTATAGCCATAAAATCGTCGGTATTACAGGTATAAGATTGCTTGACGTTTAACGGCGTTATGGGCAACGAGCAGGCTGGATAGTACTCACAGTCGGTTTCTGGATGGCAGGTGGCCGAAGAACTGATCAGCGAGACGGGCAAGGCACCCGGTGTCGGGGCGGGCGACACCGGTCGGCCCGGTCCACGCAGCGCACTGCACCCCAGCACCACTGCTGACCAGGCCTTTTCCTCAATACCTGCCCCGCCGGCAACTCCCGGCTATGCCGCCGCCGCAAGACGCTCTGCTGACGGCTTCCGTGTGCACAGGCCGGAACGAGCCTGGCCGCACGCCCCTGTGCCTGCCGCTATTGAGCTCATCGCGCCTCCCGCCCCGCCTGAGGGCAACACCGGCCGGATGGCCTCGTTCCTCCCGATGCTCGGCAGTCTGGCGATGGTCGGCCTGGCGTTTCTTATTCATTCACTGGTCTACCTGGTGGTTATCGGCGGAATGGTGCTGGCCATGGTCGGCGGCGGCTTGGCAGCCACTATTAGCCAGCGCCGATCGAGGACGAGGCGGTGGACCCGCACCACGCAGCGCTATGTCGCGCACCTGGCTGACGTCAGGGCAAGAGCAGCGGCGGCGGCGGTTGCCCAGCGTGACGGGCTGCAAGCGTGCTTCCCCGACCCGGGAAGCCTGGTCACCGTGGCCGCTCGCGGAGACGGCTTGTGGGAGCGCCGCCCTTCGGACGAGGATTTCGCCGCGGTAAGGCTCGGCCGGGGCAGGGTGGCTGCGCACTGTCCCGCTCGACTGGCCAGGGACGAAGGGCCGCTCGCCGAGGCCGATCCCGACCTGGCAGCAGAGGCCGACAAGCTCATCGAAGAGACAGCCACATTGTCCGGGGCGCCGATCGTGGTGCCGCTGCGTGACGCGGGCTGCGTCGCCATCGTCGGCGAGTCCGACCGGTCCAGAGCGCTCGCGGGAGCCTGGCTCGCTGGCCTGGCAACATTTCACGCCCCGGCCGAGTTGCGGATCATGGGCCTGGTCCCATTGGAGGCCGTGCGGACCTGGAGCTGGCTGAAGTGGCTGCCGCATACCAGGGATCCTGAGGCCGGAGAGGGGCTTGGCCGCGTCGGCCGGGCGGTGACCGCCGATCCGGTGGCGTTCGCAGCCCAGTTCGAAACGCTGGCGCAACGCCGGCTGGACAGCCTCAGGCGGCGGATGGAGTCCGCAGCGGGCAGCCTGGTGACCAGGAACGACCCGAGCGGGCGGCAAGACCGGGAGGTCGGCGGGGAGAGCGCGCATGTCATCGTCGTGGTCGACGGCTACCGGCCAGGACAAGGCCCGGAGTCTCTTGACTCGGTGATGGCGATCGCTCCCTCGGTCGGCATGACGATGGTCGTGCTGGTTCGCGAACTGTCCGAGGTGCCAGCGAGCTGCGGTGCGCGGATCGACTGGACCTCGCCAAACACGGTCAGGTACGTAGCGTCTGGACCGCAAGGCCGGGTCGAGGCTGGCGTCGTGCCGGACGGCCTGGATCTGAGCGGCGCGACCCAGCTGGCCAGGACGCTAGCGCCGCTAGGCCTTCGGGCTGGCGAGACGGGCGCCGACTTGGCCGACCCGGTGCGGCTGGTCGAGCTCCTCGGCGCCGACGAAGCCGACGAGCTTGATCTGGGGTCAGACTGGATCGGCCTGGAACACCTGGCGGAAGGCATTCCGCCGGAGTTCCTCGCGATTCCCATCGGCCGCCGCGACAACGGCTCGGCAATGATGCTCGATTTCAAGGAGGCCGCGGCCGGCGGCATGGGGCCGCACGGCATGCTGGTCGGCGCTACCGGCTCGGGCAAGAGCGAACTGCTCCGCTCGCTGACGGCTGCTCTGGCTGCCCGGCACGACCCGTCGCTGGTGAATCTGCTGCTGATCGACTTCAAGGGCGGCGCGGCGTTCGCCGACCTGGCGAAGCTTCCGCACGTTGCCGGGCTGGTTACGAATCTCGCCGACGATCTCAGCCTGGTCGACCGGATGCGGCTAGCGCTCGGCGGTGAGCTCGCCAGGCGTCAGGAGCAGTTGCGGCTAGCAGGGAACCTCGGCTCGATCGCGGACTATCAGGCTGCGCGGGCCAACGGCGCGCCGCTCGACCCGCTGCCTTATCTCGTGGTCGTCGTCGACGAGTTCGGGGAACTGCTTGCCGCCAAGCCCGACTTCGTGGACACCTTCCTTACCCTCGCCAGGCTCGGCCGATCACTCGGCGTGCATTTGCTGCTGGCAACGCAGCGGCTGGACGAGGGCAGAATCCGCGGCCTCGAGCCGCACCTGAGGTACCGGCTGTGCCTGCGGACCTTCACCGCAGAGGAGTCGCGCGCCGTGCTGTCGAACGCCGCGGCGTTCGAGCTGCCATCGCTGCCAGGTCTTGGGTACCTGCGGGTGGACAGGGAGCAGGCCAGGTTCAAGGCGGCGATCTGCGGGGCTGCACGGGTGCCACAAGCCGGCGACGCGTTCACCGATGCCAGCGGCCTGGCCGCGCCAGGTTCGCTGCTCAGGCCGCTGAGTCTCGGCGGAACAAGCGCACAGGACGGCCTCGCCAAGGCCGTCCGACCACGCGCCGACGACCTGCAGGTGCTCGTGGCTCAAGCGGAGGCAGCTGCGGCGAGCACCTCTCGCCAGATCTGGACTCCGCCGCTGGCGACGGAGCTGACGCTTGGCGCACTCGGTGCCGTTACCGGCGACGACGCCGTGACCGTCGGGATCGCCGACTGGCCGGAGCGACAGGCCAAGGAGGAGGTCAGGTACCGGCCAGAAGGGGCGGGCGGCAACGTCGGCATCGCCGGAGCGCCAAGGACCGGTAAGTCGACGCTGCTGCAGTCGCTGGTGCTCGCGCTCGCAGCATCTGCGGGCCCCGATCGCCGCCAGTTCTACTGCCTGGACCTCGGCGGGGGCAGCCTGTTCGAGCTGGATGGCCTCCCGCACGTGGGCGCCGTCGTCGGCCGGGGCGAGACCGAGGCCGCAGCACGGCTGTTCCGTGAGCTCAGGGCGCTTCTCGACGAGCGCGCCAACGCACGGCAGTCGAGCCGATCCGGCTCGCGCGGCGAAGCGTGGCCCGAAGTGTTCCTGGTCGTTGACAACGTCGGGCAGCTCAGGCAGTCCGCCCCTGACCTAGAGCCCGAACTGATCGAGCTGGCGACCGCCGGCCTCCCGTTCGGACTACACGTCCTCTTGTCGGCTAACCGCTGGCTCGACGTCAGGCCGCAGCTGCTTGATGCGCTTGGCACGCGCTGGGAGCTGCACCTTGCCGACCCAGCCGATTCTCTCGCAGGCCGACAGGCGGCACTTCAGGTGCCAGTTGACCAGCCAGGCCGCGGGCTGACCAGGGATGGGCACCTGTTCCAGGCGGCGCTGCCTGACCTGTCGGCCGAACCGTCGCCAGGCGGCCTGTCCGAAGCAATTGCTGTCATTGCCGAGTCCGCTGGCGACGCCCACGCCCCCAAGATCGCTCCGTTGCCGCTGCGCGTCACCGCTGCCGAGGCGGCAGGGCTTGCCGCCGTCGCCGGCTCTGAGCCGGCCGCTGGTGACGGCTTCCTGCTCGGCGTCAGCGAGTTCCGCAGCCGGCCCGCCGAGCTCGACCTGGCAAAACCCGGCAGCCACCTGCTCGTCTACGGTGACAGCGGCTCAGGCAGAACCACGCTGCTCCGCAGGATCACGGCCTTCATGCGTGACGCTCCCGCCGGAGAGGTGTCGTTGTGCATCGCGGACCCGGCAAGAGGTTTGCTGGACATCGCCGAAGGCGAGGAGCTCTTCGGCTACGCGGCAAATGTCGGCGCCGCGGAGAAACTGGCGGGCAGGCTGGCCGACGAGCTGCTGCCGAGGGTTGCTCCAGAGAACGCGGGGGTCGCCGAACTGCGAAAAGGGACATGGTGGTCGGGGCCGAGATACGTGCTTCTAGTCGACGACTATGACCTGCTGATCGGCCAACTCGGCGGGCCGTTCACGATGCTCACGGATCTGCTCGCGCAAGGCAGCGACATCGGGTTCAGCGTGATCCTGACCCGCCGGGTTGCTGGCAGCCAGCGCACCGCATACGAGCAGTTCGGCCAGCGGCTGAGAGAGGTTGCTGGCACCGCTTTGATCCTGTCTGGCCAGCCGGACGAGGGACCACTTGTCGGCGGCGTCTCGGCCAGGCAATGGCCGGCCGGCCGGGGGATCCTGGTTCCCGGACGCGCTCGCCCGCAGCTCA
Organism: Streptosporangiaceae bacterium; assembly: GCA_035276345.1. Taxonomy (GTDB): domain Bacteria; phylum Actinomycetota; class Actinomycetes; order Streptosporangiales; family Streptosporangiaceae; genus Chersky-822. Next base: position 1,293 of record DATELR010000357.1, on the reverse strand, counting down.
TTCAGTGCTGCCTTGATGACGATGAGCCGAAGGCCCAGCCGGAGCCCGGCAGTCCTAAGAAGGGTAAGGCGGGGGGGCCTAAATGACGGGGGACACGAAAAAGGACCGGGTCGCCGGCACCCGGGTGGTGCTGGTGACCGCGGCCGGCCCTGGCGGCCAGGTGGACGTGGGGGTTCGGTCTGATGCCACACCAGCAGACCTGGCCAGTTCGCTCGCGAGCGTGATCGGCGTCGGCATCGGCCCCGCAGTCGTGGAGCATCACGCGCCGCCGCGGCCAGGAGTCCCGATGGGCACCAGGGCGCGCATGGACGCGTACACAACCCTCGCCGACAGCGGGGTGGCTGACGGCGATCTGATCACCTTCAGGACGCCCGGCGAGGCCGCCATTACGCGTAGGCCGGGTCGCTAGCGAGGAGCGAGTTCAGGTGAGCCATCCCAGCGGTATTGACGGACACTCAGGGGGACGATTCGGCGCTGCGACGCCGGGTGCGCGACCCGAGCGTGCCCGGATCGATGACCTGGTCGCGATGGGCGGGTCTCGCCCTGCGGCCACCCGCCGCCGTCGCGTCGTCACTCCGTGGCGGATGGTTGCGCTGATCGCCGCGATCATCGTCGCGGGAGGAACTTACGCGCTAGGCCGGTACGTCATCGCGCCGAAACCGTCGCAGGTGGTCCACCTGGCAGTCACGACAAGGCAACTGCAAATGGGGACGAAGCTGACGCCCAGCGCGCTCGGCATGGTTACCGTGCGCCGTTCATCCGTACCGGCAGGAGCGCTGAGCGTGCCGGTCGCGAAGCATCTGCTCGGCAAGTTCGCCATTCAGCCGATCCCCGTCGGAACCTTCCTGACGCGACAATATTTTGCCGACATTGGCAAGCCGCCCGATTCACAAAAGGCTCTGGTCGGCCTGGCATTGAAGCCCGGGCAGATGCCGGTTGATGGCCTCGCGGTCGGTCAGCAGGTCGAAGTCATGCTTATCCCGGATAGCGCCCAAGGTGGTCGTGCAATCGCGCTGCACGGTGCGACGATCTGGGCGCTGCTGCCGCCGGACTCCTCAGGGGGCGAGCAAGTGACGGTCCTTGTCCGGCGAAATCAGGCGTCAGTACTGGCGAATTATGCGGCGCACGGCCAGGTCAGCTTGGTCGCTGTAGGGACCAACCAGCACAGCTAAGACGGCATGAAGGACGAGAACTGAGTAATGATTCCCGCCAAGCATCAGTTGCTGCGCATCACCGTGGTCAGTCCCTTTGGCCAGCACGACATAGACCTTCCCGCCGATGCTCCGGTTTCGG
>DATELR010000356.1:0-3111 GCA_035276345.1 Streptosporangiaceae bacterium | reverse complement strand
CAGCACGACCGCCGCGATCGGCCTGGCGTCCAGGTAGTCCTCCCTGGGATCGAGCACGCAGAACTCGTTTCCCTCGGGATCGGCGAGTACCTCAAACGGCACGTCGCCCTGACCGATGTCGGCGCGGGTGGCTCCGAGCGCGAGCACGCGCTCCACCTCCGCATCCTGGTGCTGCTGCGACGTCGTCGACAGGTCCAGGTGCAGCCGGTTCTTTCCCGTCTTTGGCTCGGCAACGGGCACGAACACCAGCGGCAGCACGCCCGGGCTCGGATAGCTGAAGCCGGCTGGCCACACGACCACCTCGTCCGGCTCGTCGGCGGCAACCTCCCAGCCCAGCGCTGCCGCCCAGAAGGCGGCGAGAGCGGACGGATCGGCCGCATCGATCACCATGTGAACGGCTCGCGTAGGCATGCACGCCAACTTCGCACGCACGACGTCGTGAAGCAAGCCGATAGCTCTACCGGACGTCCCGGGCACTCTTGTCGCCGGAGCGATGCTTACGGCGCAGTCCGGCCGCGATCGCCCAGGCGAGGCTCAGCACCGTCAGCGCGACGAAGCCGCGCTCGGGCCAGCCGCCGGCATGCATGGCGGGCGTGAGCCCGGACCGGAGCGGGACTCGCCGGTCGAGGATGGCGCGCTTCCAGGTCTTGCTCTGGGTCATGATCGACCCGTCGGGGGCGATGATCGCGCTGAGCCCGGTTGTCGAGGCGACGGCTACCGCGCGGCCGGCAGAGATCGCGTCGATCCTCGCCATCGCCAGCTGCTGCAAGCTCTCGCCGAGCTGCCCGTCGAGCTCGAAGTCCGCGTCGTTGGTCTGGACGGTGAGCAGGTTGGCGCCGGCCAGGACCTCGGACCTGACCAGGTTGTCGAACCCGACCTCGTAGCAGATCACGTCACCGAGCCTGATCTTGCCGACGTGGAAGACGACGGCGCGGTGCCCGGGCGTGAAGTTGCGCGGCTGGAGGTCCGGCAGTGAGGTGACCTTGGTGAGCAGCCCGCGAAGCGGTATGACCTCACCGAACGGGACGAGCTGCCGCTTGATGTACACCTTGACCGGCCCGCGGCCGGGCAGCCAGAGCTGTCCGGCGTTGCGCAGCGGGTGGTCGAGCACCGCCCCGACCAGGATCGGCCGGTTGATCGCGTTGACAGCGGCGGCGATCGCCGAATAGGTAGGTGCAGACAGCCTGGGGTCGATGTCGGTGGAGTTCTCCGGCCAGATGACCAGCTCCGGCGCCAGTCGGCGTCCGGCCGCGACCTGGCGTGCGAGGTCAATCGTCGCGACCGCGTGGTTGTCCGTCACCGCATGGGCGCGGAGCTGGTTAGGCAGGTTCCGCGCGTGCGGCACGTCGCCCTGGACGGTCGCGATCCGCGCGGTCGGGCCGGGTCCTGACGGAGGTGACCACACCACGTCGCCGATCAGAACTAGGCCGCAGGTGACTATCGCCACGCCCGCGGCCGGTCGGAGCGGACGCCAGCCTGGTCTTCCTGCTGCCGCGATGATGAGGTAGGCAAGGCCAGCGCCCGCGAGCGCCAGCAGGAACGTCAGCAGCACCGGTCCGCCGATCGCGACCCAACCCGCAGTCGGTGCGCTCGGCTGGCTCATCGCCAGGCGGCCCCACGGGAATCCCCACGGAAACCGGTCGTGCACTGCCTCCTGTGTCACCCACCAGGCTGCTGCCGGCAACGGCCACCAGCGAACGCGCATCAGCGGCCGGAATGCGAGCGCCAGCACGGCAAAGACGAGCGCCTCCGCGATCGCCAACGCCATCCACGCGTACCAGGCGACGTTGATCAGCCAGGACAGCAGCGCAACGTAGAACACCAGGCCGCAGGTCAGCGCAAGCACGAATGTCATCAACGAACGCTTGCCCCACACGGCCACGAACAGCGTGGCAGGGCCGGCGATGGCTAGCGGCCAGAACCCGAACGGCGGGAACGCGCCGGCCAGCATCAGCCCGGCCGCGAAGGATGCCGCTAGCGACCACCACTTATTCAGTCCGCGCCAGGCCGGAGAGACCTGGCTGGCGGGTGCGGCGACCTCGGCGGGGGCGGCTGCCGCCAGCTCCCTGCTCAACGTCGGCGCCACGTCGCCGGCCGGGCCCGCACCGTTCGACACGGTCGCTGTCGCGTCTGATGCCGTCGTTCTGCCTGGTGCAGCCGTCCCGTCGGAAGCGGCGGCTTTGCCGGGCGCGCCAGTTGCGCCGGGGCCGGCCTGCTCTGACGGGCGGGCCGGCCCGGTGCCCTTGCCTCCGCTGGCGGCGGCCCGGCTTTGGTGCAACAGACACTCCGGACGGTTGGTTGCGGATAATTCTCCAGTTCCTGCGAGCGTATCCGGGCACGCATAGCCGGAATAACCAGAGCGTCCGGCGACTATCAGTTGGGGGATGCAACGAGCGGCCGCGCGGCGCTGGCGACGCGCGCGCTCCAGTAGACACTGAGAGGACAAGATCGGTGAGCCGTCGTGGGTGGGTTCTGTTCGCGGCGATGAGCGTGATCTGGGGCCTGCCGTACCTGCTGATCAAGGTAGCCGTCGGCGGTGTTTCCGTTCCCGTCCTCGTGCTCGCGCGGGTGGGGATCGGCGCGGCCCTGCTGCTCCCGTTCGCGCTCCGCGGCAAGCAATTCAGCGCGCTCAAGCCGGTCTGGCCGTGGCTGATACTGTTCGCTCTTGTCGAGATCATCATGCCCTGGTTCGCGTTGTCGGAGGCCGAGCGCGGCATCAGCAGCTCGCTGACCGGGCTGCTGATCGCCTCGACGCCGATCATCGTGGCGGTGATCAGCTTGTTCCTGCGCGGCGGCGACCGGCTCAGCCCGGTGCGGTGGGCCGGGCTGCTGATCGGGCTCGGCGGCGTCGCCTTGCTGGCCGGGCCGCATCTCGTCGGCTCCGGTGGCAGCGCGCGGTCGGTCGCCGAAGTTCTCTTCGTAGCCGTCTGTTACGCGACCGGCCCGATCATCGCCAACCGGAAGCTGGAGGGTGTTCCGCCGGTCGCCATGACCGCCGCCTGCCTGGTCCTCGCGAGCATCGTCTACGCACCGCTCGCTGCCCTGAACTGGCCGTCAGCGGTTCCGTCGGCCAGCGTCCTGCTGTCGATGGCCGGCCTGGCGATTGTCTGC
>DATELR010000355.1:0-6446 GCA_035276345.1 Streptosporangiaceae bacterium | reverse complement strand
CGCTGGCACCGCCCAGGGCCAGGACGCCGCGCCACCATGGCATCGGGCACGGCGAGCGCGCACAGGTCGCTGATCACGTCCCGGCCCTGGCGTCCACGGAAGACCCAGCGCCGGATTCAGCGCCCTCACGACCCGCGACGCTGGCCGACCTCGTAGCGCCAGAGCGACTGGCGCAATTCTTCTCACCGCACGACATCGCGGTCGTGGGCGCCTCGCCGACCTCGGCCTGGGCGCGGTTCGTGCAGGCCAGCGCGGCGGCGGTCGGCTTCACTGGCGACCTGACGCCGGTTCATCCCACGCACAAGTCCGTGTTCGGCATTCCGGCGGTGCCAAGCCTGCGGGATCTGCCCAAGCCGGCCGATCTGGCCTTCATCATGGCGCCGACCGGTGCGGTCGAGGATGTATTCGACGACGCGGCCGCGGCCGGCGTACGCGGGGCTGTCGTGCTCGCTTCCGGCTACCGGGAGACGGGTGCGAAAGGCCGCGCGCTGGAAGACCGCCTGGTCAACTGCGCCGTCGCCAACGGGATCACGCTGCTCGGCCCGAACTGCCTCGGTTTCCTGAACGCGCACGCCAGGGCCGCGCCGTACGCGCTGACCGTCCCGCTCCCCCTGCAGGCAGGACCGGTCGGCATCGCGATGCAAAGCGGCGCGCTGGCCAGCGTGATGCTGAGCTTCGCCCGGTCCCGCGCGATCGGCGTCAGCATTGTCGCAAGCCTCGGCAACGAGGCGATGATCACCGCGTCACACATGATCAACCACCTGATCGACGACGAGAACACGCGCGTGATCTGCCTGTTCCTCGAGCAGATCGGCGACCCTGCCGCCTTCGCCGAAGCGGCTAGCCGCGCCGACCGCGCTGGCAAGCCGATCGTCGCGCTCAAAGCCGGCTCGAGCGCAGCCGGCAGCCAGGCCGCGCTGGCGCACACCGGCTCGATCGCGGGAGACGACGCCGTGGTAGATGCCGTCCTCCGCCAGCTCAACGTGATCCGCGTAACCAGCATCGAGGAGCTCTTGACCACCGGAGCGCTGCTCGGGTACGGGCCACGGCCCACGGGACGGCGCATGGGCGTGCTCACCGCTTCCGGCGGAGCGTGCGACATTATCGCCGACCGGGCCGCGGAGCAGGACATCACGATCCCGGAGTTCGCTCCCTCGACCGCCGCCGCGATCGAGCCGCACGTTCCGCCCTTCGCCCACGTGCGCAACCCCCTGGACGTGACCGGCTACTTTCTGGCCAACCAGCGGACCTCCGCGCTGACCGCGATCGATCACGCGCTGCACGCGGCGGTCGACGACCCTGGCCTGGACTTCGTCTTCTTCTCAGGGCTGACGCTGCCGGACACCAAACCGCCCGACGAGATCGTCGCCGCCTTGCTGGAGGAACGGGTCGCGTGGGTCGGGCAGCGGATGAAGTCCGCTCAGGTTCCGGTCATCTCGGTGGCGTCTACCTGCGTAGACGTCACGCCTTTCGGCCGGGATCTGCTCTCCAGGAACAACATCCACCTGCTGGGCGGGATGGAGCTGGGCATCAAGGCGATCGGCAATGCGATCCGCTGGGCCGAAGGCCGGGGCCGCACCTGGCCGGGCCCTGGCACGCCAGCCGGCTCGGCGGACACGTACCGCGAAGGTGTGTGGCCAGAGGCCGACGCCCGCGACCTGCTCGCGTCATTCGATGTGCCGCTGGTGCCAGGTGAGCTGGTCAGCTCGATCGACGAGGCGGGCGCGGCAGCGAAGAAGCTCGGCTATCCGGTCGCGCTGCGCCTCTGCTCAGCGAACATCCCCCACAAGTCCGACATCGGCGGGGTGGCCCTCGGCCTGCGCAACATCGTTCAGCTGCGGACCGGGTTCAAGAAGGTGCGGCTGGCTGGCGAGGCCGCGGAGGCCGTCGCCGCCGGCGAGGTCGCTGCGGAGTCCGGCCAGCCGGTCGTGATTGACGGGGTCATGGTCAGCCCGATGCGGACCGGAGGCATCGAGCTGCTCGCCGGGATCACCATGGATCCGACGTTCGGGCCGGTCCTAGCTGTCGGCATCGGCGGCATCTTCGTGGAAGTGCTCGGGGACGTCAGCTTGCGTGCGCTGCCGGTCAGCCAGTCGGATGTCGTCGAGATGCTCCGCGAGCTGCGAGGCGCGCCGCTGCTGCGCGGCGCCCGCGGTCGCCCGCCAGCCGATCTCGACCGGCTCGCCGGCACTATCGTGCGGATCGCCGACGCTGCCCTGTCGCTCGGCAGTGCACTGAGCGCACTGGAAATCAACCCGCTCTGGGTCGACGGCGATCAGATCGAGGCGCTCGACGTCCTCGTCGTCACCGGCCAGAACGGCCACGACATGCAGAACGACACCAACCAGCCAGATCAGGCTGCGAAGCCAGACCACCCCGCGCGCTAGAACAGAACGGACCGGGACCATGAAGCTCGCTTACAGCACGGAGCAGCAGGAACTGCGAGAGTCGGTGCGGCGTTTCCTCGCCGACCGGATGCCGCTGCCGCGGGTTCGCGAGCTGATGGAGTCCGAGGACGGCACCGACGAGAAAGTGTGGAGTTACGCCGGGAACCAGCTAGGACTGCAGGGAATCGCCATTCCCGAGGAGTATGGCGGCGCCGGGTTCTCCTTCATCGAGCAGGCGATCGTGCTCGAGGAACTGGGTGCTGCTCTTTATCCGGGGCCGTATCTCGCGAGCGCCGTGCTGGCGGCGACGGCGCTGCTCGCGAGCTCGGACGAGAGCGCCAAGCAGGATCTGCTGCCCGGCGTCGCCAGCGGCGAGACGGTCGCGACGCTGGCTTTCACCGAGGACGACGGCTCATGGGAGCCAGACGCGATCGGCCTCGCGGCAAGCGAGCGCGACGGCGACTGGGTTCTCGACGGGCATAAGAGCTTCGTACTCGACGGGCATACCGCTGACCTGATCCTGGTGGTCGCCAGGGCGAACGACGGACTGTCGCTGTTCGCCGTTCAGGCCGGCGCAGAAGGCCTGGTACGGAAGGAACTTCCTGCGCTCGACCAGACGCGCAGGCTGGCCAGGCTGGAGTACAGCTCGGTAGCGGCAAGGCTGATCGGAACGCCCGGTGATGCGGACGCGATCCTCAACCGGACCCTCGACGTCGCCGCGATCGCGCAGGCGGCCGAGCAGCTCGGCGGGGCCCAGCGTGCGCTCGACATGGCCGTCTCGTACGCAAAGATCAGGCACCAGTTCGGCAGGCCGATCGGCAGCTTCCAGGCGATCAAGCACCGGTGCGCGGACCTCCTGCTCGAAGTCGAGTCGCTCCGCTCCGCGGTCGGTTATGCCGCAGCCGCTGTGTCCGAGGATTCAGCCGAGGTGCCGGTGGTCGCCGCCCTGGTGAAGGCGCTGGCGTCGGACACCTATTTCCACGTCGCTGCCGAGAACATCCAGATCCACGGCGGCATCGGCTTCACCTGGGAACACGACGCGCACCTGTACTTCAAGCGCGCCAAGGCGTGCGAGCTGTTCCTCGGTGACGCGAGCTATCACCGCGAACGGCTGGCTACCAGGATCGGCGTCTAACCAGGTACCGGCAGGCCCAGCTCGGCGAGCAGCTCCTGGGAGTACGTGATGCGGCCGGTCAGCGTCTTCGGATCGGCGTGGCAGAGCGCGAGCGCGGCGGCCGCCATGACCGCAGGCGGTTCGGCGTGCTCATCACCCGGCGTCGTCAGCCGGTGGAAGATCGTGCCAGGCGTCGGCACGACCAGGGTCGGCGACAGGGCGTTCACCGCGATGTTGTCGGAGTAAAGCTCGGCCGCGAGACCGGTGGAGAAGCGCTCGATCGCCGCCTTGCACATCCCGTAGACCGTGCCGCCGCGGCCACCCCACGCGTTCGGCGGGATCTCCGGGTGCAGCGCCGCGCGCGAGGAGATGTTCAGGATCCAGCCCTGCCCGTGCTGCCGCATGGCTGGCAGCACCAGCGTTGACAGGTGGAACGCGGCCTGGACCTGCACGTCGAACATCAGCTGGTACCTGCGCGGGCTGAAATCCTCGACCCTGGTGAAGTACGTGACCGCGGCGTTGTTCACCAGGATGTCGGGCGGGCCGAGTTGCTCGGCGGCCGCCGCGACGAGCCGTTCCCGGTCCGCCGGCTTCGACAGGTCAGCCGCGATCGCCACCGCCGTACCGCCCGCCGCCCCGATCGCCGCGGCCGTCTCGCCGATCGTTCCCTCCAGCGGCGACTGCCCGGGCTGCGTGGTCCTCGCGACGACGGCAACCGCCGCTCCCTCGGCACCAAATCGCCTGGCAATCTCGGCGCCGATCCCGCGGCTCGCGCCGGTCACGATGGCGACCTTTCCGTCCAGCAGGCCCATGGCTCACTCCCGTCGTGTAGGAGGCACGCCGGCCAACGTTGACACGGCACGCGGCTTCGGAGAATGATTTTAGAACGAAGTTCTAATACCGGGCTATAACCAACCCAGGAGGCCGCGATGGCGCTCGACCATAGCTTGGTAGGCGAACCGGGCGAGCCGTATGAGCGGTCCTGGACGTCGAAGGACGCGCTGCTGTACGCGGTCGGGGTCGGGGCCGGTCTCGGTGACCCGCTTCAGGAGCTGGAATTCACCACGGAGAACACGAGCGGCGTCACCCAGCAGGTCCTGCCAACGTTCGCCGTGCTGCTCTCGCAGGCCGCGGTCAGGCGCAACCTTGGCGATTTTGACCGGGCGCTGCTCGTGCACGCCGAGCAGGCCTTCGAGCTGCACAAGCCGTTGCCGGTGACAGGGACAGTACGAACCGTCTCGACCGTCACCGGAATGTACGACAAGGGCTCAGGCGCGCTCATCTCAATTGAGAACCAGGCCGTCGACGCGGCAACCGGCGAGCCGATGATTACCGCCCGGAGCGGCACGTTCATCCGCGGCGAGGGCGGATTCGGCGGCCATCGCGGCAGCAGCGAACCCTGGGATCGGCCCGACCGGCCAGCCGATCACGAGGTCACGCTCGAGACCCGGCCCGAACAGGCGCTGATCTACCGCCTCTCCGGCGACCGCAATCCGCTGCACGCCGACCCGAAGTTCGCCGCCAGAGGCGGCTTCGCCCGGCCGATCCTGCACGGCCTGTGCACCTACGGCGTCACCGGACGCGCGCTGCTGCATGCGCTCTGCGGCTCGGACCCGGCGAGGTTCGCTGCGATGTCCGGGCGTTTCACCCGTCCGGTCATGCCAGGCGATGCGCTGACGGTCTCGATGTGGATCACCGAGAACGGATCAGGCAACGGCACCGGTCGCGCTGTGTTCCAGACCGCGACGCAGGACGGCACCATCGTGATCGACCGCGGGGTTGCGACGTTCCGTCCAGCCTGACCCGGCCCGCGGCCTCCCGCAGACGGCACCTGCCGCAAGTAAGGTAACCGCGTGACCAGCGCCCTTCGCCCGGCCGTCCTTGGCATCAGATTCCTGTCCGAGCTCGCCCTGCTCGCCGTCCTGGCAATCGTGGGCGTGAATGCCGGACTGGGCACGGCCGCGAACGTGACCGTCGCCGTCCTCGCTCCCGTGGCCGCGGCCGTAATCTGGGGCGCCGGCATCGCTCCACGCGCTGCCCGCCGCTGGCCCGATCCTTGGCGCTTCTGCGTCGAGGTCGCGCTTTTCCTCGCCGCCACGGCAGCACTCGCGGCCGAAGGCATGCTGGCGTGGGCCATCGTCTTCGCGGTCGCGACGATCGGCATCGCGGCCGCCGTCCGCGCCGTCGCCCCCGGCAGCTGACTCCACAGGAAATCGATCGACCGGGTGGCAGGCGGTACGCGAGGGTTGTGTTATGACAACTGATGCCTTCGGTGCACGCGTCGACTTCTTCTCGCCGACGACTCCAGCCGGTTCGCGGCGCGAAGTCTTCCTGCGATATCTGGCCTACTTCCGATCCGGGCTCGTGACCAAGCTCCGCGAGATGCCTGCCGACCAGCTAAGGCGCAGCATCCTGCCGTCAGCCTGGACGCCGATCGAGTTGCTCAAGCATCTCCAGTACGTCGAGATGCGCTGGCTGGAGTGGGGTTTCGAGGGCAAGGACGTAGCCCAGCCGTGGGGCGACGGCAAGGACGGGCGCTGGCATGTCGCCCCGGACGAGTCCCTGGATGAACTGATCACCGCGCTGGCTGACCAGGCCAGGCGGAGCACGGCAGTCATCGAGTCGCACGACCTCGCCGAGACCGGCCAACCGGGCGAACGCTGGGATGGTGACGAGCCGCCTGCGCTGGAGCGGATCCTGTTCCACCTGCTGCAGGAGTACGCCAGGCACCTCGGCCACCTCGACATCGTCGCCGAGCTTGTCACTGGCTCCACCGGCGAGTGACAACGCTCAGCCCGAGCAGTGCTCAAGGCTGAGCTTCCGGTCTGCTTGGTGCCCGTTCCTCCATGAGTGATTTGAAGAGATATAAAGCATCTACTGCGCTCGCACACGATGATTCGAACAAATTATCCGGTTAGCGAGAATCTCTACTTATGCAGGTTTAG
>DATELR010000354.1:0-2407 GCA_035276345.1 Streptosporangiaceae bacterium | reverse complement strand
AGCCGGTTGCGGCCGCGGCGAACAGCAGGTGTCCGACGGTCATCGACGGCGTAGCCCAGAAGGCAATGATCAGGCCGGACATCATCGGGTGCCGCACGCACCTGTAGAACCAGCGGGTGGTGAAGGACGGCGGCTCATAAGGCTGCCCGTCGCCACGCCAGCCGGCCTGCTTCAGCCCGAGAAAGTCCAGATGATCAACCAGGAACGTGGATGCGACTGCCACGGCCCAGCCGAGCGTGCACAGCGCCCAGATCAGCCCCGCCCACGGCTGAGCCGATACCCGCCAGATCTCCGCTGGCAGCGGCTGCCACTGCCAGAACAACACCAGCAGGATCACGCTGCTGGTGAGGACGTAGGTGCTCCGTTCGGCGGCCGATGGCAAGCGCGCAGCCAACCTCCGCTTGAAGCCGCGTCTCGGCATTACCGAGTGCTGGATCGCGAACAGGCCGAGCAGTGCGAGGTCGGTGAGCGCGGCAGCCCATGCCGGAAGGCCCCCAGACCGGTCGACGGTCGACGCGACGCGCACGTCAGCGAGAAAGATGATCGCCCACGCCACTGCGGCCACGAAGCTCGCGTACGCGAGCACGGCGTATCCGCGCAGTAGCGCCGCGGACGCCGTCCGCTGGGCGGAGCTCGGCAGATCGGTCATGACCATCATGCTGGTCGCCGTGACAGCCGATAGCAGCGGGGAAAATACCGCAACTTCAGCGGGCGGACGCCACGTACCAAGCAGCGATCTGCGAGCGCGACCTGAATCCCAGCCGGTCCATGATCCGCTCCACATGCGACTCAGCCGAGCGTTCGGTGATGTAGAGCCGCTCGGCGATCTGCCTGTTGGTGAGCCCGTCTGCGATCAGCGCGGCGACCTGGCGCTGCCGCGGCGTCAGCGCAGGACTCATCCGGCGGCGCAGCATCGCGAGCCCGAGGAACCGCCGGATAGCGCGCGCCAGAGAGTCCGCGTCGCCGATGTACGGCAGGTGCGAGCGCCCCGGCAGCAGTTCGAGCTGTGCATCCGGGATGCCTGCTGCCAGCGCCAGGCCCTGCGCAACGGGCGCGGCGCGGTCCCGGTCCCGGTGCAGCACCAGTGTCGGAGCCGTGACCAGCGGAAGCGCCGTGCTGACGTCGAGTTCGTAGCAGAACTCGAGCATGGCGCGCGCCGTCTGCGCTGACGCCGACTCGCGCTGGTAGCGCGCAAATGCCGCTCTGGCGGGCTGATCTGCGTCTGGCGCGAAGATATCGGCGAGTACATCGGAGCCGAGGCCCCAGTGCTGGACGAGGAGCCCGAGCATGTGCTCGCGCAACGCGGGCGCCGTCACCTCCGCGCCCTTCGCCCAGCCGCCGTAAAGGACCATGCGTTCGACGCTGCCTGGATGCGCGGCCGCCCAGCTGGCGGCAACCGGCGCGCCCAGCGAGGTGCCAAGCAGGTCAAACCGCTCGGCACCGACGGCCCTGGTCACCGCCTCGATTATCGACAGCTCACGTGCCATCGAAGGTCCGATGCCGTCAGGCCCAGACAGCCCGCACCCTGGCCTGTCGTACCGCACCAGCGTCCTGCCTTGCGACAGCGCCTCGCAGAACCCTCGCTCAGGCGGCATCGCCCACGACAGCTCCAGGTGCGTCAGCCAGCCGGGAGCCCACACCAGGAACGGCCCCTGCCCGCTGAGCGCGTACGCCACGGTCGTTCCGTCGCTCAGCCTGGTCGAGGCGATTCGCTGCTCCACGGCCTCCATTGTGCAAGGCACTTGCGTGACACCATGATGCTGTGGCCGATGAGGGTGGGGACCGGGATCACCGGGTGACGATCGAAGACGTGCGCGCCTGGGCGCTAGCGCTGCCGCGGACCGAGGAGCACCTCATCCGCGACTACGTGAAGTTCCGCGTCGGCCGGATCGTCTATGCCGCGGTGTCGCCCGACGAGACGATTCTCGGATTTGGCTTTCCCAAGGAAGAGCGCGCTGCGCTCATTGCGGCCGAGCCGGAGAGGTTCCTGCTGGATCGCACCAGCGACGCGCGCTACAACTGGATAGACGCGCGGATAGCGACGCTGGACGCGGGCGAAGCTCACGAGTTCATCATCGATGCCTGGCGCATGGTCGTGCCCAAGCGGCTCGCGGCCCAGGTCGCCGAAGGTCAGACGCGCGGGACCCAGAGCACCTGACCAGCCTGGATCGCGGGCCCGCGCAGGGCGTTGTCATCGATGATCTGCTGGATGACAGCGCGCGGATCGGCAGCCGGGTCGGTACGGACCGCAATGCTCCAGAGCGTCTCGCCGGGATGAACGACCACTCTGAGCATCGTGTGCCCGACTCCGGACCCCCCGCCCAGCCCGCCTGGCCCGGCCGCTTCGGCCTGCCCTGCGACAGCGAACCAGACGAGCGCGGCAAGGCCGGCCGTGGCCAGGCCCACG
>DATELR010000353.1:0-12257 GCA_035276345.1 Streptosporangiaceae bacterium | reverse complement strand
AGGCCACAGGCGGGGTAGAGCGCCTGACTCTCGCGACGCGGGCAGGCGCGGCAGGACGGATCGGTCTGACCCGGCCGGCAGCGCAAGTGACCCGCGCGGCGACAGCAGGCTCGCGCAGGCGTGGCCCTACGCGCCGCCGGACGAGCAGCCGGATCCGAGCGGAGATCGCCGCCAGACGGCGGCCTGGCCGTATGCGGTCGGCGAGGACCAGGCAGGGAGCCGCCGCGATGACAGGCTCGCTGACTCCTGGCCGCGGGGCGGCGCCGACGAGCCACGCACCGACCCAGGGCGGCGATCTGGCCGGCCGTACGGCAGCGAGGGTGGCTCGAGCGGGAACAGGTCAGCAGATCCGCTCACCGGAGAATGGCCATTCCCTGAGCGCGATACAGGCCGCGGGCACCGCCGGCCGGCAGCCGGGCTTTCGCCCTCAGGCCAGTCACCGGCCGGGGACTGGCCGTATGCCGACCTCGATGCCGGATCAGGGCGGGATCGCGGCGGCTACCCAGGGCGGTCTGATCCGTATCGTCAGGACACGAATGAGTCGGACGGCCGTGAGCGCTCGGGAAGCACCCGCAGCTATAAGGTCAACGAGCCCAGGTCGCCGTCAGGTCAGTGGCCATACGAAGAGCCGGAGCGAGGGCGCGACCGAGGCTCGCACCGCCGGCCCGACTGGGATACCGAGTCTGACCGGGATCGCGACGCCGCGGCAGGGCGCCGTCCGAGCCGGGACACCGGCCCGACTCCGCGCGTACCTGCAAACTGGGGCGGACGAGACCGGGGTGGCGCTGATCGCTCCGACCCGGGATGGTCGCGCGCTGACGATGATTCGTATCCCTCGGACCAGGGCCGGTCAGAGCGGGAAAGCGGGCGCCGGGGCAGAACCGGCGGGCGCGGTCTCGGCCGCCGGAGCCGGCGGGGTGGCGATGACCAGTCAGGCGTGGATGACCGGCAGAGCCAGGCACCATCCTCAGGGTGGTCGGGCGCGGACGACGAGCTCGAGCCGCTGCCACCGCTCGACAGGCCAGGCCGCCAGCCTGGAAGGCGCAGGTCATGGCAGTCGGCCGAAGGTAGCGACTGGGGACGGCTTGGCGAAGCCGAGGACCCCGATCCGCGCTGGTCCGATCCGCTCTCTGATTACGAGCCCGAGTACGAGGGAGATAGCTGGTGACGGCGCGCGGCGCAAGACCCGTCCGCGGCCGCCAGCTCGCCAACCGGTTCATCCTGGCCTTTCTCGTCGTGCTGGTGCTCGCCGGGCTCTACGGTCTGGCCGGACTGAACCGCGCCGTGCTGATCACGACCGCCGCCAAGCCGGTGAGCACCGTCGGCCGGCTTCAGGTCGGTTCTGCCGTCGTCGGCTGCCCCTCGCCCGGGCTCGCCCTGCCACTCGGCGGCAACGTCGCGGTCGCGAACGCGCCCGCGAACACGGGTAACGGGCAGCTTGCCCTGACACCGTTGCACCTGGTCACCAAGGCCCGCCCGGTGAAGACCGTGACCTCTGCGCCTCAGCCGGGTCAGCTGACGGTCAAGACCATCCACCTGGCTCCCGTTGCGAAGAATGCTCAGGCCGCCATGAAAAGCATGGCTGGCGGCGCTGTGCCGACGAGCCTGGCCAACGGCGGGCTGATCGTCGCCGCGACCGGTTCGGATGCGCAGGGATTCGACGTCGAGCAACTTGGTCCCGGCGGGCAGCCGACCGCGCGGTGCCAGGCACCCGGCTCGAACTTCTGGTTCGTCGGCCCGGAAACGACAAAGCTGCGCACCGAGCTCTACTTGATCAACCCTGATGACAAGCCCGCCGACGCCCACGTCGGCGTGCAAACCGACAGCGGGCCGCGGCTCGGCAAGCCCGACTCCGGGATCCCGGTGCCGCCCCACTCCATGGTTGTGCAGAACCTCGACAAGCTGGTGCGCACGGCGAAGGCGGCAGCCCTGCATGTCACGACCAGCACCGGCCGGGTGGTCGCGGCGGTCAGGGAGAACGGCAAGGCCGGCAAGCCAGGGATCTGGCTGCCGCCCGCGCCAGAACCTGCCACCACGCAGATGCTGACCGGCCTGCCTGACTCGCCGGGGACGAGGGAGCTGTACGTCGCAGTGCCCGGCGGCCGTGCGGCCAGGGTGAACGTCACGGCGATCACTCCGCGCGGCACGTACCATCCGACCGGCGGGAACGGCATCAGCCTGCTCGGCAGGCTAACGACGGGTATCGCGCTGCCCTCGCTTGGCGGCTTCCCTGGCTCGATAAAGATCACCTCGAACGTCCCTGTCACTGCCGTCCTCGAGGTGTCAGGAGGGCCGCCGGGCTCGCCAGGTGCCTTCATCAGCGGAGCTTCTCCGATCACGGAACAGGGAGTCGTGGCGGCCGGCCCGGCCGGAGCGTCGGGCACGACCGAGATCGTGTTGTCTGCGCCTGCGAAGGCGGCGAGCGTCAAGATCTCCCAGGCTGCACCGGGTACGCCGCTGACCGGCCAGCCCGGCAAGGTAGTGAAGATCGCGGCCAGGTCTTCGACCAAGGTGAAGCTGAAGCTACCGAAGCACGCGTCGGCGGCCGCGCTGACGGCCATCGTCGTGACGCCGCTGCCCGGGTCGGGAAAGGTCTACGCCGCCAGGCTGGCGGTCGCCGGCGGGACGCTCGTCACGGTGCTTCCAGTGAATTCGTCGCCGACCAGGATCGACCTGCCCAACGTTGAGGAGTCGATGCTGAACGTTCTAGGTCGTTAGCGCACGCCGCATCGCACGCGGGTCAGTCCTCTTCGGGGTAATCGGGGTCGATCGCCTGCGGGTCGAGGCCCAGCAGCTTGGCGAACTCCTCGATGACCACGTCGAGCACAAGATCGCCGAGTTCGTCTTCGCCATCAGCCCTTGCCAGCAGCGGACGCCGGTACAGCACGATCCTCGCCGGCTTGGCGGGCCGTGCCGGGTTGCCGGGATCGGTCCACGCGGGGTCCAGCCGTGCCAGCGGAACGGGATCGGCATCGGGCAGCAACGCCTCAACCGGCAAGTCGGCGGACGGCACTTCCTCGACGACGAATTCCACGCCGGCCAGCTCGGATTCCCAGCGCGGTTCAAGCTGCGCGACAGCCTGCAGGACCAGGTCATCGAAGCGCTCGGCCCGGCTGCGGTACAGCGGGGAACCGACCGGTGCCAGCGGCCCGCGCAGCCCGCGCCCGTGCCGGTCGCGCCGGCGGATCCGCGCGGTCGCCGGAGGTCGGCTATCGGGCGGTCGCACAATCACACAGCGTAATGCAAATGTGCCTGTCTGCCGCATGCGGCGCCCGATGTGCGGCCCGTGAATCAGCGGGCAGCGCGACCGCACCAAGACACGATCGCGCAGAGTGCCCCGGGTGGTGGCGTTACCGCCATGCGGAGGGATACCGTCTCCGGTTGTGAGCGAACTACGCGGTCCCGGCATCGGCCGGCCGCGCAGGGCGCTCGAGCCGTCTGGCTGTGCACCCCGGCCAGCCGGGCGCCTGGTCCGCGCCCGGAGCATCGGTGGCGGCGGTATCGCGAACGGAGCTGTGAGCGAGGTGGGTCGTTGAGTTCTCGCCGCTGCTCACGCCCGGCCTGTAAACGCGTCGCCGTGTGCACGCTGACGTATGTGTACCGGGATTCAACCGCCGTTCTGGGCCCGCTGGCCGCGTATGTCGAGCCACATTGCTACGACCTCTGCAGCGCGCACGCTGACCGGCTGACGGCGCCCCGCGGCTGGGACATCGTCAGGCTCCCGCTCGCGCCCAGCGAGGAAGCCGCTGCAGATGACCTCGAGGCGCTTGCGAACGCCGTCAGGGAAGCCACAGCGCCGCGCACGGTGACTGAACCGGTGGGCCAGGGAATCGAGGTCGGCAGGCGCGGCCACTTGCGGGTGCTTCGCTCGGCGCCGACCGATCGCGGCAGGCCCGGATAGCCGGCTAGCCGGCTGTGGCCGCCAGCGCTGGCATCTGCGAACGGTAGTCTGGCCGCCTGGATCTGCAGAGCTGTCCGCCAGCCGGGCGACGCACGGGGACGGTCGAGAAGGGCAACCGAAGTGGCCGACTACGCGAAGATCTTCATGGCATATGACATCAGGGGCGTAGTCCCTGACGAGCTTGACGAGGGAGTCGCCGAGGCCGTGGGGGCCGGGTTCGCGCGGCTGACCGGAGCTCCGGCGATCGTGACCGCGCATGACATGCGTACTTCCTCGGCGCCTCTTGCCGACGCCTTCGCCCGCGGGGTGACCTCGTGCGGCGCCGACGTGATCGACGCCGGACTGGGTTCCACGGACATGCTCTATTACGCCAGCGGCAACCTTGGCATGCCCGGCGCGATGCTGACGGCGAGTCACAACCCGGCGAAATACAACGGGATCAAGCTGTGCAGGGCGGGCGCGAAGCCAGTAGGACAGGACACCGGCCTGGCCGACTTGCAGGAGATGGCCGCGAGCTGGGTGCGCAGCACGCCTGCTTCACCGGGCGCCGTGCAGAAGAGGGATCTGCTGTCCGGCTACGCCTCCTACCTCAAGACCCTGGTCGACCTCTCAGGGATCAGGCCGCTGAAGGTCGCCGTCGATGCGGGGAACGGAATGGCCGGCCACACGGTGCCGAAGGTCTTCGATGGCCTGCCGATCGAGCTGGTGCCGATGTACTTCGAGCTGGATGGGTCGTTCCCCAATCATGAAGCCAACCCGATCAATCCGGCCAACCTGATCGACCTCCAGCAGATGGTGCTGAAGACCTCGGCTGACATCGGCCTGGCCTTCGACGGGGATGCTGATCGCTGCTTTGTCGTCGACGAGAAAGGAGAGATCGTCTCCCCGTCCGTGCTGACCGCGCTGATCGCGGTCCGTGAGCTTGAACGTGAGCCCGGCGCGACGATCATCCATAACCTGATCACCTCGAAGACGGTGCCGGAGATCGTGGCCAGCCACGGCGGCACCGCCGTGCGCACCAGGGTCGGCCACTCGTTCATCAAGGCCGTTATGGCCGAGCACGGCGCGATCTTCGGTGGCGAGCACTCTGGTCACTTCTACTTCAGGGACTTCTGGTTCGCTGACTCCGGCATGCTCGCCGGGCTGCACACGCTCGCGGCGCTGGGCAGCCAGGACAAGCCGCTGTCCGAGCTACTGTCCCAATACGCCAGTAACGTCATGTCTGGCGAGATCAACAGCGAGGTCAGCGACCAGGCCGCGGCAACGGCCCGGGTGCGCGGCGCTTTCGCGAGCCTGCCGGGAATCAGGGCCGACGAGCTCGACGGCCTCACGATCACGGCTCAGGACTGGTGGTTCAACCTCCGCCCGTCTAACACTGAGCCGTTGCTGCGGCTCAACGTCGAGGCCGAGGACGACGAAACGCTGGCTAAGGTGACGGACGAAGTGCTGCAGATCGTGCGGCAAAATGCGTCGTAGGCGCTTTCGGCCGGTGCCGACGACCTTGCCCGACGAGCCGATCCTGGGGAACTGGTGAACATCGACGATTGGCTGCTAGAGATCCTCGCCTGCCCGAAGTGTCACGCACCGCTGCGCGCCGACGACGAAGCCAGCGAGCTTGTCTGCACGAGCAGCGAGTGCGGGCTGGCGTACCCGGTGCGCGACGACATCCCTGTGCTGCTGGTGAGCGAGGCCCGCGACCCGGCAGCCAGCTAGAAATCGAGTGAGCACGGAAGGCGGGCACGGGGATAGCCCGCGCGCTGTCGTCGCGGCCCTCGGTGCGAACCTCGGCATTGCCGCGACGAAGTTCGTGGCGTTCGTGATCACCGGCTCCGCGTCGCTGCTGGCCGAGTCCGTGCACTCGGTCGCCGACTCGGGCAACCAGGTGCTGCTGCTGATCGGCCGGACCAGGGCACGGCGCGAGGAGACCGAGCAGCACCAGTTCGGCTTCGGGGCTGAGCGTTACGTCTACGCGTTCATCGTGGCGGTCGTGCTCTTCGTGGTGGGCTCGATCTTTTCGCTTTACGAGGGCATCTCGCGAATCAGGCACCCCGAAGAGGTGGTCTCTCCGGTCGTCGCTTTCGTGGTGCTCGGGGTGGCGATCGCCCTCGAGGGGTTCTCGTTCCGCACGGCGATCAGCCAGTCGAACCTGACCCGCGGCCGGGCGAGGTGGAGCGCCTTCATCCGCAGATCTAAGGCGCCTGAGCTGCCGATCGTGCTGCTGGAGGACTTCGCTGCGCTCATCGGCCTCGGGTTCGCTCTGCTCGCGGTGATCTTGTCGACGGTTACCGGTAACAGCCGGTGGGACGGCGCAGGTTCTATTGCCATCGGGCTGCTGCTCGGCTGCGTCGCCGTGGTGCTTGCGGTCGAGATGAAGAGCCTGCTGATCGGCGAGTCGGCCAGCCCTGAGGTGCAGCGCTCGATCGTCACCGCGATCGAAAAGGTGTCCATGATCGATCAGGTGATCCATCTGCGCACGCTGCACGTCGGGCCGGAGTCCTTGCTGGTCGCGGCGAAGGTCGGAGTGCGCCGCGGCGAGCTGGCAGAGTCGATCGCGGCCAGCATCGACGAAGCCGAACGCAACATCAGGGCGACGGTCCCGATCGCCGGGCTGATCTACCTGGAGCCTGACCTGTACGAGGCAACGAGACAGGATTCGGCCGACCCGGCCGTCAGCGCCGTGCGAACTGCGCGCAGCGGCGGCGGCAATACGGGCCCTGATGAGGGCGGCGATGCCGCGCCAGGATCCAGCGGGCAGCCTGGCACCAGCAGCCCTGAGGACGAGTAAGCCCTGCGGTGGTAGCTAGGGCGGACCGCTGTGCTTGCTGGCGAAAGTCAGCGTCTCCGGGATGAGTTCCACGTGCGCCGGTGCCGTGGCCTGGGAGAGCGACAGCTGGGCGAGGTAAGCCTGCCGGAAGGCTCGGAAAATGCCCCAGCCGAACAACGCAAGCAGCCCGGCGGCCCCGACGAACGTGTAGATGTTGCCTCCGATCACCTGGTAGCCGTGCCAGGTCAGCGGATGTTGCATCGGAACATTGTTGATGACGTTCATGCCGTGCCTGGCGCCGGTGAGCCCGGCCGTGACGGGGAAGTTCCCGAACGCCAAGGTGATCAGCCCGGCTACGCCGACCCAGATCCGCCAGGACGCGCCTCGAGCCAGCAACGCCAGCGCGCCCAGCGCGGCCAGCCAGGGCCCGACCCACACCCAGTGATGCACCCAGCTGATCGGCGAGACCAGCAAGCCCGTGATGGCGCAGGTCAGTACGCCGAGCATCGGGTAACCGTCGCGGTGCAGCCAGGTTGCGCAGACCAAGCCGATAACGATCGTCAGCACCGCTGAGATCAGCCAGGGCGCCGCCGCGGCCTGGCCATCGGTAAGCAGCCTGCTCAGGTATCCGCGCAACGACTGGTTGGACGCCGAGGCGAAGAAGAACGTGGCGTTCCCGTTCTGCGTTCCGTTGGCCCTGTCCAGCAGCCCGCTCTGCCAGTACGTAGCCGACGCTCCTGGCATCACAGCGAAGCCGATGCCGACAGTCACGGCGAAGGCTGCCGCTGCGACTCCGGCCTGCCGGAACCTGCGCGTGGCCACGAGATACGGGATGAAGATAAGCGGCGTGAGCTTGATGCCCGCCGCCACACCGGTCGCGAGACCGGTCCACCAGGGGCTAGCAGTGTTGAAGAACGCGCCGCCGACCACCGGCCCGTAGGAACCTGAGCTGGCCTGAATCTTGTTCAGCTCGTCGCTGGAGGGCCGCAGGTCCCAGATGATCGCCGCCATGAGCAGCAGGTTGATCTGGCCGAGACTGAGATTGGACTGCACCGGCTGGGTCCACAGCGCCACAGCTGATGCTGCCAGGGTCGCGCCAGTGCGGGCGCGCCCCTTCGGCAAGCCCATGCCGCCGAGGGTCAGCCAGATGGCAAGACCGAGCGCCGCGACGCTGAGAAGGGTGATTCCCCATTTCAGTGCCAGCGGGCTCAGGAAGGACATCACCGCGAAGATCGCGGCGGCGAACGGCGGATAGATGAACGGATTGCTGCCGCTGCGCGGGACCAGGTCAAACAGCTGTGTCAGGTGGCCGGAATGGAAGTCATAGGCGTGCCGGACAATCAGGCCGCCGTCCCGGTACATCGCGATGTCGAACATCCGGCCTGAGAATGATGGCCCGGCCACGCGCATGACGAATCGCTCGAGTGCCAGCACAAGCGCGACCGCGCCGATCGCCAGCAGCGGGGTGCCGAGGCGTTCTAGCCTGCTGAAACGAGGGTCAGGAATGGCAGCGGTACCTGGCCCGCTGACGATCCGCTCGGCTGGCTCAGCAGTTCTGCCGCCCTCCGGCCTGGCCGGCTTGCCCGGACCGGCGCGACGGAGCCGGAGCCTGCGGTTTCGTACCTGAGGGCTGACCGGGGACACCACGCGAACGTGCCTGGCACGGTATGTCATTCCCCGTCGTCCCTCCGCGGCCCAGGCCGTTTCCGCAGGTCAGCAGATCGCCCGCGCGACGATGTACCCTGACGTCGAGCCGGCAATCGCATGCTCAGGTCAAATAACGCCCTGATTGGCCAGCGGTGCAAGGCGGAACGTTCACGTGTCGGCAAAATGCCCGCCAGGTGGAAGTAATCAGGTCCGACGCGCCTGGCGTGCGGGACCGGCAGGCAGGGACGGCTTGGCTAGCAATCGAAGCGCGCGTTCCTTTTCGAAGTCCATTGCCATCGCGGGGAGCGGCCTGATCCGGCCGATCCTGCGGCCGAGCTCCGCGACCTCGGCGCGCGCCGACGGGTCAGCAAGTACCCGCAAGCCGAACGCCAGGGCCGCAGGACTGATGTCGTAACGCTGCTCAATCGCCAGGCCAAGGGCGACGGCATCAAGCTCGGCCGCGCCGAAATTGCGATGCCGCGGTGCGCGAGGACCACGGCGGTGCCGGACAACCGGAAGCAGGCCGAGAGACTCGCGGTAGCGAAGCATCCGCGGCGAGATACCGAGTCGCTGCGAGGCCTCCGTGATGCGCATGAGCCGATTTTAACAACTTCTTGTCAAGAACACCCGTCTGAGGATGCGCGGCACCCACCACGTGACGTAGCGTCGGGCGGAGACCAGAGCCTGAGACTGCCGAACTGAGGAGCGCAGATGGCCGCCGAGCCCATTCCCTTTAAAGTCGCCGACCTTTCGCTGGCCGAGTTCGGCCGCAAAGAGATCCGGCTGGCTGAGCACGAGATGCCCGGACTGATGTCGCTGCGCGAGGAGTACGGGCATGCCAAGCCGCTCGCGAACGCCCGGGTCACCGGTTCGCTGCACATGACGGTGCAGACTGCCGTGCTGATTGAGACGCTCGTGGCGCTCGGCGCCCAGGTTCGCTGGGCTAGCTGCAACATCTTCTCCACTCAGGACCACGCCGCCGCTGCCGTTGCCGTCGGGCCGGACGGGACTCCCGACGACCCGCGCGGCATCCCGGTCTTCGCCTGGAAGGGCGAGAGCCTCGAGGAGTACTGGTGGTGCACGGAGCAGGCTCTGACCTGGCCTGGTGCAGGCGGCCCGAACATGCTGCTCGACGACGGCGGCGACGCGACCTTGCTCGTGCACAAGGGGGCTGAGTTCGAGGCCGACGGCAAGGTGCCCGCGGGTTCTGACGACGACCCGGAGGAATGGCACGTGATCCTCGGCGTCCTGCGCAATAGCATGGCGGCTGACCCGGACAAGTGGACCAAGATCGCCGGGCAGATCCAGGGCGTGACCGAAGAGACCACGACAGGCGTGCACCGGCTCTATGAGATGGCGAGGGCCGGGACACTGAAGTTCCCGGCGATCAACGTCAACGACTCGGTGACCAAGTCCAAGTTCGACAACAAGTACGGCTGCCGCCATTCGCTTATCGACGGCATCAACCGGGCCACTGACACGCTGATCGGCGGCAAGGTGGCGGTGGTCTGCGGGTACGGCGACGTTGGCAAGGGCTGCGCCGAATCGCTTCGCGGGCAGCGCGCCCGGGTGATCATTACTGAGATCGACCCGATCTGCGCGCTGCAGGCAGCGATGGACGGCTACCAGGTCGCCACGCTGGATGATGTGGTCGAGACCGCCGACATCTTCGTGACGGCTACCGGGAACCTGCACATCATCACCGCCGAGCACATGAGCCGGATGAAGCATCAGGCGATCGTCGGCAACATCGGGCATTTCGACAACGAGATCGACATGTCCGGCCTGGCACGGCTGCCAGGCATCCGGCGGAACAACATCAAGCCGCAGGTCGACGAGTGGGTGTTCGCCGACGGGCACTCGATCATCGTGCTGTCCGAAGGCCGCCTGCTGAACCTCGGCAACGCGACCGGGCACCCGAGCTTCGTGATGTCGTCCAGCTTCACGAACCAGGTGCTGGCCCAGATCGAGTTGTTCACCAAGGCCGATGAGTACCCGCTCGGCGTTCACGTGCTGCCCAAGCACCTGGATGAGCGGGTCGCGCGGTTGCACCTGGACGCGCTCGGCGTCCGGCTGTCCGAACTCAGCAAGGAGCAGGCCGCCTACATCGGCGTCCCGGTCGAGGGCCCCTACAAGTCCGAGCACTACCGCTACTGAGGCCAGGTAGCCGAACAACGGGGGCGCCCTGTTGCTGACAGAGCGACAACAGGGTGCCCCCGTTGCGCAATGGCGGGGACGGAGCGGAGCGTGAGACGGACGTGAGCGCGGGAGGCGGGAGTCAGCAGGGGGGCTCGGGCGGCGAATTCGGGTCAGATATTGCCGATCCGGGGCTCGCCGGCGGCGGGCTGGCGCGGATCGCCTGGGCTGAGCGCGCGATGCCGGTGCTCGGCCTGCTCCGCGAGGAGTGCGCGAGCAAGCAGCCGTTCGCCGGCCGATCGATCGCAGCCTGCCTGCATGTCACGGCGGAGACGGCGGTTCTCGTCGGCGTGCTCAGTGCCGGCGGCGGCCGGGTACATCTGGCCGCGTCAAACCCGTTGTCGACGCAGGACGACATCGCGGCAGCGCTGGCAAGTCAGCCGGACGTTTTTGTTAACGCGAAGACGGGAGTCGACAGGGAGACCTATTACGCGCACCTGCACCGGGCCCTTGACGGCGCGCCCGATCTTGTCGTTGACGACGGCGGCGACCTGGTGAACACGCTGCATGCGGACCGGCCTGAGCTGCTGCCGGGCGTTGCCGGGGGATGTGAGTCCACATCGACCGGCGTGATGCGGCTGCGCAGGATGGCGGCCGAAGGCACGCTCGCGTTCCCGGTCGTGGCCGCCGACGCGTCGGTGACCAGGCGGATGTTCGACAACGGATACGGGACCAGTCAGTCGGTGATCGACGGGCTGATGCGGGCCACGAACATCCTGCTGGCCGGCAAGACCGTCGTGGTGGCCGGTTTCGGCTCGAGCGGCAGCGCGATCGCGCAGCGGGCCGCCGGGCTAGGCGCGCAGGTGATTGTCACGGAGGTCGATCCGGTGCGCGCGCTGGACGCGATCATGTCCGGATATCGGGTGCTGCCAATGACGCAGGCCGCGCCCGTTGGCGACCTTTTCATCACCGCGACCGGTTCGCGTGACGTGATCGCCGGGGAACACCTGGAGCTGATGAAGGACGGCGCCGTACTGGCCAATGCCGGTCACTTCGACGTGGAGATTGACGTGCGTGCGCTGGCGGATCTGGCCATCGATGTCAACCGCGGCATCCGGCCAAATGCCGACGAGTACGTTCTGGAAAGCGGCAGGCGGCTGATCCTGCTCGCCGACGGGCGGGTGGTAAACCTGATCGCCGCCGAGGGCAATCCGGCCGCCGTGATGGACCTGTCGTTCGCGGCGCAGGTGATCGCTTTGATGTGGCTGATCAGCGGCGAGGCCGGGCTAACGGCTGGCGTGCATCCGATACCGGCGGCGATCGACGCTGAGGTCGCACGGCTCACCCTGGCCGCCCACGGCACGACGATCGATGAGCTGACCCCCTCGCAGCAGGAGTATCTCGAATCGTGGCGGCAGGGGAGCTAGCGCGGAGATGCATTAACGATGCCGATACGCGGAATTGATAGCCGTATTCTGCGCGCTGCCCGTTGATGGCACTCTAGAGGTATGACGACGGACAGCATTGCCGCTGACCGGCTGTTGCCCGGACTGCGTGCGCCAGGAAACCGGGTAAGCAGCCGGGCGATCAGCTATTGGACGGCGCGGGCGGCGCTTAGCGGTTCTGTTGTGGTGATCGTCGAGCTTCTTCTCGCGGGGATGAGCGGCTTTCCGTCGCCGTGGCGGGTTGTGCTGATCGCGACCGCTGTGCTGGCCGCGCTGCATGCGATCATCATGCCGCGCTGGCGGTTCAACGTGCATCGCTGGGAAGTGACCGACGAGGCGCTGTACACGCGGACTGGCTGGTTCT
>DATELR010000352.1:0-9101 GCA_035276345.1 Streptosporangiaceae bacterium | reverse complement strand
AAAGATCATCACGTCGCAGTCCGCTTCGACCGCGTCGGCCGCCTCGGCGAACGCGTGCTGCCCGGGGACCGAGATCAGCGCGAGGCCCGGCCCGTTCCGGCGCGCTGCGGCCAGCGTGGTTCTGGGCGGTTGCTCATCCTGCCCGGCTGCCTGGTCGGCCGGCCGGGCGCTGAGCGCGCTCTCGACGACCGCGAGGGCGCTGGCCAGTGATGCGTCGTCCTCGGCGGCGATCGCGACGAGCAGGTCGTTCGGGCCGGCCTGCTCGGGCGCGGCCAGGCCGAGGCCGGCCAGCAGATCCAGGTTCAGGTCGGTGCCCATCGCCACCAGCGCAGCCTGCACCCCTTCCACCGCCTGCGCCTTGGCGGTGACCTGCATCAGCGTCACGGAGTCCGCGTAGGCGCCCGCGCGCGCCTCGACATGGTGCATGGGCCTAACCTCCCGGCTCGGGTCGGCCGATCGCGACATCTACGCCAGGGGAGTAGTGCACGAGCGGTTCGGCCTGCGGAGCCGGCAGCCCCGCAGCGGCAATAAGCCGGTCGTCAAGCTCGCGGACCTGCGCCCGGTGCAGTGGCCATGGCGGGTGCGATGCGCGAGCCAGAGTCGGCTTGCCATAGAGCGTCGTGAACAGGATCCACCTGGCGGTCAGGAAATGGTCGCGAGCTTCTAGCTCGTCGTCCTGGTACCGGTCGCCGATATCGATGGAGACCACGCTCGTGGCCCAGCGCGGCCCTGGCAGCTTGCGGCGGCAGCGGTAGCTCACCTGATCGCCGTTCTCGGTGAGCTGCATCTGCGACCAGAAGTACGGCAGCTTGTAGGTGGTTCTCGCGACCGCAACCGCGCCCAGCCTGGCTGCGTCGAGGGAGCAGAACCAGATGCCGGTCCGTCCGGCCCGATCGCGGACATACGTCCTCACGTTCGTCTCGCAGAATCTGGACACCCACGGCGCTTCGCGGCCGCCAGGCGTCGCGACATGCATGAAGAACGGCACGAGCCCGACCCACGCGGCGCCGTCGAACAGCTCGGGCTGGAGCCAGTCGGGGAGCAGCCGCTGGACGGCCTGCGGATCGACCTGCCAGTGCAGGAACGTCAGCCGCTGCCACCGCTGCCGCATGACTGGCCGGTCAATGCGGAACGGGCAGGCCGCAGCCGTCCTCTCGGTCACTCCCGCACAATAACCAAATGGACGTTATGACCGTGACTGGGCCGGTCGCTGCGGATCAGCTCGGCGTCGTGCTC
Source organism: Streptosporangiaceae bacterium (assembly GCA_035276345.1). Lineage (GTDB taxonomy): Bacteria > Actinomycetota > Actinomycetes > Streptosporangiales > Streptosporangiaceae > Chersky-822. Next base: position 7,865 of record DATELR010000352.1, on the reverse strand, counting down.
CCGCACGAACATGTCTTCATCGACCTCGTGAGCGAGTACCGGGGCAGTGGCCTGCTCAACGACGAGCACCTGGCCTGCCAGGAGCTGCGTGCGCTGCGGGCGGCGGGCGGCAGCACGCTGGTCGATCTGACCCTGGATGAAATTGGCAGGGACCCAGCCGCTCTCCGCAGGGCCGCCGAGGCGTCGGGGGTCTCGATCATCATGGGTTGCGGCCACTACCGGGATCCGTACCTCGATCGCGGCTGGTTCGACCGGACGGCTGTGGACGCGATCGCCGACGAGCTTGTCAGGGACATCACCGAAGGCGCCTGCGGCACGAATGTCCGCGCGGGGATCATCGGCGAGATCGGCGCCGACCGCGGCTACATTTCGGCAGGCGAGGAACGCTCGTTCCGCGCCGCGGCGCGCGCTCACGCCAGGACCGGGCTGACGATCAGCACCCACGCCGCCCGCTGGCCGGTGGGTATCCCGCAGCTGCAGTTGCTGGCCGAGGAAGGGGTGGATCCGCGGCGCGTGATCGTGGGCCATACGGATAGCGTGCCGATCCCCGGCTACCACCTGGCGTTGGTGCGGCAGGGTTGCTACGTGTCCTTCGACTCGATCGGCACCGGATCGCCGTATGACACCGAACGGGCGGTGGATTACGTCCTTGAACTGGTACGGGCGGGGTTCGGCGCGCAGATTCTGCTCTCGCAAGACGTCTGCCTGCGTGATCACCTGAAGGCCGCGGGCGGACCGGGCTATGCCTATGTGCTGACCGACTTCCTTCCCAGGCTGATCGCGGCCGGCCTGGATCCCGAGCAGGCGCAAAGCATCGTCACCGACAACCCGCGCAATGCGCTCACCGGCGCGGGCGGCTGACTAGGATGCGATCGCATCGCCCGGTTCCCAGTCCGGCCATGCCTTGCTGGGATCGCCTTCGGCCCTGGCCCTGATCCCGCGCAGCATCTTGCTCTCCATGACCAGCCCGCCTGGCTCGCTGAGCGCCCGGTGGCGCACCTGCGCCACGCGGCTCATCCCTGGGTAGGTGATCCTGTTCCTGAGCACCAGCCTGGTCATCCCGCCGACCGGGATCAGGCAGAAGATGCGGACCCAGTTCCACGCAGGCACCGACGTGACCAGCAGCTTGTCAGGCTCCAGCGCTTCGATCCGAAGCGTGGCTGCGCCGATCGGAAACTCGTCACCTTCCTTGATGTCCAGGAACTGCGGCAAGATGACGTCGGCGCTGTGCATGTCAAGGCCGAAGAGGTTCTCCAGCCAGTCATAGGTGTACGTACCGGCGCGACCGCTGCCCATCTGAACCAGCCAGGGCCAGACGCGATCGGGCTCGGCATCGATAGCGATCGCCCTGGTCGTGACCACGTCGGCGCCAGGCAGCAGCTCGTCGCCTCTGAGCGCGAGCCCCACCTCGCCCGGACTAGCACCCCAGTTAAGGCACCAGTCGCGCCAGAGCGGGTAGCTGGCAACCAGTAGCCCGGCGGTTAAGCCGGCCCCGGATAGGATCCGAATGCTTTTGCCGGTCATGACCGTTCCCCGTCCGTCGCGCGTACAGACCGGTTGTGACACCTGAGAATACAGCGCTTATGTCGGGAGATGTGAAGGCCGGTGGATAACGCGATGAGACAGCACTGGCGCAAGCACCTCGGCCGGTTCGGCGTCTGGCGCGGTGTCGCGCAGGTGACACCGGAGCTGGCAGCGGGCCTGGAACAGCTCGGTTTCGGGGCGCTGTGGCTCGGCAGTTCGCCTGGCGCAGACCTCGCGGTCGTTGATGAGCTGCTCGGCGCGACCAGCACGCTGGTCGTGGCGACCGGGATCGTGAACATGTGGAATAGCGATCCGCACCAGGTGGCAGCGTCGTTTGCCAGAATCGAATCGGCCCGCCCTGGCAGGTTCCTGCTCGGAGTCGGCGCCGGGCATCGCGAGGCAACGAGGCAGTACGACAAGCCCTACGACACGCTCGCGCGGTATGTCGACACGCTGACCGCGGACGGCGTACCGGGCGGCAGCATGATCCTCGCGGCCCTCGGCCCGAAGATGCTGCGACTGGCCGCCGAGCGAACCGCGGGGGCGCACCCTTACCTGGTCCCGGTCAGCTATACCCGGGAGGCCAGGGAACTGATCGGGCCAGATCCGCTGATCGCCACCGAGCACAAGGCAGTGATCGAGGCCGATCCTGAGGCTGCCAGGGCCATCGGACGGCCCAGGGTCCATCGCCCGTACCTCGGGCTGGTCAACTACACCTCGAACCTGCGCCGCCTCGGCTGGAGCGAGGCCGACCTGGCCGACCAGGGCAGTGACGCGCTGATCGACGCGCTTGTCGCGCATGGTGATCCCGCGCAGGTGGCCGAGCAGCTCACCGGGCACCTGACCGCGGGCGCCGACCACGTGTGCGTCCAGCTGCTAGCCCCCGACGGCGCCGACGTCATTGCTGGCTACGGCCGGCTAGCCAGGGGACTGGGCCTGTCAGCCTGAACCCATCGTGTACTGCGCCTGCCAGCTTCGCCCGCCGTCCGCGGTGTGCATGATCATGCTGACGCGGCCGGTGCCGTCGCGGATGCCAACGACCCAGCCTTCGCTCGTGGTCATGAACGCCGCGCTGGTCGCCTGGCCGAGCTTGGCTACCGAGCTGCCGTGCAGCAAGACTGCGCCGCCGCGCAAGGCGATGGCCATCGGCGCCGGACCAGGCAGCGAGGAGTTCGCCGGCGATGCGCACGGAGGGCACCAGCCAAAGAAGACAGCCTTCTCGCCGCTGACCGCGCTGAACGGGCCGGGATAGACGCTCGGGGCTTCAGCCTTCACGCGCGCCCCCGGATGCGGAAAGTACTGCTGCGCGAAGATCGGCCGCCAGGAACTGCCGAACGCGTGGTAACCGATCTGCGGGACGTGTCCAAGCCCCGCGCCTGGTCCGGTCAGCTCAGCCCAGGCAGCGTTGGATCCGGCGCATTCGACGTCCGCGATCGCGTGTGAATCGGGCGGGCCGCCCGGCTTTCCTGGCCCGCGCACGGCAAGAGTCCAGCTCTGACCTGCGTTCGCGGTGCCATAGACGTTGCCGCTGGCGCCGAGCCAGCCGCGAGCATTGCTGGTGAAGCACATCGTCTGGACGTCGGGCGGAGTCTGCACCTTGCGCCAGTGCAGGCCGCCGTCGGTTGTGCGCAACAGCACACCGCCTGCCTGCGGCCCCGCGGTGTACGGCTGGTCGGCAGGGTTCGGCATGGCCCCGCCGGCGACCGCGAAACCGTCGTCGGTGTTCACGAAGTGCACCGCCCTGACCGCGGGGCAAGGCTCAGGCAGCGACCGCCAGTGCGCGCCGCCGTCGGCCGTGGCCAGCAGCTGCGTCGCGCCGACGACCCAGCCGTGCTTCGCATCGGTGAAGTCAACGGCTCTGAGCTGCTGAGCAGGGCTGGTGCGGAGCTGGGCCGCCCAGTGCCTGCCGCCATCGCCCGTGTGCAGGACGCGGTCGGATCCAACCACCCAGCCGTCCGACGCCGACACGAACTGGACCGCGTTCAGCGTCGGGCGTTGTCCGGCCGATGCCGCCTCGCCGGGCGAGGCTCCCCGGCGGCAAGACGTTTTCGCCGACGGGCTCGCTGAGCGGCTGACGGCGCGCTGCTGGCTGGCAGGCACCGTCTTGCGCGCGGACGTATGGGCTGCGGTGCCGCATCCCGCGGCCACCAGCCCGAAGCTGGCAAGCAGCCCGGTAAGCAGGCATGGTCCGGCAGACGCTCGTGTCATAACCAGTTGGACGACCCCCATCGTCTCCAGGTTGCGTGCCCGCCGGATTTAGCCCCCGCGCAGCGAGTTCACTGCGGCGATCGTCTCCGGCGTGCTGACGTGCACGATCGCGTGCATGCCCACCGTACCTGCGGCCGCGACGTGACCTGGGACATCGTCGATATAGATGGTCTGCGCCGGCGCCAGCCCCATCCGGGCGCAGGTGAGCTCGAAGATCGCCGGGTCCGGCTTGGCGAGTCCCACCTCGTGGCTGTAGATGATCGGGTCGAAGAGCCTGTCGAATGCGTACCTGCCGGTTTCCTCGCGCCTCGCGCCGTCCGCGGAGTTGCTGATGATGGCCGTCCGCAGCCGAGGCCGGAGCGACGCGGCGAACGCCATCAGGTCCTGATCGAGTTCGCCGCAGTACCAATCCCACATGTCGGCCATGAACTCATCGGCCTGTTCAGCAGAAAGGCCTAGTTCGGCGGCGCAGCGCCGGCGGTATTCGGCCTCGCTCATCTCGCCGGTCTGAGCGAGCCGGTCAGGATCGACTTTGCTCATCGCCGCGCTGAACGCGGCCTGGTCTAGTCCGAGCCTGTCCCGCCACTTCGCGCCGAGCTCGAGGTCGGGGTCCGCAACGCGCTCGAGGACGCCGCCGATATCGAAGATGACAGCGCGGATCGTGACGGCCGACTCGCCGGTGCCACCTGCGGGGTGAATCGGCATCGAACTCCCCTTTAGCCCATTGATCACAATAGCCACACGGTCTAGCGTTCGCTCGTGACCGTATAGCCAGGCCCGTCGCGGGAGGACAGGCCTTTGAGGATGGGAGGGCGGGCCCTCCAAGAAAGGATCGTCATTGTCTGCGTTTGGATGGAAACTTGCCTACGGCGGCCGGACGCCGCCGGCCGGCGCGGTCGTGCGTCCCGGCGAGCGGCTCTCGTCGCTTCGGATGGCAGGCCTGGGAGCACAGCACGTCGTGGCGATGTTCGGCGCCACCTTCGTGTTCCCGGCGATCATGGGATTGAACCCGAACCTCGCCGTGATGATGTCCGGCGTCGCGACGATCATCTTCCTGCTGATTGTCAACGGAAAGGTTCCCTCATACCTCGGAACATCGGCGTCCTTTGTCGCGGCGGTGGCTGCGATCAGGGCACAGGGCGGCGATTCAGCCGACGTGACTGGCTCAATCCTGATCGCCGGCGTCATCCTGGCGCTCGTCGGCATTCTTGTGCACTTCGGCGGCGCGAAGTATGTCAGGGCCGTGCTGCCGCCGTCGGTGACCGGCGCTGTGGTCATGCTGATCGGCTTCAACCTCGCCACCGTCGCGACCACCATCTACTTCCCTAACGACCAGTGGGTCGGGCTGCTGACCACGGCCTTCCTGATCGGCATGGCCGTACTCGGCCGGGGCTTCCTCAGCCGGATCGCGGTGTTCCTGTCGCTCGTCTTCGGCTACCTGATCTCGTGGATCGCCGACTCGTGGTCGACTGTCCAGTCGTGTAACGCCGCAGGCAAGTGCATTGCCGTGCACCGGATCGACTGGAGCGGCGTGCACAGCGCTTCGTGGCTCGGGCTGCCCAAGACGATCACGAGCCCGACGTTCGGCACGCTGACCGGCCCGCACCTGCCCGCGTTCAAGATCACCTTCATCCTGCTGGTGATCCCTTCGGTCATCGCGCTGCTCGCGGAGAACTCCGGGCACGTCAAGGCGGTCTCCGAGATGACCGGCGATGACCTTGACCCCTACCTCGGCCGTGCCTTCATCGGCGACGGGGTTGGAACAGCCCTCGCATCGCTGGTCGGCGGCTCACCGACGACCACCTACGCGGAGAACATCGGCGTCATGGCAGCGACAAGGATCTACTCGACGCTGGCCTATTACATCGCGGCCGTGGTCGCCATCCTGTTCGGCTTCTGTCCGAAGTTCGGCGCGGTCGTGGCGGCGACGCCTGGCGGGGTTCTAGGTGGAATCACACTCGTGCTCTACGGCATGATCGGGCTGCTGGGCGCCAAGATCTGGATCGAGAACCGGGTCAGTTTCGCCGACCCGGTCAACCTGGTGCCGCTGGCCGCAGGCATTATCGCGGGCATCGGTAACCTGACGATCAAGTTCACGAACACGTTCTCGATCACCGGCATCGCCGCGGGGACGCTGATCGTGATAATTGGCTACCACGGCGTGAAGATCTTCAGGCGCGAGGGGATGAAGGAAGAACCTGTTGCCGCCGGCCGCGCCTACGAGGGAGGGGCAGCGATCTCGACTGGCAACATCGAAACCCCGGAGGGCGAGGTGTCGCCGTTCCGCGAAGAGTCCGGCGATGCTGGACCTGATTCACGGGAGACCACGCAGCAGTGAAGCCACCCCCGTTCGGATACTCGAGGCCGGAGACCGTCGAGGAGGCCGTGTCCGTCCTCGCCGGCCGCGATCCGGACGGGAAGGTGCTCGCGGGCGGCCAGTCGCTGTTGCCGCTGCTCAACATGCGGCTGGCCACGCCCGGGCACCTGGTTGACATCAACCGGCTGAGCGAGCTCAGCCACGTCCGCGTGGCCGACGGCCACGTCGTCATCGGCGCCCTGGCCAGGCACGCGGAGGTGCTCGCTGACCAGGACGTGGCGCGGGCGCAGCCGCTGATCGGTCAGGCGCTCGCTCTCGTCGCCCACCAGGTGATCAGGAACAGGGGAACCACCGTCGGCAGCATCGTCCATGCCGACCCGTCCGGCGAGATGACCGCTGTGCTCGCGCTGCTCGGCGGGTCCGTGCTGCTGGTCAGCACCAGCGGTGAACGCATTGTTCATGCCCCTGAATTCTTTCTCGGGCCGCTCGAGTCCGATGTGCGCCCTGATGAGCTCGCCACCCAGGTGCATATCCCGGTGCTGCCAGCGCGCGCTGGCACGGCGTTCGCCGAGGTCAGCCGGCGGCACGGGGACTACGCCGTGTGCGGCGTGGCCGTGCGTGCCGAGCTCGACGATGCGGACGCGGTCAGCCGGGCGACCGCCGCATACCTGTCTGTCGCCGGGACACCGCTGGTGCTCGACCTTTCTGACGCCGCCGGCGACCCAGCCGCGGCCGGCCGGCTGGCACGCGACCGGGTTTCGCCTGGCGGTGACATCCACGCGACCGCCGGCTACCGCAAGCACCTGGCCGGGGTACTGACCGAGCGGGCGCTGGCGGACGCGATCGCCGCCGCTAAGGAGCGGTCAGTTGGCTAGCGCGGAGCTCTTCAGCGTTCGGCTCACGGTCAACGGGGTCGTGCACGATATCGAGGTGCCAAGCCGGCGGCTGTTGTCCGACTGCCTGCGGCACGACCTGCGGCTGACCGGGACCCACGTGGGTTGCGAGCATGGCGTCTGCGGCGCGTGCACCGTGCTGGTTGATGGCGTCGCTGTCCGGTCGTGCCTGCTGCTCGCCGTCAGCGCGGACGGCGCCCTGATCACCACGGTGGAGGGACTGACCAGGCAGGACGGAAAGCTGTCACCGGTGCAGCAAGCGTTCGCCGACTGCCATGGGCTGCAGTGCGGGTTCTGCACGCCCGGATTCCTCACCGCGATCACCGCGGCGCTTGAGCAGAACCCCGAGCCAACGGAAGAGCAGGCGCGGGAGATCATCGGCGGCAACCTGTGCCGCTGTACCGGTTACCAGAACATCGTCAAGGCCGTGCTCAGGGCCGCCGAGCTCCGGGCCGCGGAAGTCAGCGCAGCGGAGGTCAGCGCTGGCGACCAGGCGGGCACGACATGACCTCGATGTTCGGCGAGCCGATCAGCAGGCTCGAGGATGACAGACTGCTCCGCGGCCACGGCGCCTACCTCGACGACCTCGGCCACGACGCTCTGGCCTGCGCGTTCGTGCGCAGTCCGCACGCGCACGCGCAGGTGGGCGGCATCGACCTCGGCGACGCGCTTGACGTCGAAGGCGTCCTGGCTATCTACACCTACGCTGATCTTCCTGACCGGCTTGCCGAGCCGCTTCCGCTGCTGATCCCGCACCCGGCGCTGACGCACGGCAGGACCGGTTATCCGCTTGCCGCTTGCGAGGTGAACTACGTCGGCGAGCCCGTCGTGATGGTCGTCGCCGAGGACCGCTACCTGGCCGAGGATGCGGCCGAGCGGATCATGGTCGACTACGAGCCGCTGCCCGCCGTGGTCGGGGTGGA
>DATELR010000351.1:0-14148 GCA_035276345.1 Streptosporangiaceae bacterium | reverse complement strand
GACGTCGAAGCTGCTCGACGAGGAGCGGCGGTTGTTCTACGTCGCAGCTACTCGAGCGCGGCGTTCGCTTGTCGTGACGGCGGTCGGAGGGGAGGACAGCGAAGAGCGGCCGTCCAGGTTCCTGGCCGAACTCGCCGGCGACGAAATCCCGATTGAAGAGGTGGGCAGCCTCGGCAGGCGCTGGCTATCCCTGCCTGCCCTGACTGCTGACCTTCGCCGCGCCGCCGCTGACCGTGGCCTCCCCGCCGCCGTCAGGCGCGCGGCCGCCGCCCAGCTAGCCAGGCTCGCCGAGGCTGGTGTTGCTGGCGCGCATCCAGGCCATTGGTACGCGCTCACCTCGTGGTCTGGCGCAGGACCGATCAGCGAAGGCGTCAGGGTATCGCCGTCGCAGGTCGACAAGTTCGTCACCTGCGGGCTGCGCTGGCTGATGGAATCGGCCGTCGGTGCCAGCCCGCCGTCGGTGGCCGGTCACCTCGGGACGGTGATTCACGCCGCGGCGGCGCTCGTTGCCGAGGGTGCCGACCAGGCGGACATCGCCGCGCGAATCGACGAGATCTGGCACCGGCTGGACTTCGGCTCGGCCTGGTACAGCACGAGGCAGCGAGCGACCGCGGCGCAGATGGTGGCGAGGTTCCTCGACTGGCACCAGGCGAACCGACGCGAGCTCATCGCGGTCGAGCAGAGGCTGCGGGTCAGGGTCGATGATGTGCTGATCGCTGGTCAGGTGGACCGGCTGGAACGGGACGAGGACGGCAAGACCGTCGTGGTCGACCTCAAGACTGGCTCGTCGAAGCCCCCGGCAGCAGACCTTGACCGCAATCCGCAGCTCGGCGTCTACCAGCTTGCCGTGCTGCTTGGCGCCTTCATGGAACTCGGTGCAACCGAGCCAGGCGGTGCCGAGCTCGTCCACGTCGGCAAGGCGGCCAGGCAGAGTTCCGCGACCGTGCAGGGCCAGCGGCCGCTGGCCGAGGATCCCGACCCTGGCTGGGCGCAGGCGCTCGTGAAGGAAGCAGCGGCGGCGATGGCCGGCCCGCAGTTCAAAGCGACGGTGAACGACGGCTGCCGCCGTTGCCCGGCCGCTACCAGCTGCCCGGTGGACGAGCGTGGCGGGCAGGTGACGCCATGAGCCAGCTGACGCTGTGGGACGACGAACCGCGGCCCGAGCCCGCAGCGGGGCCGCCAAGGTTCACGCCGTCCCAGCTGGCGCGGCTACTCGGGCTCGCGGAACCCACGCCTGAGCAATCCGCGGTGATCAGCGCGCCGCTAGCGCCGCTGGCGGTGATCGCCGGTGCCGGTTCTGGCAAGAGCGAGACGATGGCGTCCCGGCTCGTCTGGCTGGTGGCGAACGGGTACGTGCGGCCCGAGCGGGTGCTGGGGCTGACCTTCACCAGGAAGGCGGCAGCCGAGCTGGCCACGCGGGTCAGAGCGAGGCTGGACGGGCTGCGCAGAGTTGGCCTGGCCGAGCCCGTGATCGGTCAGCGGAGTGCTGCCGGGCTCGACCGGACCGACGGCGTCGACCTGGCTGGTGATCCCGTGATCGCGACGTATCACTCCTATGCGGCGAGGCTGATCGCCGATCACGCGCTGCGCGAAGCGCTGGAGCCCACCATGCGGCTGATCACGCCGGCCGTAGCGTGGCAGGTGGCAGCCAGGATCGTGGCCGCGTACGACGGGCCGATGGACGCGGTCGACTGGACGCCTGTCACGGTCACCGCGGCCGTGGTCGAGCTGTCGGCCGAGCTTGCCGAGCACCTGCGCGGGCCCGACGACGTGCTCGCGGCCGGCGACTGGCTGCGGCGGCGTTTTGATGAGCTAAAGCCCGGCCGGCGGTCCAGGGCTGAAACCGTCATGAAGGCCCAGCGAGTGCGTGAACAGCTAGTTCCGCTCGTCCGCGCTTACGGAGCAGCCAAGGCAGAGCGGGAGGTCATTGACTACGGCGACCAGATGGCGCTCGCGGCCAGGATCGCGATGGCGCATCCGGAGGTCGGCCGGACCGAGCGCGCCAGATACCAGGTCGTACTGCTCGACGAGTTCCAGGACACCAGTCATGCGCAGCTCGAGCTGATGCGAGCGCTATTCGGCGGCGGCCATCCTGTCACCGCCGTCGGCGACCCTTGTCAGTCGATCTACGGCTGGCGCGGTGCGAGCGCAGGAAACATGCGTAGGTTCGCGGACCTGTTCCCGCCTCGCTCCGAAGGCGTCGTGGTTCATGACAACGCGCGCGCCGAGGTCAGGCTGCTCTCGACTAGCTTCCGTAACACCGGCAGGGTGCTCGAGGTCGCCGCCGCTATACAGCGCGACCTCAGGGAGATCGCGCCTGATGTACCCAGGCTGATCGCGCCGCCTGAGCGGGCCGCCAGGGGCTCGGTGGTCTGCGCGTTGCTCGAGACCACCGCGGACGAGGCCAAGTGGGTCGCAGCTCAGGTCGCGGGCCTGCTGCGGATGCCGGCCGGGATGGCGCCTGACGGCAGCGCATGGCCGGACGGCAGGACCGACTCAGTCCGCCCGTCCGACATAGCCGTGCTGTGCCGGAAGCGGACCCAGTTCGCCGCGCTGCGCTCAGCGCTGGAAGCCGAGGGCATCCCGGTTGAGGTGGTCGGGCTCGGCGGCTTGCTGACGGTGCCCGAGGTTTCCGACATCGTCGCTACGCTGCGGGTGCTGCACAGCCCTGCCGCATCAGACGCGCTGATCAGGACGCTCACGTCGCCACGGTGGCGGATTGGCCCCCGAGACCTGGTGGCCCTTGGCGTGCGTGCCCGCGCACTGGTCGCCGGCCAGACCAGTTCGACGTCCGGGCCTGCCACGGCCCAGCACTCCGGCCCGGCGGGCGACGATGCGGCGGGGAGCCCAGTTCCCGCCGATGATCATCTCAGCCGTGCGGTCGCAGATTTCACTTCGGAAGCAGGCAGCCTGGTCGAAGCGCTTGATGACCTGGGCAGCCCGGCTGCGTACTCGGAGGAGGGATATCCGCGGCTGCTGGCGCTGGCCGGCGGCCTGCGGGCGTTGCGCCGTCATGTTGGCCGGCCGCTGCCTGAGCTGGTGACTGAGGTCGAGCGGGCGCTCGGACTGGATGTCGAGGTTGCCGCGCGGCCCGGAAGCAGCCAGGCGGCGGCGAGAGCGGACCTGGACGCGTTCGCGGACGCCGCTGCGGCGTTTGCCGGCGACGCCCAGGAACCAACACTTGGCGCATTCCTCGCGTACCTGACCGCGGCAGAAACCGAGGAGTTCGGCCTGGAAGCCGGTCAGGTCAGTGACACCGACGCGGTCAAGCTCGCGACCGTGCACTCGGCCAAGGGCCTGCAGTGGCCTGCCGTCATCGTGCCAGGGCTGGCCGCCGGGGCCCGGGCGCAGAACTTCCCGGCCAGGCCGCGGCTGACAACGCGGTGGACGGAGAATCCGCGGCTGCTGCCGTTCTGGCTGCGAGGTGATGACGCTGACTTGCCGGCGCTGGCTGGGCTGGACCCTGATTCGCTGGCCGCGTTCAGCCGGGACTGCACCGACCGGAATCTGGCCGAGGAACGCCGTCTCGCTTATGTGGCCGTGACGCGGTCCGCGTACTGGCTGGCCTGCAGCGGTTACTGGTGGGGCGCCGGGAAGAGCCCGCTTGGCCCCTCGCAATTCCTGCAGGAGGTGGCCGACAGCTGCCGGGCTGGTGCCGGCGAGGTTGCCGAGTGGGCCGACCAGCCGGCCGACGGCGCAGAGAACCCGGCGCTGGCCGAGCCGCTGACCGCGTCATGGCCGCAGCCTCCGGCAGGCGCCAGGTACGAGGCCATCCGAGAGGCAGGCGACCTCGTGATCGCCGCCGCTGCCGGCGACGCAGGAGACACGGGCGAGGCGGACGCGGCAAACGATGTGCCGGCCAAGTATGCCGATCTGGTTGCTGGCTGGGCGGCCGACGCGGACTTGCTGCTAGCAGAGCGGTCCCGGCGGCGACCGGACGGGGCGATCCCGGTTGATCTGCCACAGCGGTTCGGCGTCTCGGCGCTCGTCACGATGGCCAGAGACCCAGCACGGCTTGCCGCCCAGATCAGGAGGCCGTTGCCGCGGCCACCCGCTCCGCGGGCCGAACGCGGGACCGCCTTCCACCGGTGGCTCGAAGAGCGTTTCGGCCAGATGCGCCTGATCGACGTCGACGACCTGGCGGGCGCGGTCGACTCGGACCTGGTTGCCGACGACGCCGACCTGGCCGACCTTAAGGCGCGATTCGAGGCAGGGGAGTGGGGACAGCGCTGGCCCGCTGAGGTCGAGATGCCGTTCGAGACCCGGGTCGGCGACCGGCTCGTCCGCGGCCGGATCGATGCGATCTTCGCCGACGACCCGGCCGGCGGTTTCGACGTGGTGGACTGGAAGACCGGGCGGCCGCCGCGACCTGGGCGGGAGGAGCGCGCGGTCGCGGTTCAGCTCGCGGCCTACCGGCTGGCGTGGGCGGCGCTGGCGGGCGTGCCCGTGAAGGAGGTGCGGGCGGCGTTCTACTACGTGCGGGAGAACCTCACGGTTCGGCCCGCCGACTTGCTCGACGCCGACGGCCTCGCCGACCTGATTGAGAGCGTCCCCGCTGAACTGGCTGAGTCCCGCTGAGTCTTCCTCGGACCGCACGTGTGTATGGCGGTGACATTCATGTCGATCTCAGGTGATGGATGTCACAGCCAGGCCGGTGCCTAGCCTTGCGGCGACGTGATCGCCTGGACCTGGGTGGTCTGGGAAACCAGGCGGTCCTTGTCGTCGAAGATGCTGGTCTGGATCGTGGCTGTGGTCCGGCCGCGGTGCAGCGGAACGGCGACCGCACGGATCGTGCCAGCCGATACAGGGCGGAACATATGCGTCGTCGAGGTGATAGTCGCCGTCGTCTGGCCCTCGGCAAGCCCGAGGAACGCGGCAATCGCGCCGGTCGTGTCGGCGAGCGACATCAGGACGCCGCCGTGGACGATCCCTGACATCGTGCACAGCCCTGGTTGCCAGGTCAGCTGCGCCACCACGCGATCCGGACTCAGTTCTTCAATGGTCATGCCGAGTTGCTCGGCGAACGGCATCGAGCCGATCAGATCGGCTGCGTCGGAGGTCACCAGTCCAGTCTCGCAGGCCCGTCAGCGGTGGATCTCGACGAGGAGGATCCAGGCATTCATGATCGCGCCGATGAAGCCGAGGACGATCTCTGCCACCAGCCAGTAGAGGCCGCCTCCGCCGCCCGCGAGCACGCTGAGGCCGGCTGCGACCATCGGCAGGCACCCAGCGGCGACAATGGCCAGCGGTGTCAGCGTCCAGCTCAGCGGCTCATCCCTGTTGCGCCTGATCAGCAGGCGCTTCGGCAGCAAGAGCGCCGTGAGCGCCAGGCCCAGCACCAGGATCTCGGTGCCGAGCGCGGTCCTGTTCTGGCCGGGAATCAGCATCACCACCGCGAGCAGCAGCAAGCCGATCATGATGGACAAGGTCTCGACAGCGCGTGTCGGCAGGACCTTGAACTCGAGGATCCGGCTCAGGTTGATCGACACGGCGACGAACAGCAGCCCGGCCAGAGCCGCGGCTGCTCCAGCAATGGCGACGTAGAGGTCGTGCCATTCCGCGGACTGCAGGGACGTCATGGCAGCAGCCTGGCATGCGGCCGGACTTGCCAGGAATCTCAACACGGCGGCGCGAGACGGATTCTGGCCCGCGGCTAGAGTGCGGTACAGATTCACGACCCCGCCTGAGGTGATACCGCATGGACAATGCCGTCCGCGACTACATCGACGCCCACGCCGGCGAGTTCTTCGCGGCCCTGATGCAATGGCTGCGCATTCCGTCGATCTCGGCCGACCCTGGACACAGCGCTGATGTGCGCCGCTCCGCCGAGTGGCTCGCGGATCACCTGCGGGCGACGGGGTTCGAGACCGCCGAGATCTGGGAGACCGGGCCGCCTGAGCATCGGGGCCTGCCGGCCGTGTTCGCCCAGTGGAGCGCCGCGGACCCGGCCGCGCCGACCGTGCTGATCTACGGGCACCACGATGTACAGCCGGTCGAACCGCTCGGTGAGTGGGACTCGCCTCCGTTCGAGCCGGTCGAGCGCGAGGGCCAGATCCTTGGCCGTGGCGCATCGGACGACAAGGGCCAGGTGCTCTTCCATGCGCTGGGCACGAGCGCCTCGCTTGCCGCGAGCGGAGCCAGTGCGCCGCCGGTCACGCTGAAGCTGATCGTCGAAGGCGAGGAGGAATCCGGGTCAAGGCACTTCGCCGACCTGGTGCGGCGCGAGCGCGAACGGCTGGCCTGCGACGTCATCGTGGTCTCGGACACGACGATGTGGGCCGCCGACGTGCCGTCGATGTGCACGGGCATGCGCGGCGTCATCGACGCCGAGATCGGGATCTTCGGCCCGGAACGGGACCTGCATTCCGGCTCGTTCGGCGGCGGCGTGCCCAACCCGCTGCACGCGCTGACCAGCCTGCTCGCCGCGCTGCATGACGCGGACGGCAGGGTCATGCTGCCCGGCTTCTACGACAAGGTCGCTGAGCTAACGCCTGCTGAGCGGGAGCTGTTCGCGAGGCTGCCGTTCGACGAGAAGGCATGGCTGGCCACCGCAGGCAACAGCGGCGCCGCATCGGGCGAAGCCGGGTTCAGCACGATCGAGCGGATCTGGGCCCGGCCGACCGCCGAGATCAACGGCATGTGGGGCGGCCACACCGGACCAGGCGGCAAGACGATCGTGCCGCGCGAAGCGCACGCCAAGCTCTCGTTCCGCCTGGTCGCGCACCAGGATCCCGGCGAGGTCGCCGGAATGCTTCGTGAATTCGTTGCGCAGAACACACCCTCGGGGCTTCATGCCGTCGTCACGGTCGATGGCCCTGGGGTGCGTGCGTCGTTCTCGCCGATCGACTCACCAGCGGTCAAGGCGGGGCGGCGGGCGATGGGGCGCGCCTTCGGCCAGGAGATCCTGTTCACCAGGGAGGGCGGTAGCGGCCCTGAGGCGGATCTGGCGGACATCCTCGGCGCGCCGCTCGTCTTCATCGCTGTCGGGCTTGACGAGGACCGGATACATGCGCCGAATGAACGCGTCGACATGAAACTGCTGCTCAAGGGCGCGGAAACAGCCGCGTACCTGTGGAACGAGCTTGCCGCTCCGCGCTGAGGGGGCGGTCCGGGCGGTCGGCAGACCGTATTCTGAGGCCGTGACAGGCTCCCTTATCTCGGTTTCCGGCGGGATAGCACTGACTCGGCACGAAGTTGAACGGTGCACCGATCTGCGGACTGATCCGGCCTGGCTGGCCAAGGCATGGGACGATCCCGGCACCAGGGTCCTGGTCATCGACCAGGGGCAGGCGCTGGCCAGGCTTGATGACGGTTCAGCGGAGCTCGTCTTCGTGTCCCCTGAGCGGGCGCCGGACGGGACCAGGTTCCTGCTCGGCGTCGACGCCGACGACGTCGCGTACTTCGGCGTGAACGGGCCGATTGCTGACGTCCCTGCCGTAGCACACGGCGCCGATGACGCCGGACCTGGGCTGCGCCGGGCGGGCTTGCGCGAAGCGGGAACGCTGCTCACAGACCGCGACGCCGGGCTGATGACGCATGCGGTCGCGCTGGCGAACTGGCACGCGGTGGCGGGATTCTGCTCCCGCTGCGGGGCGCCGACCGAGCCAGAGACGGCCGGTCATTCTCGCCGGTGCACCGTAGATGGCAGCGAGCATTTCCCGCGCTGCGACCCGGCAGTGATCATGCTGGTGACCGATCCGGACGACCGCTGCCTGCTGGCCAGGAACGCGCAGTGGCCACCGCGCAGGGTGTCCGTCCTGGCCGGCTTCGTCGAGCCTGGCGAGTCAGCGGAGCAGGCGGTCGCCCGTGAAGTGCACGAGGAAACCGGCGTGACCGTGTCGACAGTGACCTATGCGGCCAGCCAGCCGTGGCCGATGCCGCACAACCTGATGCTCGGCTTCCGGGCCAGCGCTACCGACACCGTGATCGCCGTCGACGGGGAGGAGATCGCTGAAGCGCGGTGGTACAGCAGGGAGGAGCTGCACGCGGCGCTGCGTTCGCGTGAGCTGATCATGCCGCCGTCCCTGTCGATCTCGCGCTGGCTGATCGAGACCTGGTACGGCCAGGACCTGCCCCGCCCGACCTAGCGCAGGAGCAACCGCGCAGCGAGTTCGAGCTGCTGTGACACGTCGTTCGCCGATGCCCGCCTGGTCACCCACGCGACCAGGTTGGACAGCCAGACGTCGCCGATCACGCGCGCGATCGCCCGCTCGTCAGCGGTCGGCTCGCCGTCGTGCATGGCATCGGTGAGCATCTGCTCCATCAGCGCGGCGACCGCGTTTACCTCCGTGGCCGCGCTCGGATCGGCGAACATGAACGCCCGGGTGATCGCCTCAGTCAGCAGCGGCTCGCGCTGCATCGTCTTGGTGACCTTGTTGAGCACGTAGATGATCCGCTCTACGGGCGTGTCACCAGGGATCGGGCGGCGGTCCAGCTTCTCCTTGGTTCGCTCGAACTCCCTGATCAGGCCCGAGACCAGCAGATGGATCTTCGAAGGGAAGTACCGGTACAGGGTGCCGAGCGCGACGTCAGCCCGCTCGGCGACCGCCCGCATCTGAACGGCGTCGTACCCGCCCTTGGATGCCAGCGCCAGCGTGGCGTCCAGAATCCTTTTGCGCCGCTCGCGCTGCGCCGCCGAGCCGAGCTCGCTGTCGGCCGGCTTGCGCTGCGTCGCCGGCCCGGCAAGCCTTGGCAGGGCAGGGGTCTTGGCAGCTGTCATCTAAGCCTCTCGTCGTGGCGGCATACACGCGCGGGCGGGCGTTGCCCGGCCTGACCGCTTCGCGGTCGTTCACGCTTGCGTGCCAGCTCAGGCTGGCGTCGCGGTAGCCGTCATCAGTATAACGTGTTCTAATTTTGGTGCGCCGGAGCAGCACGAGGAGGTCCAGCTTTGCCGATCGCGGCGACAGCCGAGCAGGCGGCGATCGCCGACTCGGTCGCCCAGTGGGCGAAGCGGGCCGGACCGATCGCCGCCGTCCGCGGCCTCGAGCACTTTGCCGGCCGGGCCAGCGGCGCCGACCGACATGACCTGCCGGTCGCCGGAGAACTGTGGTCGGGCCTGACTGAACTTGGCGTCTTCTCGATCGCCGTGCCCGAATCGGCTGGCGGAGGCGGCGGCGCTGTCGCGGACGTGGCAGTGGTCGCCGAGCAGCTCGCGGCCGTCATGGCGCCGGGGCCGATCATGCCGACGCTGCTCGGCGGGCTCGTTCTCGCGCGGTATTGCGGCGTCGGCAGCGAATGCGATGCGCTGCTCGCGGCCATCGCCGCCGGCCAGGAAGCGGTTGGCGTCGGGCTCACACCGGACGGTGTCACCGGGAACCTGACCGCGGCGGGCGAGCTGAGGGTCAGTGGCACTGCGCCGCTCGTGCTCGGCGGAGGCGACGTCGGGTGGCTGTTGCTCGGTGCCCAGACCAGTACCGGCGCGGTCTGGTTCCTCGCCGCGGCCGGACAGCCTGGCGTCGGCATCACCGTGAGGTCACCTGTTGACTTTTCCCGGTCATTGGCCGACGTGGCCCTGCGGGATGTGAGCGTGCCGTCGGGCCTGGTGCTCAGCGAGGCGAGCCAGCGGCTGGTGCCTGACCTCGCGGCGACCCTGGCCGCTGCCGAGGCGAGCGGTGTCGCCGCCTGGTGCAGTCAGACCGCGACCGAATACGCGCGCACGCGACAGCAGTTCGGCCGCCCGATCGGCTCGTTCCAGGCGATCAAGCACCTGTGCGCGCAGATGCTGTGCCGGTCCGAGCTTGCCGCGGCTGCGGCCTGGGACGCCGCGCGCGCCGCCGACCAGTCTCCCGGCGAACTGGAGCTGGCGAGTTCCGCGGCAGCGTCGCTGGCGCTCGATGCCGCAGTGGACAACGCCAAGGATTGCATCCAAGTACTCGGCGGAATCGGGTTCACCTGGGAACACGACGCGCATCTGTACCTGCGGCGCGCGATGGCGCTGCGCAGCTTGCTCGGCGGAACGGCGGTATGGCGCGCGCGCACTGCACGTCTCGCGCTGGCCGGCGCGCGCAGGCATCCCTTCCAGGGGGAGCCGGCTTCGGACGAGAACGCAGCCATCGACGCCGATCACGTCCGCAAGGCAGCCCGCGTTGTGGCCAATGCCATTTCGGCGACCCCGCGGGATCACTGGCAGGGCGGCCTCGCCGAGATCGGGTATGCGGCGCCCGGGTGGCCGCCGCCGTACGGGCTGGCCGCCGCGCCTGCCGCGCAGCTGATCATCGACGAGGAGCTAGCCAGAGCCGGCGTCGAGCGGCCCGATCTGGCGATCGGCGGCTGGGCGATCCCGGCGATCATCAATCACGGCACCGCCGAGCAGCTGGCCAGGTTCGCCTGGCCGACGCTTACCGGCGAGATCACCTGGTGCCAGTTGTTCAGCGAGCCGGAGGCCGGTTCTGACCTGGCGTCGCTGCGGACCAGGGCGATCAGGGTCAATGGTGCCGGTCAGGCAGGTCCTGGCTGGCGTCTGACCGGACAGAAGGTCTGGACGTCGCTGGCCGCCGAGGCGGACTGGGCGATCTGCCTGGCGCGGACTGATCCGTCCGCACCCAAGCACAAAGGCATCACCTTCTTCCTGGTATCGATGCGCGAACCAGGCATCGAGGTGCGCCCGCTGCGCGAGATCACCGGCCGGGCGATGTTCAACGAGGTCTTCCTCGACGACGTCTTCGTGCCCGACGACTGCGTCGTTGGCCACCCAGGGGAGGGCTGGCGAGTCGCCAGGACAACCCTGGCGACGGAGCGGGTCGCGATGGTACGCGGTGCCGGGCTCGGCGAAGACGCCGAAGAGCTGCTCACGGCGGCCGCTGCGGCAGGCGTCTCCGACCCCGTCGTGGCGGATCAGATCGGAGCGCGCCTCGCCGAGAGCCTCGCCTTGTCGGTGATGGACGACCGGCTGGCCGGCGCCGTGGCTCGCGGCACCGACGCCGGCAAGACCGCCGCGGTGCGCAAGCTTCTCGGCGTCGCGCACCGGCAGGCCGTCGCGGAAACGGCGGTCACGCTGGCTGGGATCCAGGGCGCCGCAGCTGACGGAAGTGCGGCCGGCGCGGTCGGCAGCTTCTTGCTGACCAGGTGCCTGAGCATCGCCGGCGGCACCAGTCAGATATTGCTCTCCCTCGTGGCCGAACGCGTGCTCGGCCTGCCCAGGGAGGACACCCGGTGATGAACTTCGAGCTCGGCGAGGTCGAGCGGGTGATCGCCGCGTCCACCACCGACGTCCTGCGAGGTGCTGAGCCAGGAGATGGCGAAGCCGCTTGGCGAGCGCTCGCGAAGGCTGGGCTGCTCGCGCTCACGCTGCCCGGCTGGCTAAGCGGCGACGACCTTGGCGTGCTCGAAACAGCTGTCCTGCTGACCGAAGTCGGCCGCCAGGCGGCCGAGGTGCCCGCCCTGGCCACGCTCATGCTCGGCGCGCTACCAGTCGTGCGGTGGGGCAGCCGGGACCTGCAACAGCAGGTGCTCACCGGAGTCGGCGAGGGCGAGACCATCCTGACCGCGGCGATCCGCGAGCAGTCGATCGTTTTCCCGCCACTCCCCGCCACACTGGCGAAGCTGGACGAGGCTTGGACGGGCACGGTCACCGGTACCAAGGTCGGCGTGCCGTACGCGGCGCAGGCGCGCTGGATCCTGGTTCCCGCCACGATCGCGAGCGGCACGCCTGCCCGGCCGGCTGCTGGCCTCGCGCCCGGTCGTGCCGTGGTGCTCGTAGACGCCAGGGGACCTGGAATCGTGGCCGTTCCGACGCCGGTGTCGGGCAGCACGCCGGAGTGCACGGTGCAGCTCGATGCCGCCCCGATCGCGGGTGTGCTCGGGGCTGAGCCTGGTCACAGCAGCGAAGCTGCGTTCGACGACCTCTACCTGCTGGCGACTGCCGGAGCGGCGGCCATGGCAGACGGGGCCGTCGCCGGCGCGCTCGACCTGACCGCCAGATACATAGCGCAGCGCGAGCAGTTCGGACGGGCGCTCGCGACTTTCCAGGCGGTGGCCGGGCAGGCTGCCGACATCTACATCGCAAGCCGTACGCTGCATCTGGCCGCACTTTCGGCGTGCTGGCGCCTCGCCACCGGTCTGGATGCAGGCTGGGACGCGAACGTCGCAGCCTACTGGCTAGCCAATGAGGCGCCCGCCGCGCTGCGCACCTGCCATCAGCTCCATGGCGGCATCGGCATGGACGTCGAGTACCCGCTGCACCGCTACTCAGCGATGATCAGCGACCTGGTCAGGTTTGTCGGCGGCGCCGGATTCCGGCTCGAAGCGCTCGCCGAAAGCGGGCCCGCGGAAATCCCCGCGCCGCTGGCTTCTCGCGGCGCGGGATCCGGCATGTACATCGACCTGACCGAGGACCAGGTCGCGCTGCGCGACGAACTCCGCGCATACTTCGCCAGGCTCATCTCGCCCGCCGACCGCGCGGCCATGCGCACCGACCGCCACGGCGAGGCCTACCAGCGGCTGATCCGGCGAATGGGTGGTGACGGCTGGCTCGGGGTGGGCTGGCCCACGGAATACGGCGGCCGCGGCTTCGGCCAGGTTGAGCAGCAGATCTTCGTAAGCGAGGCGGCGCGGGCCGATGTGCCGCTGCCCGCCGTGACGCTCCAGACGGTCGGGCCTACGCTGCAGGCCCACGGCACCGACGAGCAGAAGGCGCTGTTCCTGCCGAAGATCCTGGCCGGCGAGGTGCACTTCGCGATCGGCTACACCGAGCCCGCCGCCGGGACTGACCTCGCGTCGCTGAGTACGCGGGCGGTCAGGGACGGAGATGTCTACATCGTCAATGGCCAGAAGATCTTCACGACCGGCGCCCACGACGCCGACTACATCTGGCTGGCCTGCCGCACCGATCAGGACGCGCCGAAGCACAAGGGAATCTCGATCCTGATCGTGGACACCACAGATCCCGGCTTCTCGTGGACGCCGATCATCACCTGCGATGGCGCGCACCACGTCAACGCCACCTATTACGCCGACGTCCGGGTACCGGCGGGCATGCTGGTCGGGACGGAGAACCAGGGCTGGCGGCTGGTCACCACGCAGCTCAATCACGAGCGGGTCATGCTGGGGCCAGCTGGCCGGCTCGGCGCGCTGCATGACCGATTGCATGCCTGGGCCGCCGCGACACGGGGGCCAGCTGGCCGGCTCGTCGCCGATGAGCCGGATGTGCGCCGAGCACTCGCCGAGGTGGCCGCGAGCCTGCGGGTCAATGAGCTACTGAACTGGCAGGTCGCTGTGGCCGACAGCGTGGACATTGCCGATGCCTCAGCGACGAAGGTCTTTTCATCCGAACGGATACAGCGGCTCGGGCGGCTGCTGCTCGAGGTTGTCGGCAGGCACGGCGACCCGGCCGACGTACCGACCGCCAGCCTGCTGGCGTGGCTCGACACCCAGCACAAGCGAGATCTGGTGCTGACCTTCGGAGGCGGAGTGAACGAGGTGCAGCGCGAGCTGATCGCGATGGCCGGGCTGAAGCTGCCGAGGGTTCCCCGTTAATGGCCGCCGACGTGAACGAGGACACTGCCGCGGGGATCAGGGCGTCGGCCGAGCGGATCATGGCGCTCGGCGAGAGCAGCCCGCGGTTCGCCAGGGACCAGGTGAACCTGCCCATCGTCCTGAACTGGCTCGAGGCGATCGGCGACACCAATCCCGTCTACACAGATGCCGAATTCGCCGCCGCTTCGGTGCACGGCGGTCTTGTTGCCCCGCCGATGATGGCCCAAGTGTGGACGATGGCCGCGCAGGGTCAGGCCCGTGAGGCTGGTGATCCGACTGGCGAGATGGTGAAGCTGCTCGACGCGGCTGGCTATACGGGTGTGGTCGCAACCAACTCCGATCACGTCTTCCACCGGTACCTGCGACATGGCGAGCACGTTGCCGTGACCGTCAGCCTGGTCGGGCTGACCGGTCCCAAGCGGACGGCGCTAGGGGAGGGCTGGTTTTTCACGACCCGGCAGTCCTGGTACAGCGGCGAGGAGATAGTCGCCACGATGGACTTCCGGATACTCAAGTTCCGGCCTGAGCAAGGCGTGAGCACCCAGTCCTCGGAGCCGCAGGCCGGTGCCGGGCAGTCCGGCGGGCCTGGCGGCAGCTTTGTCATGCGGCCGGTCGTTTCCCCTGATACCGCGTTCTTCTGGGAGGGCACGCGGCAAGGTGAACTGCGAATACAGC
>DATELR010000350.1:0-25512 GCA_035276345.1 Streptosporangiaceae bacterium | reverse complement strand
GCCTTCACGATCAGTGCGCCAGTTGCCATGCGACACACCCTAATTCGCCCACTCCCGCCTGCCCGCAACGCATGCCAGCCCCTTCATCGATGGGCGTGGGAACGGCGCGAGCCGTTCCAGGTCGCCTAAGGTGATGCCCGTGGCTGCTGACGTGACGGCGATCATCCTGACCGTCGCGTGCGCTGCGATCGCCGCGTCTTGCGGGGTGCTGGTGCTGCGGCTGTGGCGCGGCGGAGCCATCGGGCGCAGCGACGGTGACCGGGCACGCCGGCCGTAGGCTAGCGGAATGGACTCCGCGCAGACCGGTCCGCTCTCGCAAACGCCAGAACCCGATCCCGCGATCGCACCGCTGAGCTTTCTGCTCGGCCGCTGGGAAGGCGCAGGGGTTATGGGCTACCCGACGATAGAGAGCCGCAACTACGGCGAGGAAATCACCTTCAGCCAGAATGGCAAGCCGTTCCTGATCTACTCGAGCCGCACCTGGCTGCTCGAGCCGGACGGTTCGATCGGCCGCCTGTCGCATATGGAGCTGGGCTTCTGGCGCCCGCAGCAGGACAGCGGGCTTGAGGTACTGATCGTGCATCCGACCGGGGTCAGCGAGATCTACTACGGCACGATCAGCGGGACCAAGATCGAAATGGCGACCGACGCAGTGCTCAGAACGGCCACCGCGAAGGAGGTCACGGCCGGCAAGCGGCTCTACGGGCTCGTCGGCGGGGATCTGGCGTACGCCTACGACATGGCCGCGGTCGGACAGCCGCTGCAGCCGCACCTGTCGGCCCAGCTCAAACGTGTAAGCGGTTCGGCTGCCTGAGGAAAGAGAATCCCCCGGGCTGCTCCCGCGACGGCCGCACGAAGGCGACCTTCACGGGGACCGACTGGACAAGGCCGATCACCCGGGGGTCCGGTGTCTGCCGTGTATTCGCCGACCGCCGCCTTGGCAGCACGCGACTCAGCCTAGGAAGGACTGAATCGCAGGCCGGTGATGCGCGCATCCGGCTCCCGCCGGTTGCGCTCCACGGGACGGCGGCTAGCTGACAGCCACCTCGCGAGTCCGACATCTATGCATACTGTTGGACCACCTCCTTTCCCGCGTTAGCCAGAACGCTACGACACGGCTGCGCTAGCGGGCAAGTGGGTTATTCGCACGTCACTAGACTCAGGGCATGTCGCAGACGTGGGATGACACGCTGCGGGCCAGCGGGTACCGGGTCACGCCGCAGCGCCAGCTGATCCTCGAAGCGGTGACCAGGCTTGAGCACGCAACCCCTGAGGAGATATACGCCGAGGTCAAGCAGACCGCTGTCGGGCTCAACCTTTCCACCGTCTACCGGACTCTCGAGCTGCTCGAGCAGATCGGGCTGGTCACTCACACCCATCTCGGGCACGGCGCGCACCGCTATCACCTGGCCTCTGACGCTCAGCACGTCCACCTGGTATGCCGCGCATGCGGCGCGATCATCCAGCTGGAACCGGTCGCCGTCGGCTCACTCGTCCGGACGCTGGATGCCGAGTATGGCTTCGAGACAGATGTCGGGCACCTGACCGTGTTCGGCACCTGCGCGGCCTGCCGCGGAGCCGGGGCCGCAGCGCCCCGTGCTGGCTAGCGGCCGCCGGGTAATTGAGAGGCGGGTGCCAGAACGACCCGCTTAGGCTTACGGAATGTCCTTGCTGACCGCGCGAGGCGTCAGCGTCTCCTACGGGGCGCTCTCGGTGCTGCACGACGCAAGCCTGTCGGTCGCCGCCGGTGACAGGATCGCCGTCGTCGGGCCTAATGGTGTCGGCAAGTCAACCCTGCTGAGGGTGCTGGCCGGACTCGTCCAGCCCGACGCCGGAACCGTGACCACCGCGGGCACCGTCGGCTACCTGCCCCAGGAACGCGACCGGCGCGAGGGCGAGACGGCGATGGGCTACCTGGCCAGGCGGACCGGGGTCGCGGCCGCCGAGTCGGCGATGCTCAGCGCTTCCGAGCGGCTGGCAGCAGCGAGCGAGGGAAACGGCGGGGAAGTCAGCGAGCGCCAGGCAGGCCGGGATTACACCGCTGCGCTTGACACGTACATGGCACTCGGCGGCCCGGACCTCGAGGTACGCGCGACAGAATTGGCTGCGGAACTGGGCTTGCCAGCTGACCTTGACCGTGCCGCAGCCGGTTACTCCGGCGGTCAGACAGCCAGGCTCGCCCTTGCCGCTGTGCTGCTGGCGCGGTTCGATGTGCTGCTGCTCGACGAGCCCACCAACGATCTGGACCTGGCCGGCCTCGAGCTGCTGGAGAGCCACCTTGACGGGTTCAGGGGCGGGCTGGTCGTGGTGTCGCACGACCGCGCGTTCCTTGAGCGCACCGCGCTGGACGTGCTGCAGATCGACCCGCACACTCGCGAGGTCAAGCTCTACGGCGGCGGTTATCAGGCGTACCGCGAGGAACTGGATCGGGACAAGGCGCGGGCAGCCGAGGCGTACGAGACCTACGCGGCCACCAGAGACGAACTGCTGGAGCGGGCCAGGCGGCAGAAGGAGTGGGCTCGTTCGGGCGAGCGCTCGGCAAGGAGCGCGGCGACGAGGCGCAAGGAGCCCGACAAGAGCATCAGGCGCGGCATGGTCGAGGGAGCGCAGCGGCAGGCCGCAAGGGGAGCGGCCACGCTTCGCGCGATGGAGCGGCTCGAACCTGTAGCGGAGCCGCGCAAGGAGTGGGAACTGCGGCTGCGCTTCGGTGCCGCGACGCGCAGCGGCGAGATAGTCGCCGTCCTCTCCGAGGCCGTGATCAAACGGGGCACCTTTCAGCTCGGGCCAGTGAGCCTGCAGCTGAACTGGGGCGACCGGTTGCTCGTACTTGGTGACAACGGCTCGGGCAAGACCACGTTGCTGCAGGCGCTGCTTGGCCGTCTGCCGCTGGCATCAGGACGTCAGTCGCTTGGCGCCTCAGTCAAGATCGGGGAGATTGACCAGCGCCGCCTGACCTTCGAGCCTAGTCAGCGGCTGCTCGACGCGTTCCGCGCGGCTTCCGGGCTTGCCGAGGCGGAGGCGCGGACGTTGCTTGCAAAGTTCGGCCTCGGCGCCGACGACATCGGCCGTCCCGTTGCGATGCTGTCGCCGGGCGAGCGGACCCGCGCTGACCTCGCTCTTCTCATGCATGCAGGCGCCAATCTGCTCGTGCTGGACGAGCCGACGAACCACCTCGACCTGCCGGCGATCGAGCAGCTCGAGCAGGCGCTTGATCACTATGACGGAACCTTGCTGGTCGTCACCCATGACAGGGCGCTTGCCGAGGGGCTTCGCGTGACGCGGCGGCTGCTCGTGCGCAACGACGCGGTCACCGAAACCTGACGCGCTTGGCACAGACCGCTCAAGCGAATCCCGGAACCTATCGCCTTTGCCCGCGTCCTCCAATGGGGACAGCAAGGCCATCACGCTGGGGCTTCTCTCGATCCTGGTGGGCCTACTGGAGCGCAAGGTCATACCGCACCGACTGGTCGGCACACATAGGCGCGTCGCCTTCGCCGACCTAATCGAGTACATGCGCCTGGATGATCAGCGCCGGCGCAGCGCAATGGACGAGGTCACCGCCATCAGCGAGGAACTGGGCGAGGACTGACGGATGGCTTTCGTCGTTGTCTACGATGCGAACGCCTTGTACCCGAATGCGCAACCCGATCTGCTGCTTAGGCTCGCCAGGGCTGGTCTGGTGCAAGCGAAATGGACCAGCCAGATTCTGGACGAGATGCGTCGGGCGCGACAGCGGCGTAATCCGGATCTTGACCCAGTCAGGCTTGAGCGCTTGTGTGACCGCATGAACGCCGCGGTGGCGGACTGCTTAGTTCAGGGGTACGAGCCGCTCATCGATGGCCTGAAGCTGCCGGACCCGGACGACCGTCGAAAGCGAGAGCCGGTAACCGTTGAGGACGTGCTCGCGGAACTCGAGAACGTGGGGCTCGTCAGATCCGTTGCAGCACTGCGAACGCCGCCATCTCGGATGCAAAGCGGCACGCCTTAGCGGCAGCAGGCAGAGTGACAGCCGGACGAGGGCGGGTGACCATCGCCGGCCCCTGCGTACCCTAGCGGTATGGACAGTCCGTTGCTTGCCGTTCCAGACGCCGTAGCGGCCGAATTCCCCGACGTTGGCGTGGCCGCGCATTACGGCGATCCATTCGCCGAACAGCGTGCACTGGCGGAGGCAGCCGGCCTGGTGGACCGGTCAAACCGGGACGTGCTGCGGATCACCGGGCAAGACCGGCTTACCTGGCTGAACAGCATCAGCACCCAGAAGCTTGATGACCTGCAGCCTGGTGTCGCGCAGGAGACCCTGATCCTCAGCCCGCACGGCCACGTCGAGCATCATCTGTCACTCGTCGACGACGGCACCGCCACCTGGGTGCACGTCGAGCCCGGCGAGGCCGCCGCGACGCTTCAGTTCCTTGAGTCGATGCGGTTCATGATGCGGGTCGAGGCCGAGGAGATCAGTTCCGGCTACGCGGTGCTCACGGTCATGGGTCCTGAGGTGAAACCGGATGTGACCGACGCCGCCGCGGCGGCTGCTACCTTCGGCTTCGGCACCGACCTGATCGTTTCGCGCGGGGAGATCGGCGACGTCGCGACGCGGCTGAGAGCCAATGGCTACCGGCTCGCCGGGATGCTGGCGCACGAGGCGCTGCGGATCGCGGGGCACCGGCCGCGGTTCGGTACCGATACCGATCACCGGACCATCCCGCACGAGGTGGGCTGGATCGAGTCGGCGGTGCACCTGGACAAAGGCTGCTACCGGGGCCAGGAGACCGTCGCGAGGGTGCACAACCTCGGTCATCCTCCGCGCCGGCTCGTGATGCTGCACCTGGACGGCAGCGAAAACAAGCTGCCCGCGCACGGGGACAAGGTGCAGGCCGGGGGATCGGAAGTTGGCTTCGTCGGGTCAAGCGCCAGGCACTACGAGCTTGGTCCGATCGCGCTCGCGCTGGTCAAAAGGAACGTGGCCGTGGCCGACACGCTCACCACCGCCGGCATCAGCGCGGCGCAGGAAGTGATCGTCCCGCCGGATGCTGGCGGGAAGGTCAAGATCGCCATGGGCCGCAGGCGGGCACAGTAAGGCGCCGCCCAGGTTTAGCCCTGGCCATACTGGGGTCCTTAGGCGAACACTGAGAGCAGAGGACCCGCCGGGTCGCCCCGCCGCAGGAGTAACCTGTGCCGGCAGGAACTTCTGGCTCGTCGGCTCGTGCTTCGTGGAGGTGCACTGCGGTGCTGCGCCGGGTACTGCTGGCCGCTTCGGCCAGCGAGCGGGTCCGCCAGCTCATCACGACGGCGCCTCTGACCAGGGACGTGGTCAAGAGGTTTGTGGCAGGGGACAAGGCTGCCGGCGCTCTCGCTGTCACTCAGCGCCTTCTTGGCGAAGGCCTATCCGTCACGATCGACTACCTCGGTGAGGACACCGTCGATCCCGAGCAGGCAACCGCAGTGGCGAGCGAATACGTCACGCTGCTTGAACTGCTGGCAGCGGCCGGGCTGACCGTTGGCGGGCGCGCCGAGGTCTCGGTTAAGCCGACCGCGGTCGGGCTGGGTCTTGCCGAACACGGCGAGAAGACAGCTGCCGAGAACATCGGCAGGATCTGTGCCGCGGCCCAGGCCGCTGGCACCACGGTCACCGTCGACATGGAGGACCACACCAGGGTCGATGCGACGCTCAGGATGGTGAGCGAGCTGCGGGCGGACTTCCCCGACCTGGGCTGCGTGATCCAGTCGTACCTCCGCCGCAGCCCTGGCGACTGTGAGGCGCTGGCTTCGGCGGGGTCGCGGGTTCGGCTCTGCAAGGGGGCCTATCAGGCGCCTGACGGGTTCGCGTTCCCGGCGAGATCGGAGATCGATCGCTGTTACGCGCGCTGCATGCGGATCTTGCTCGACGGAGACGGCTACCCGATGATCGCCACGCACGATCCGCGGCTGGTCGCGATCGCCACATCGAGGGTCAGCACTATCGGCCGCGATCCCAGCAGCTTCGAGTACCAGATGCTCTATGGCATCAGGACCGATGAGCAGGCCAGACTCGCGGCGGAGGGCGCGCAAGTCAGGGTCTACGTTCCGTACGGCGACGACTGGTACGGCTACTTCATGCGCCGGCTTGCAGAGCGCCCCGCCAACCTGTCGTTCTTCCTCCGCGCGCTGGCGTCCCGCCGGTAACGCCAGTAGCGTTCCGCGCACCGTCAGCAGCGCGCTGACCAGCAGCGCCTGAAGGCTAGGCTCGGAGAATGATCTCGATCCTTGGCGCAGGCAAGATGGGCGAGGCCTTGCTGTCCGGCATGCTCAGGGCCGGCGTGGCGCCGTCTGGTGTTATCGCGGCGGTACGCAGGCCGGATCGCGCTGAGGCGCTGCGCGACTCCTACGGCATCGAGGTCACCTCGGCGGGCGAGGCAGCGGATAAGGCGCAGACGCTGGTCATCACCGTCAAGCCGCAGGATATGGCCGGCCTGCTGGAGGAAATCGCGCCGCATGTGAGGGCCGACCAGCTGGTCGTATCGGTCGCTGCCGGCATCCCGACCAGGTTTATCGAGTCCAGGCTCGGCGCTGAGGTAGCTGTCGTGCGGGTGATGTCGAACACGCCGGTGCTGGTGGACGAGGCGATGAGCGTGATCTCGCCGGGGCGCTACGCGGCCGAGCAGCACCTGCGCAGGACCGAGGAGCTGCTCAGGCCGGTTGGCAAGGTACTGCGGATCCCCGAATCGCAGCAGGACGCGGCAACGGCACTATCGGGAAGCGGCCCTGCTTACGTCTACTTCCTGGTCGAGTCCATGGTGGATGCCGGGATCCTGCTCGGGATGTCGCGAGCTTCGGCGCTGGAAATGGTCAAGCAGGCCGTCTTCGGCGCGGCGACGATGCTGCGTGAATCCGGCGAGCACCCGGTGATTCTCCGCGAGGCCGTCACCTCGCCTGGCGGAACGACTATCAGCGCTATCAGGGAACTGGAACGGCACGGCGTCCGGGCGGCATTCCTTGCGGCAATCGAAGCCGCCAGAGATCGCGGCAGGGAACTTGGCGCTGGCTGAAGGCGCGGAGCGCGAACACGGAAGGCGCGGAGCGCCATAAATCGTACCCCTATCCCGGGGTTGCCCTTTTGGATCTACGAATTACGCTGGATACGGGCGTGACTGGTGCGCTGGATATGGCTTGGCGCAACGGAAAGCGCCGGAGAGGGCTATCGATGGCAGCAGAAGCTACTCCGCTCAGCGCCGTCCGGTTTCTGACGGTGGCTGAGGTAGCGGCGATCATGCGCGTGTCGAAGATGACCGTCTACCGTCTGGTTCATTCGGGGGATCTGGAAGCGATCAGGGTCGGCCGATCCTTCCGGGTGCCCGAACGTGCGGTCGACCAGTATCTGAGGGACGCCTTCGTCGAAGCGGGCTGAGCGCCCGGCTACCCATAGCACCGCCGGGGGTTCAAAGGCCAGAAACCTGGCCGAAGACGACCCTGGCGGCGCGGCCAGGGTACGCTTTGGCACTGGCGTGCGCCCCGACAGCCGGGGGTACGGGGGTCTCCCCCGGCCAGCACCGCGCGGCACTGCTGCGGCGGTGAAGGTTAGGCATGCTGCCCGGCGTGGGTATCGATCGAGGGTGATTTTGTGGGTTCAGTAATCAAGAAGCGGCGTAAGCGGATGGCTAAGAAGAAGCACCGCAAGCTGCTGCGCAAGACGCGCGTTCAGCGCAGGAACAAGAAGTAGCGGCTGGTCAGCGAGCGCCGCGAGGGCTCCGGGGTAGTACCTGGCGCCAGCACGGCTGACTCGCGGGACTGGCTGCACCGATGTCCCGGCAGGGGGCGGCGATGCGGATGATCCGAATATGAGCGCCCCAGAGCCGCCGGTGTCCAGCCAGTGGAGGCAGCGGCTGGCCGGCGCCGCCGAATTCATCCGGCGGCGCGCTGCGGGTGAGTACGAAGTAGATCCCGAATCTGGCTTCGACCCTGAACTCAACCGAGCTGTGCTGATGCCTGCGGCACGCGGGCTGTACAAGGAATGGTTCCGGGTCCAGATGCGCGGGCTTGAGCACGTGCCGCAGACCGGTCCCGCAATGCTTGTCGCCAATCACTCCGGCGTGCTGCCGCTCGATGCCGTCATGCTCCAGGTCGGAGTGCTCGACGAGCACCCGGCCGCGCGGAGCGTGCGGATGCTCAGCGCTGACCTGGTGTACTCCGTGCCGTGGCTTGCCTGGCTGGCCCGCGCCAGCGGGCACGTGCCGGCGAATCCGGAAGAGGCGGAAAGGCTCCTGCAGGCCGGCGAACTGGTCGGCGTATTTCCCGAAGGCTTCAAGGGAATCGGCAAGCCGTTCAGCGACCGTTACCAGCTGCAGCGATTCGGGCGCGGCGGATTCGCGAGGACCGCGCTCCGCACCGGCGTGCCGATCATCCCTGTCGCCATCGTCGGCGCCGAGGAGATCTACCCGATGGTCGCGGACTGGCCTGAGCTCGCCGCCAAGCTCAAGCTGCCGTATTTCCCGATCACGCCGCTGTTCCCATGGTTCGGGTTGCTCGGCGCGATACCGCTGCCGTCGAAGTGGCTGATCGAGTTCTGCGACCCGGTCTGCACGAATGGCTTCGCCCCTGATCAGTGCGAGGACGCCGAGGTAATCGCCGAGCTGGCCGACAAGGTTAAGGACACCATCGCCAGGAAGATCGACGAGCTGCTCGCCGAGCGCGGGCCGGCGTTCGGCGACTTACCAGACCCGGTCCCTGTTCCCGGTTAGCTTGCCGCGCGATGCCTGCGCACGGCGATCCCCGCGGCCAGGCCACCGGCAACTACGCCTGCTCCAGCCGCTACGGGAATCCCGATGATCGTGGCCTTGCGACCCTTCCTGAAGTCGTGGATCGGCCAGTTGCGCTCTTTTGCCAGCGCCCTGAGCTGGCCGTCGGGGTTCACGACATTGGGATGGCCGACCAGGTTCAGCATCGGCAGGTCGTTCATGGAGTCGCTGTAAGCGCTGCATCTGGCCAGGTCCAGGTTCTCGCGTTCGGCCAGCGCCTGGACGGCGGCAGCCTTGGCCGCGCCGTGCAAGAGCCCGCCAGCCAGCCTGCCTGTGTACATGCCGTCTGAGACCTCGGCCACAGTGCCGAGCGCTCCGGTAAGGCCCAGCCTGCGCGCCAGGATCTCAGCCAGCTCGACGGGCGTCGCGGTCACCAGCCAGACCCGCTGGCCCGCATCAAGGTGCGCCTGGGTCAGCTCGCGCGAGCCCTCCCAGATCCTGTCGGCCATCGTGTCGTCATAGATCTCTTCGCCGAGCAGAGCTATGTCCGCGACCTTGTGCCCGGCCACGAACGCAAGGGCGGCCTCCCTGGCCGCGTCGATGCGATCAGCGTCCTCTGCGCCACGCGCCCTGAAGATCACCTGGCCGATCGCCATCTTCACCAGGTCCCTGGGCCCGAACATCTTCCTGGCGGCGAGGCCCCTGGCGAAGTGATAGATGGACGCTCCGCGCATGAGAGTGTTGTCGACATCGAAGAACGCGGCGGCTTGCGGGTCGGGGACTATCGTCGGCTGGCTGACCTCTGCGGCAGCTGCCGCAGCTTCCCCCGCGGCAATCGCGGCGCTTGCTTTGGCGGAGGACGGCTCTCCGGCGTCCCCCGATGCGCTGGTCAGGGGAGCCGAACCGCTGGCATCCCCTGAGGAGTCATGGCGTCTTGGAAGCGCCGTCACGATAGTCGAGCCTAATGGGTACTCTTGTGAAATCTGAGCGGACCTCGCCAGGAAGGGCCGCTACTTAGCTGGTCAGCGGGTTTGCATGGCAAACGACCCGCGCCGTAGGTAGGGATGACAACCTCGCTGATCGTGGTTGCGCTCGGCGCCGTAATTGCCGCCGTGGGAACCGGCGTCCTGACGGCGCGCTGCGCCAGGACGCCAAGGATGTTCCTCGTCGCGTGGACGATCGCCGTCTTCGGGCTTGCGGTTTCCCTTGCCGCGCAGGGACTCGGTGACCTGTCCGGTTACAGCGATCCGATGTTCAGGGCGATGGAACTCGGCTCTCAGGCGATCGCACCGCTCGCGCTCAGCCTTGGCCTGGTCGAGCTGATCGCCTGGGGTGTGCCCGGCCGCTTCGCCATGCGGCTCGCCGTCGCCGCGATCGGCGTCATCGTGCTGGTGATCCTCGGAACGGATCCGCTCGCCGCGACCAGGAAGCTGAGCACGTCCTGGCCGGATCCCAGCGTCTTCTACAACCTGATCCCGGTTGGCCTGATCGACTTTCTGGCGGTCTTTACGGCTGCTACTGCGCTGATCAGTGCACTAGTCGTGCTCGCCAGGTCCAGCCGCGGTCCGGCTTATGCAGAGGTGACGGGTCCGGCTCTGACCGCGTGCGCGGCAGCGATCGTCATCTCGGCGCCCGGGCTCATGATGTTCGCGCATGTGAAGTTCGGCAGCACCGTCTTCGCGCTCGTCGCCCTGCTTGCCGCGGTGCTGACCTGGCTCGCCGCGAGCTCAGCCAGCCGGCGTGGGCTCACGGACGACCAAAGGTCCGCCGACGGGAACAGCCGTCGTCAGCCGGCCGGTCCCGGCTGGTACGACCCCGACGATCGGCACGGCGGCCGGTATGACGATGATCGCGACGACTACCTCACCTCGGCCTACCGGGATGAGGACGCTTACCGTGGCGGGGCAGCCGGCAGCAGGCAGCGGTACGGCGACTCCGACAGTGATATCGCCTATCCCGCCCTGGCAGCGCTCGCTGCCGAGCGTTCCGACCCCGTGCCGAGGGATTCCGGCCCTTACGACCCGGCAGATTTCGATTCGGCCCAATTCGATTCCGCCCAGTTCGATTCGGCACAGTTCGATTCAGGGCCGCCAGTCATCGAGCCGTACGAGCGCCGGGCCGAACTCCATCGCGCCGACAGCGCACAAGCCGGGCAGATGTTCGGCCAGATCACGATCTACACCCTGCTTGATGACCGGCTCGCGGACTTCGACAGGATGACCGAACAAGTCGTGAAGCAGGTTAGGTCGCTCGAGCCAGGCACGCTCGTCTACATCGTGCACGGCGTGCCGACCGCTCCGATGCAGCGGATCCTGTACGAGGTCTACCGGGACCGTGCGGCGTACGACGAACATATGGCCCAGCCCTATGTCGCAAGGTACGTCGCCGAGCGCCGGTCGATGGTGCTAGCGACGAACGCGATCGAACTGGGCCTGCAGCAGGCCAAGGTCTCGCCGCTGCCGTCGTATTCGGCCATCTCGGACATTCTCAGCGAGTCAGGGATCGACCTCACGGGAGTGACCAAGTCCTCGCGCGCGCAAGCCGCTCGGCACGGGCAGGACCACTGGCAGGACGGCCAGGACAGGCAGTCAGGAAAGCACGGCCGAACCGAGCCGCGCGAGCAGCCGGGCCACCGGTCGGGCAGGTACGACTCGCACGGCGACCGGCTCGGCAACGACCAGGGCGATCCGGGCTACGAAGACTGGTCAGGCACGCGCGATGAGGATCCCTGGTACCGGTGACATCGCCGCACACCATCACGCTCCTTTCCCGGCCCGGCTGTCACTTGTGCGATGACGCGCGCGCGGTCATCACGAAGGTGGCCGGCGAGCTCGGGGTCGCGTGGACCGAGCGGGACATCACGGCGTCGGACCGGGACCTCAGGGAATACGGCGAGATGATCCCGGTGACCCTCATTGACGGCGTTCAGCACGACTTCTGGCGTGTGGACGAGCGCCGCCTGCGCCGGGCGCTCGGGGCCTAGCCGTCCCGAACCGCGCCGCGAGCCAACGCCAGGGAACGCCTGACTTTGTGCAAACGTTCACAAGGGCGTACGGTAGAACCGAGAGCATGAGGCGGACGGTTCGTCAGACGCAGGTCTGAGCAGGTCCCGCCCGCGTGCCGATCCCCCAGGAGTTGCCGGCGTAATGTCCCGCCGAACGAGATCAGACAGCAGCTTGCAGGGCATCCCGGAGGCGACCATCGCGCGCCTCCCGCTCTATTTGCGCGCCCTTTATGCGCTCGCGGACCGCGACATTGCGTCCGTATCGAGCGAGGAACTCGCCGCTGCTGCCGGGGTCAACTCAGCGAAGCTCCGTAAGGACCTCTCGCACCTGGGGTCGTACGGCACGCGCGGCGTCGGCTACGACGTCGACTACCTGATCTACCAGGTGTCGCGTGAACTGGGCCTGACCCAGGACTGGCCAGTCGTCATCGTCGGCGCAGGAAACCTCGGCCGCGCACTGGCAAACTACGGAGGGTTCGCCTCGCGCGGGTTCAGGGTCGCCGCGCTGCTCGATTCGGACCCTGGCGTGGTTGGAAGCGTGATAGCTGGCCACGGGGTCCGGGCGGCCGATGAGATGGAGCAGGTAGTCGCCGAATCGGGCGCGATGATTGGTGCCATAACGGTCCCGGCGATCGCCGCCCAGGGGATCTGCGACCGGCTGGTCGCCGCCGGTGTCACCAGCATCCTGAACTTCGCCCCGGTCGTGCTGAGCGTGCCTGACGGCGTCGATGTGCGTAAAGTCGACCTGTCGATCGAGTTGCAGATTCTCGCGTTTCACGCCCAGCGCCGGTCGGTGGTCAGGGTCCTGCACCGGGGTGAGCCCGATGTCGGGATGCCATCGGCGAACGGCAGCGGCGGCGCGGGGCGAACGCTGACATTGGACGGTGACGGTCAGGTGACGGCCGAGGCAGTTGGGACATGAGCGTCCTCGTAGTCGGCCTCAGTCACGCCAGCGCGCCAGTCAGCACGCTGGAACGCGTCGTGGTCTCGGGTGATGCGCAGACCAAGCTGTTGCAGGACGTGTTCGGCGCGGAGAACGTCGCAGGTTGCCTGGTGCTCAGCACGTGCAACAGGATCGAGGTCTACGCCGAAGTTGACCGGTTCCACGGCGGGGTCGCGGCCATTTGCGAACTGCTAGCGCGCCATTCCGGCCTGCCACTCAGTGAGCTGTCAGGATCGGCTTACCTGCACTACGAGGACAGGGCGATCCAGCACCTGCTGACCGTCGCCTGCGGACTCGAGTCGATGGTGGTCGGCGAAAGCCAGATACTCGGCCAGGTCAGGGAGGCCGTTAAGAACGCCAGGCAGCACGGGACACTGAGCCACGAATTGTCTGACGTCACCAGGCTCGCGCTGCGCGCTGGCCGCCGCGCGCACGCCGAGACCGGCATCGACGCTGCCGGACAGAGCCTGGTCAGCCTCGGCCTCGAGCTGGCAGCTGAGGCGCACGGCAAGCACAGCGGGCTCGGCGGGCTGCGGGTCCTAGTCATCGGAGCGGGGTCGATGAGCTCGCTGGCGACCGCGACGGCGGTGCGGCAGGGGGCCGGCGATGTGGTCATCGCCAACAGGACGCCAGCTCGCGCCGAACGCCTCGCCGCTAAGTACGGTGCGAGTGCGACCGGCCTCACCGATTTGCCGGCCGCCATCGCCGCCGCCGATCTCGTGGTCACCTGCACCGGAGCGACGGGCCACGTGCTCAGCAAGGCCACCGTGAGCGAGGCCCTGCGGCTCCGCGCGGCGGGACCGCTGGTGCTGCTTGACCTCGCCCTGCCGCGCGACGTCG
Source organism: Streptosporangiaceae bacterium (assembly GCA_035276345.1). Taxonomy (GTDB): domain Bacteria; phylum Actinomycetota; class Actinomycetes; order Streptosporangiales; family Streptosporangiaceae; genus Chersky-822. The sequence goes on along the minus strand of DATELR010000350.1, from coordinate 12,017 downwards.
AGACGGCCGCCGGGCGGCTGGCGGGCGTGCGGCTGATCGATCTCGAGACAATCGGGGCCGCGAGCAGGCCCCGGTCAGGTGGTGACGGCCTGGCGGCGCTGGCAACCGCGGCCGACGTGACCGCGGTCCGGCGGATTGTCGCGCAAGAACTGGCTGCTTACCTCAAGGCGAAGCGCGCTGAAAGCGTCGCGCCGACCGTCGTGGCTCTGCGCGCGAAGGCCGCCACGGTCGTCGAGTCGGAGCTGTCCAGGCTTGACCGCCGGCTGGGTGACCTTGATGCAAGCACCCGCAAGGAGATCGCCCAGGCAATGGGCAGGATCGCCGACAAGCTGCTGCACGGCCCCACCGTACGGGTGAAAGAACTCGCCGGATCGCCGGGCGGTGACTCGTACGAGACCGCCGTGCGGGTGCTGTTCGAGCTCGACCCTGAGACGGTGCAAGCGGTGCAGCAGCCCGACGATGACATGCTGACGTGGTCGCTGCGAGAGGTGGCCGAGTGAACCCCGCGTCCGCCGGGTTCCCTCCCCGGAGAGCACTGCGCCTTGGCACCAGGCGCAGCCCGATGGCGATGACGCAGTCGGCACAGGTCGCGAGGATGCTGTCAGCCAGAACCGGATGCCTGGTCGAGCTGGTTGGCTACACCACATTCGGTGATGCGAGCAAAGCCGAGCTCGCGCAGATCGGCGGCACCGGCGTGTTCGTCACCGAGCTGCGTCGGCGGCTGATGAATGGCGATATCGATTTCGCCGTCCACTCGCTCAAGGACCTGCCGGCCGTCCAGGATCCTGACCTGCTTCTGGCTGCGATTCCGCCAAGGGACGACCCGCGGGATGCGCTCGCCGCGCGTGGCGGAGCAAAGCTCGCTGATTTGCCGGCGGCGGCGCGGATCGGGACCGGTTCGCCGCGCCGTGCGGCACAGCTCATGTTGCTGCGGCCCGACCTGCAACCGGTGCCAGTCCGGGGGAACGCGGGTACCCGGCTCGGCAAGATCGACTCCGGTCACGTCGACGCGGTCGTTCTGGCCTACGCAGGGCTGGCCAGGATCGGCCGGCTGGATGCCGTCAGCCAGGTCTTCGAGCCTGACGAGATGATGCCGGCGCCCGGCCAGGGCGCGCTGGCGGCGGAATGCCTGGCAAGCAGGCCTGAGCTAGCCGACCTGCTGGGCCAGATCGATGACCAGGTGAGCCGCGCGGCGACCGAGGCGGAGCGCAGCCTGCTAGCCGCGTTGCAGGCAGGCTGTTCTGCGCCGATCGGCGCGTATGCTGCCGGGACGAGCGTGCTGCGGCTTGATGCGGTGGTCGCGGCACCAGACGGGGAACAAGCGTTGCGGGCTAGCGCAAGCGGGCCAGCCAGCCAGGCAGCTCAGATCGGCCGTGAGGTCGCGGCTGAGCTACTTGAGCGCGGCGCCGGAAGGTATACCGATGTGTCCGACGGACACCGCACTAACGGGGAAGATGCGAAGTGAACCCCACGCGGGAGAAGAAAGCAGGAACAAAGACTGGCCAGGCGGCGGCGGAACGAGCCAAGAGCAGCGGCGGCCTGGTCGCGTTGGTGGGCATCGGGCCCGGTGACGAGGGATTGCTGACGCTGCGCGCGGCGACGTTGCTGGCCGAGGCCGACTTGGTTGTTGCGGCGCCATGGGTCAGTGAGCAGATCGCGCACCGGCTGCCTGATGACGTTACTGTCGTTGACTCGGCGGCCCTTGAGCAGGATCCCAAGCTGATGATCAAGGCCGCCAAGGCCGGTCAGGTGGCGCTCCGGCTGTTCGGCGGCGACCCGTTCCTGTTCTGCGCGGCAGCTACGGACGCGACGGCGTGCGCGAAGGCCAAGGTCGCTTTCGAGGTCGTGCCCGGCGTCTCAGCCGCCACCGCCGTTCCCGCCTACGCAGGAATACCGCTGACGCAAGATGTCACCGGCGACGTCAGGATCATCCACGCAGCCGAAGTCAGCCGGATGACCGCTGGGCCCGGCACGCTGGTGATCCTCGGGGCAGAAACCGGCATCGCCGACATCGCCAAGATGCTCATCGCGGCAGGCTGGTCGGATGGTACGCCGTTCGCGATCACCTGGAACGGCACCACGACGCAGCAGCACACCATCGTCAGCACGCTCGGTACCGTGACGGCCGACCTCAAGGCGGCCGGCGTGAGCCTCCTGACAGCGCACGGCCGGGCGATCGCCGTGGTCGGCGACGTGGTCAAAGCGCAGCCGCAGCTGTCCTGGTTCGAGACCAGGCCGCTCTTCGGCTGGCGGGTGCTGGTCCCGCGGACCAAGGAGCAGGCGGCCGGCGTCTGCGAGCAGTTGCGTGCCTACGGCGCGGTGCCGGAGCAGGTGCCGACCATCGCGGTCGAGCCGCCGCGCACGCCGCAGCAGATGGAGCGCGCGGTCCGCGGTCTGGTGACCGGCCGGTATCAGTGGGTGGGCTTCACCTCGGCGAATGCTGTCCGGGCTATCAGGGAGAAGTTCGAGGAGTACGGCCTCGACGCCAGGGCGTTCGCTGGCGTCAAGATCGCCGCTGTCGGTGAGCAGACGGCGGCGTCACTTCGCGCATTCGGGATAGCTCCCGACCTGATGCCGGAGGGCGAGCAGTCGGCCGAGGGCCTCGCTAAGAGCTGGCCGGCCTACGACGACCTCCTCGATCCGATCAACCGGGTGCTGCTTCCGCGGGCCGACATCGCGACGGAGGGCCTGGTTGCCCGGCTGACCGAGCTCGGCTGGGAAGCCGAGGACGTGACCGCCTACCGGACCGTCCGCGCGGCTCCACCGCCCGCGCCGATCAGGGAGGCGATTAAGGGCGGCGGCTTCGACGCGGTGCTGTTCACCTCGTCTTCGACGGTGCGGAACCTGATCGGAATCGCTGGTAAGCCGCACGCGGTCACGGTGATCGCTGTCATCGGGCCGGAGACTGCTAAGACGGCCGCCGAGTTCGGCCTGCGGGTCGATGTGGTTGCGGAAACGCCGTCTACTGCCCTCCTCGTCGAAGCGCTCGCGGCGCACGGGGCGTCGATCCGGGACGCGGCCGTCCAGGCCGGAGAGCCGGTGCGGCGTCCGAGCGAGCGCCGCCGCGGCGCCAGGCGAAGGCTCAGGTAGGGCTGCCGAGGAGCTGATTCATGGCAGCTGGATTCCCCCAAGCCAGGCCGCGCAGGTTGCGCCGGTCTGCGGCCATGCGCCGCCTCGTCGCTGCCACCGCCGTGCAGCCGGGGGATCTGGTCCAGCCGTTGTTCATCAAGGAAGGGATCAGCGAGCCGCAGCCGGTCGGCTCGATGCCTGGTGTGCTGCAGCACACGCGGGACAGCTTGCGGAAGGCGGCGGCCGAGGCGGTCGAGGCGGGCGTCGGCGGTCTGATCTTGTTCGGCATTCCCGCGCAGAAGGACGCGTCCGGGTCGGCCGCTGACGACCCGGACGGGATCGTCCAGCTCGCGCTCGCCGACCTCGCCGCTGACCTCGGGACGAGCACGGTGCTGATGGCCGACTTGTGCCTGGACGAGTACACAGATCACGGGCACTGCGGGATCCTGACGTCAGCGGGGGAGGTCGACAACGACGCGACCCTTGAGCGGTACGCGGCGATCGCCCTCGCGCAGGCGAGGGCCGGGGCGCACGTGGTGGCGCCCAGCGGAATGATGGATGGCCAGGTAGCGGCCATCCGGTCCGCGCTCGACTCCGGCGGCTTCGGCGACGTTGCAATCTGCGCCTACGCCGTGAAGTACGCGTCGGCTTTCTACGGACCGTTCAGGGACGCGGCAGAGTGCGCTCCCCAGTTCGGCGACCGCGCCTCCTATCAGCAAGATCACGGCAGTCCGCAGGAGGCGCTGCGGGAAGCGCTGCTGGACGTCGCTGAGGGCGCCGACATCGTCATGATCAAGCCTGCGCTGGCTTACCTGGACATCGTCAGCCTTGTCGCGCGCTCGGTGCAGCTCCCCGTGGCCGCCTATCAGGTCAGCGGCGAGTACGCGATGGTCGAGGCCGCCGCGGCAAACGGCTGGCTGGACAGGGACCGGGTGGTTACCGAGTCGCTGACCGCGATCAAGCGCGCTGGTGCGGGGATCATCCTGACGTACTGGGCAACCGAGTGGGCCGGGCGGCTGCGCCAGACCTAGTTTCGTAATCGGACGGCGCTCCTCTCGCGAGGAGTTGCCGCCTTAGGTTGGCGTGTCCCGCGGGGACGCCGTGAGTTGATGCGGACAGCAGGTCCCGCGGGGAGGCTGGCAGATGGTCGAGGCGGTGTTGCGGCCGAGGCGCCGTAAGGCCAGCGCGAAGGTGGCCATCGCAGCCCGCCGCTACGCCGAGCTCGGCTGGCCGGTTTGCCAGGGAGCAGAACTCCGCGGCCGAGCAGGGATGCGCGGAGCCGGCCCTGCTGGCCACCACTTGCCTGCGGGCCGGGCATGCTCGTGTGATCGGATCGGCTGCCCGGCACCTGGCGCTCATCCGCTCTCGCCGGCCTGGAAACTCAAGGCGAGCAGTGACCCGCAGGTCGTCGGGCAGTGGTGGACCACGGCACCCCGGTCGAGCATCCTGCTGGTGACCGGGCGTATCTTCGACGTGCTCGACGTCCCGGCCGGAGCTGGCTCGGCAGCGCTAGCACGGCTCGGCCAGGCCGGAATCCGTCCCGGCCCGGTGGCCGAAAGCGCCGGCGGCCGGGTCCTTTTCTTTGTCGCCAGCCGGGCTGCCGGCACTGAGGACGACGAGTGGTGGAGCTGCCACCTGGATTGCGAGCCGGAAACGGTTCCTGCCATCACCGGCCTGCGCTGGCACTGCAGGGACAGCTACGTACTGGCTCCGCCCTCAGCGCTTGGAAGCGGGTCGGCGGCGAGGTGGCTGGTCAGGCCCGACGCGACGGCACTGCCCGACGCGCTGCGGCTGCTTGAGTTCCTAGCTGACGCATGCGAGGAGATCGGTCGATGAGAACCGGAACGGACGGCAAGACGCAACTGGACGCCGCGACCTCGGCTGACCTCTACGAACGCGCCTGCGCGGTGCTGCCCGGCGGCGTTAACTCGCCGGTCAGGGCCTTTGGAGCGGTCGGGGGCACGCCGGTCTTCATGACGTCAGGCAACGGGCCTTACCTGACCGACACCAGCGGGAAGACCTACGTCGACCTGGTCTGTTCATGGGGACCGATGATCCTCGGGCACGCGCACCCCGAGGTTGTCGGCGCCCTCGGCGCCGCGATCGGCCGCGGTACATCATTCGGGACGGCCACGCCGGGCGAGGTCGAGCTGGCCGAGGAGATTGTCGCCAGGGCGCCCGTTGAGAAAATCAGGCTGGTTAACTCCGGAACCGAGGCGACCATGACGGCGCTTCGGCTCGCCCGCGGTTACACGGGACGCCGGCTCGTGGTCAAGTTCGCTGGCTGCTACCACGGGCATGTGGACGCGTTGCTGGCCGCGGCCGGGTCGGGAGTGGCCACGTTCGCGCTGCCCGACTCACCGGGGGTGACAGGGACCCTCACCTCGGACACCATCGTGCTGCCGTACAACGACCCTGAGGCCGTGCGGCAGGCGTTCGCCGAGCACGGCGGCGAGATCGCCTGCGTGATCACGGAGGCGTGCCCGGCGAACATGGGCATCGTTCCGCCCGCTGCCGGATTCAACGAGCTGCTCGCTGCGCTGTGCGCCGAGTACGGTGCGCTCCTGATCATGGACGAGGTGCTCACTGGCTTTCGCGTCACCCGGTCCGGCTGGTACGGCCGGGAGGCCGTGGCAGGAGACCTGATGACCTTCGGCAAGGTCATGGGCGGCGGGCTCCCTGCCGCGGCCTTTGGCGGGCGAGCAGAGATCATGGACCTGCTCGCGCCGGCCGGTCCCGTTTACCAGGCCGGCACGCTGTCAGGGAACCCGCTGGCAACCGCGGCCGGGCTGGCCACGCTGCGGGGGTGCACGCCCGAGGTGTACCAGAAGGTCGACGCCGCCGCCGCGGAGATCGCGAGGCTCACAGCTGCCGCACTTACCGAGGCCGGCGTGCCGTTCCGGCTTCAGGAGGCCGGGAACTTGTTCTCGTTCTTCTTCGGCGTGACCGGTCCGGTGCGGGACTTCAGGCAGGCGAAGTCGCAATCGGGCCAGGCATACGCAGCGTTCTTCCACGCGATGCTGGACGGCGGCGTGTACCTGCCGCCCTCGTCTTTTGAGGCATGGTTCGTGTCGGCCGCGCACGACAGCCGGGCGATTGCCACGATCGCCGAGGCGCTGCCCGGGGCGGCCAGGGCCGCCGCGGCCGCTTTGGACTAGCGCGCGGCAGGGATCAGGCGATGGCGATGGCGATAATGCCTGCCACGATCGCCACGGCAGCGACGAGACGGCGGGTGAGGCTGCCTTCGCCAAGCAATCGCCCGCCGAGCAGCACCCCGAACAGCACGCTCACCTCGCGCGCCGGGGCCACTGCGCTGACCGCGGTGAAGCTGAGGGCGAGCAGTACCAGCATGTACGCCAGCGGAGACAGCACCGCCGCGCCGAGCACCTGAGGTCTGAAGGAATGCCAGACCTTCGCCAGCGTGGCCCGGTCACGGAGCACGAACGGCGTGAACACGGCTGCCATCAGCGGAAAGCCGGCATAGCCCTGCAGGACAGGCCCGGTATGCAAGGTGGCCACCGCGTACTTGTCCCAGATCGTGTAGATGCCGATGAACAGGCCGGTTACGAGCGCGAAGCCGATAGCGCCAGCGGCTGTGGACGTAATCGCTCGCTCGGGCAAGCCGATCACCACAACGCCGGTCACGATCGCCAAGATGCCTGCGTAGCCGATCAAGGTGGGCCGCTCGCCGAGCAGGACGATCCCCGCTACGGCCGCGAGCAGCGCTCCTGTGCCGCGGCCGATCGGGTAGGCGAGAGACAGGTCGCCGATCCGGTAGCCAAGCTGCAAGAACAGGAAGTAGCCGCCGTGCAGCAGCCCGGTCCCGGCCAGGAAGAGCCAGTTCAAGCCGGAAAGGTGCGGGCGGGTGATGATCACGGTGACGATGACGACAGGCAGGTAGATGATGCCAGCGCTGACGGCGAGCAGCCAGACGAAGAACGCGGCGCCGGTTTCGGCGGCTTGCTTCCCGAAGAGGTTCCAGCTGGCGTGGGCGACCGCGGCGGCGAGGACGAGCGCGATGGCGGCGGGGCTCATGCGGGACCAACCTGCGGGCGGGGATCATTACCTTTGCGGAACTTTATCCGGGTGCGTGCGTGACGCCTGGCCGGCGGCGTCGATCAGCGGGAGAGGGCCGTTCAACCAGGTAGGCTGAGGCGGCCATGAGTGAAAATCCACAGGTGCCGGGGGCGAAGACCATCGTTCATCTTGTGCGTCATGGCGAGGTAGCCAACCCTGACGGCGTCTTGTACGGCAGGCTGCCTGGCTACCGGCTGTCGGAGGACGGCCAGATGATGGCCAAGGCGGCCGCTGACTTCCTGGCGGGCCGCGACGTCACGGTCCTGCGCTCGTCGCCACTGGAGCGGGCGGTTCAGACGGCCGAGCCGATCGCGGAGCAGCTCGGGCTGACGATCGAGATCGACGAGCGGCTGATTGAGCCTTGGAACCACTTCGAGGGGCTCAACGTCGGCGTTGGCGATGGTTCGCTGCGCGCGCCACGGCACTGGATTTACTTGCGAAACCCGTTCAAGCCTTCGTGGGGCGAGCCCTACCGCGAGGTTGCCGCGCGGATGCTCGCCGCCGCTGCTGACGCGGCCAGGGCGGCGCGCGGGCACGAAGCCGTCTGTGTCAGCCATCAGCTGCCGATCTGGGTGACGCGCCGCGCGGTCGAGGGGCGCAAGCTCTGGCATGATCCGCGGCGCCGGCAGTGCTCGCTCGGCAGCATTACGACCCTGGAGTTCACCGGCGACCAGCCAAGGCTGATCAGCTACTCCGAGCCTTCAGGATCGGCTGGTTCGCGGGTGGCCGGCGCGTAGGGTGTGTCGCGTAGATCCACGGCAAAACACCCGCACGAGCAGCTTCTGGCAGGCCGGAGCAAGCGCGACGCAGAGGATCCTGCACAATGGGTCGCGTACTACTGTCTGTAGGAGACCTCTTTTGTGATCCGCCCGCACCGTTCAGCGCGCCGCCCCGCCCTGGCCCTGGCCATCGGCGGGTTGGCGGCAGCCACCGCGGTACTGGGCGTGGCAGCCTGCTCGGGCGGCCCGATCGGCGAGAACACACCGGCGAGCAACGCGAAGGGCTTCGTCAGCGGCAGTTACAGCAGCACGTACTACGCGCCAGCTCACCGTCCGGTCGCGCCAGATGTCACCGGCACGATGCTGAGCGGCGGGAAGTTCAACCTGACCGCGCAGCGCGGCAACCTGGTCGTGCTCAACTTCTGGGGCTCCTGGTGTGCTCCCTGCCGCCGCGAGGCGCCGACCCTGGCTGCGCTGGCGAGGCACTTCAAGGACAAGCCCGTCCGGTTCATCGGCGACGACGTGCAGGACGCGCCAGCCAACGCCGCGGCTTTTGAGCAGACCTTCGGCATCGGCTACCCGAGCCTCAACGACCCTGGTGAACAGGTCGCGCTGGCCTTCCACGGGGCAGTCCCGCCGGTCGGAATTCCCACGACGCTACTGATCGACGGCAGCGGGCACATCGCCGGCCGCGTCGTCGGCGAGGTGACTTACAACGGCCTGCGAGCGCTGATCACCAAGATCCTGGCTGGTCAGTCGTGACCCAGGAACTGACAGGACGCAACGCCGGCGACCGGGCTCGGGCGCTTGATCAGGAGCCGGCCGCTCAGCTCGCTGAGGAAACGGCGCACGCTGCCGGGACTGGCGGGACGCCGCCGCCCCGCCAGCGGTTCGGCGTCGTGAGCTGGCTGCGCTGGGGATGGCGCCAGCTCACGTCGATGCGGACCGCCCTGGTGCTGCTGTTCCTGCTCGCGCTGGCGAGCATCCCTGGTTCGGTGCTGCCGCAGGAAGGAATCGATCCGGCTGCGGTGAGCCAGTACTACGCGGCTCATCCTGCGCTGGCGCCTTTCCTTGCGAAGCTGTCCGGCTTCGATGTGTTCGGCGCGCCGTGGTTCGCGGCGATCTACCTGTTGCTCTTCGCGTCGCTGGCCGGATGCGTGCTGCCGCGCAGCTACCGGCTCGCCAGGTCGGCGCGGCAGCCACCGCCGAAGGCGCCACGCCACCTCGGCAGGTTGCCGCAGGCGGCCGGCTTCGCGGCGGACACGGCACCCGAGCGCGCGCTCGGCTCAGCTGCGGCTCTGCTCCGCCGCCGCCGGTTCAGGATCAGGACCGGAGACGGCTGGGTGTCGGCTGAGAAGGGTTACCTGCACGAGGTCGGCAACCTGCTGTTCCACGTGGCCCTGCTTGGCCTGCTGGTATCAGTCGCGCTCGGCGGGCTGATCGGGTACAAGGCCAACAAGCTTCTCGTCGAAGGCGAGACCTTCGCTAACACACCCGTGGGCCTGGATGCCTTCCATCCAGGGCGGCTGGTCTCCGCCGGTGACCTGCAGCCGTTCAGCGTGACGTTGCGGAAGTTCGCCGCGAGCTACATCACCTCTGGCGACCAGCGCGGTCAGCCAGCGTCGTTCGCCGCCGCGCTCCGGTACAACTCCGAATATGGCGGCCGGCAGCGCAGCTATGACCTGCGGGTCAACCATCCCCTGATTGTCGATGGCGTCCAGGTCTTCCTGCTCGGGCATGGCTACGCGCCAGAGTTCAAGGTGACCGACAGCAGCGGCAAGGTCCGGTTCGACCAGGCCGTGCCGTTCATCCCTGTCGAGCAGTCAGGCCTCACGTCCGCAGGGGTCGTGAAGGTTCCCGACGCGCAGCCGCGCCAGCTCGGCTTCGCCGGGGTCTTCCTGCCCACCGAAGTCGACGTCGGCGGCAGGCTGGCTTCGGCGTTCCCCGCAGCTGAGTACCCGCGGGTCAGCCTGGTCACCTACGCGGGCAACCTCGGCCTGAACTCCGGCAACCCGCAGTCGGTGTACAGCCTCGACACGAGCCATATGCGGCGCCTCGCGGTGAGCCCGAGGCCGCTGGCTCCCGGGCAGTCGATCACGCTGCCCCACGGGCTAGGCAAGCTGACGTTCACCGGCTACCGGCAGTGGGTGAGCCTGGCGATCACCTATGACCCTGGACAGCTGCCGGCGCTTGTCTCAGCCCTGACTGCGCTGGCCGGGCTGATCCTGTCGTTCCTGGTGCGGCGCCGGCGCATCTTCGTGCGCGCCTCGGCCGTGGAGCAGCCAGGGATGGCGGCTCCGGATGAGCCTGGGGCGGTCAAGGCCGGCCAGGCCGAGGCGAGCGCCGTCGTGATCGGCGGCCTGACCAGATCGGACGCGGCGGGCGGTTTCGAGACCGAGTTCGCCGAGCTATCGAGCGAGATCATGCAGCAGGTCCGCGGCGACGCTGCCGCCGTCGCCGAGCCCGGCGGCCAGGTGGCGGCAGCCGGGGCAAAGGGAGAGTGATTGGCCGTGCCGAATATCGAATTGGCAGACGTCAGCAACGCCACGCTGGTGCTCACCATTGTGCTGTACGGCCTGGCGATGCTGGCCTACGCCTGCGACTTCGCCTTCGGCAAGCGGCAGTCAGCCGCTGCCGCCCCGGTGAAGCAGCCAGAGCGGGCCGAGGCCGTCGCGCTGGTGGGTGCGGCGAGCACTGCCGAGTCCGCCGGGCATGCGTTCCCTGCCGACCCGGGTGACCCCAGCGAGCTGGCCGACCTGAGCCCTGGCGAGACCCGGCGGGCCGGGGGCGGTCAGACGGCGGCCGTTCCTGGTGGCGGCGGGCAGGACGGCGCACAGACCCGTGGTGCCGAGCAGGGCGGTGCCGCCCTGCCAGAGCCTGCCGCGACGATCGCGGCGTCGCCGTGGCCGCAGGGCAGCTGGCTGCGCTCGGCATTCGTGCTGACTTGCGCCGGCCTCGCGCTGCACCTGGCGTCGGTCGCCACCAGAGGGCTCTCGGAACACCGGGTCCCCTGGGGCAACATGTACGAGTTCATCGCGGCGATCACCTGCGCGGCCGTGCTGGTCTTCGTTCTGGGTGCCGTCAAGTTCCGCGCGTATTACCTGGGCCTCTTCGTGCTCCTGCCGGTCGTGCTGGCGCTCGCCGTCGACGTCGTGTGGATCTACATCCCGGCTGGCCAGCTGGTGCCGGCGCTCCAGTCGTACTGGATCGCCATTCACGTGACCGCCATGATCATCGCGGTCGGGATGTACATTTTCGGAGCCGTCGTGACGGTCCTGTACCTGCTGTCCGCCAGGCATGACCGTCGGGTCGAAGCCGGCCAGGAAGCCGCATCGGCGGGCATCATGGCCCGGCTGCCCGGCGCGGCCACGCTCGACCGGCTTGCCTATCGCGCCATCTTGTTCGCGTTCCCCGCGTGGACGTTCGCGGTGATCGCGGGCGCGATCTGGGCGGACCACGCCTGGGGCAGGTACTGGGGCTGGGATCCGAAGGAGACGTGGTCGTTCATCACGTGGCTGGTCTACGCGGCGTTCCTGCACGCGCGCGCCACGGCCGGCTGGCGCGGCCGCAGGGCGGCCTTCATCCAGCTGTTCGGCTTCGCCTGCCTGTTGTTCAATCTGGTGGGCGTTAACCTCTGGATATCGGGCCTGCACTCGTACGCGGGCATGCACTAGCCAGCCGGATAAGTCGCGTACTGAATGGGCTGATGTGCCTGGCCCAGAGATCAGATGCCGTCTTCTTCGCGCCACATCTGAATCCTGCGCTCAAGCTCAAGCAGGAATTCAGGGTTGTCGTCAGGGGCCACGAAACGTGCCGGAGCGATGGCTGCCTGCCTGCCGCGCCGTGACTGGCCGAACAGGAAGTCACCCCGATCCATCCTGGACGGGCGCAGGCGATCGGTCTCGTGGGCGGGCACCCAGCTGCCGGTGACGTCGTCCCAGAGCCGGCGGGTCCGCACCTCCCTGCGGCCGAGAAGCAACCAGGCAACCGCCCCGAAGACCCAGAATCCGATGACGACGACCAGCCAGTTCTGCTTAGTGGGGAGGTCGAAGTGATGTCGCGGCGTCGTGGCGATGTCGATCACGCAAGGAACGACCAGACCAACAGTTAGTAGGGCAAAGACGACGCCGAGTAGCAACATGGACGCAGCCT
>DATELR010000349.1:0-12454 GCA_035276345.1 Streptosporangiaceae bacterium | reverse complement strand
TCGCCATCGCCGAGCATTCCAGGTGCCAGCCCGGCCGGCCCGGCCCCCACGGCGTATCCCAGGACGGCTCGCCGGGCTTGTAGCCCTTCCAGAGCGCGAAGTCGCGCGGGTCGCGCTTGGCGCTGTCACCCTCGACGTCATCGGCCGCGCGCATGTGCTCAGGCCGCTGCCCGGACAGCTCGCCGTACGCGGGATACGAGGAGACGTCGAAGTAGACGTCGCCGCCGGCCGCGTACGCATGGCCGGAATCGATCAGCCGCTGGATCAGCGCGATCATTTCCGGGATGTGGCCAGTTGCCCGCGGCTCCACGTCAGGAGGCAGGCAGCCGAGGACGTCATACGCGCGGGTAAATGCGCGCTGATTGCGCTCGGCAACGGCCCACCACGGGCTGCCCTCAGCTGCCGCCGCGCGCAGGATCTTGTCGTCGATGTCGGTGACGTTCCGGCAGAACGTGACCTCCAGCCCGCTTACCTTCAGCCAGCGGACCAGGATGTCGAAGCTCACCCCTGAGCGAATGTGACCGATATGCGGCGGAGCCTGGACGGTTGCGCCGCACAGGTACAGGCCGACCTTGCCCGGTGTCACGGGAAGGAAGTCGCGCACGGTGCGCGAGGCGGTGTCGTGCAGGCGGAGCGTCATCCGTCAAGGCTACGGGATCCAGGCAGCACAGCCGCGCGCCAAGCGCCGCGCGCCCACGTTCCCGAACACCGCCGCACGTCCCCGAACACCGCCCCCACCGGTGAACCCCTGGTGGGCCTAAACGCGCAGGATCCGCCCCACCAATGAACCTCTGGTGGCGTCATAGCCCCACAAGGGGTCCATCGGTGGGCTGGGTTGCCGGGGCTAGTCGAGGTAGAGAATTACCTTTTCCGGGACAATCCGTACGATCACGCGCTGCTCGCCGGCGCGGTAGCCGAACGGCTGACCGGTGTACTTGAGCGCGAGCTCGTTGATCAGCTCAGCCTCAGGATCGTCCGTGATCGTCGCGATGCCCCTGACCTCGGCATACGTGTACGGATCCGAGCCGTCGTAGACGAGTACGCTGACCCGCGGATCACGGGTCAGGTTGGCGTACTTGCGCCGGCCCTTGATGGTGGAGAACAGCACGTCGTCGCCGTCGGTCTTGGCCCAGACCAGGCTCGTCTGAGGCCGGCCGCTGGGCTCGATGGTCGCCACGGCCACATGGTTGGGCCGGTCGAACAGCTCACGTGCGATCTCGGGCAGCGTCACCGAGCCGACCTGCTCTGCGCTGTCAGTCATGGGAAGCAGCCTTGGCCCAGCTCCAGGCGTAATCCGGATCCTCGGCCGCGGCAGCCTGGTCGGACAGGAGCAGCGGGCGGAAGGTATCGATCATCACCGCAGTCTCGTCCGTGGTCGTGCGGCCGGCCTCCATTCCCCGGATCACCGCCTCGACCGCACCGGGTATCGGTCCGTGCGTGAAGCCCGAGGGGTGCAGGGTGATCGAGCCGATCCCGACGCCTGAGCCTTGCCGTGCTGAGTAATCACCGCCCACGTAGAACATCATCTCGTCGGAGTCGACGTTGTGGTGGTTATACGGGATCGGGACAGACTGCGGATCAAAATCGAGTGGACGCGGGCAGAACGAGCAGATCACGAAGTTCGGGCCCTCGAAGGTCTGGTGGACCGGCGGCGGTGCGTGCGTCCGCTTCACGATCGGCTCGAAGTCGGCGATGTTGAACGCGTACGGGTACAGGCAGCCGTCCCAGCCGACGACATCGAACGGGTGGTGCGCGTAGGTAAGAGTCGTGAGTCCGCCCCGGTTGCGCACGATGACCGGCACGTCGTCGCCTTCGGCGAAGACCGGGCCGCGCACAGGGCGCAGGTCACGTTCGCTGTACGGTGCGTGCTCGAGGAACTGCCCGGTCTGCGACAAGTAGCGCTTCGGTGTCCTGATGTGGCCGCGGGCCTCGATGACCAGCGCCGTGACGGGGACCGAGGCGGGCCCGGCAGGTTCAGGCAGCCAGCGGTGGATGGTTCCGCGCGGGATGATCACGTAGTCGCCTGCCACCGCGTCGATGGCGCCGTAGACGGACTCGAACCGCATCGAGCCGTTCTGCAGGTACACAGCCTCGTCGCCGACCGAATTGCGATAAAGCCCGGAGGGACTGTCAACGGTGACGAAGGAAATGCGGATGTCGTCGTTGCCCATCAGCGGCTGCCGGCCAAGCACGGCATCGCCCGTGGCGGCCAGCTCTTGTGTCTTGTAATGCCGCGGCAGCAACGGATGATTGGCGGCCAGCCTCGCCTCGCCGGCGAAATCGGCCAGGGCATCGCTCTTGATTATCGCCGTCGGCGGATTGACGTGATAGAGCAGCGAGGAATCAGAGGAGAATCCCTCCTCGCCCATGAGTTCCTCGGCATAGAGCCCGCCACCAGGCCGGTGGAATCGGGTATGACGCTTTCTCGGGATCTCCCCCATCACCCGGTAGTACGGCATCTCATCTCCCTTGCCGCCGCGGTCACCGGCGCGGCGAACCCGCAGGTCGTTGGCCCGCACGTCGGTCGCACGCTACGCTCCTCAGACCTGGGTTCCCAACCAGGCAGGCGGCATGCCGCCGCCGCGAAAAAGACGTGCGGCCGGTACTCGTCTATCTTCCCCGACTATAGGCCCGCGGGTGATTTGGCCGACCCGAGGCTCCTGGCAGGAGGAATGGCGTGGCGAGGATGAGCGATACCCGCCTCAGGCCCGAGCCAGCGTATGCGGCGGACGGTTGGTCGCACGGCGCCGATCTCCCGTCTGCGGCGCCGGCCGGCCGCGACACCGGCCAGGTGCTCCGAGCGCTCGCCCTGGTCGCCGTCGCCGTCGGTCTCGCGGCGCTGACCGCCGCGGCGTGCGTGCTGTCCTACTCAAGCGTGCACCACCTCGCGCTCCAGGCAGGCGTCCACGGACGGCTGGCCAGCATCTACCCGATCATCTTCGACGCGCTGCTCGTGATTGCTGGCTGCTCGGTACTCGCTCTGCGAGGCGCCGGCCTGGTCAGCAGGATGTACTCATGGCTGTGCATGCTCGTGCTGCTGGCTGCCCTCGCAGCCGGGGGTGCGCTGCAGCCTGCGGACGTCAAGATCCCGCACAAGCTCGCAGCCGTGGTCGCCGCAATCGTGCCATGGGCGCTGGTCCTGATCGGATTTGGCTTGCTGGTCGCGCTGCTCAGGTACGCCAGGCTCAGGCGGCTGGGCAAACGCAACGAGAAACGCAGAGTCGCGCTCGAGGCCCGTCGTCCGGAGCTAGCGCCGGCGATGGTGGGCGCTCCGGTCATCCCGGTCACCGAGCTGGAGAGTGAGGAGTTCGCGCCGCAGCGGCCGCTGATTCCCGGCTTGCCGCCGAGGCCGCAGGCGATCACGGCATCCGATCATGAGCTGACCGAGGACACAGGCGAGGAAGAAGCCGCGTTGGAGACGGCCGATCCCGCCTCAGGTAGCACCGGTGTCGAGCCTCCGACGGTGCCCAACCGCACCGGGAATCCGCCCGCGGTGCGGCGAGTAGAGATGCAGCTGCGCGCGAGGACATCCAAGTCCCAAGAACAGGACACAGCTGGGGCCAGCCCCACGGCACCAGCACGGCAAACGCCATTCACGCCGAAGGTCGAGCGTGGCGCGCTCGGCGGGCAGGACGATAATCGCGAGCAACCCGATCCTGTGGCAGAGGACGAGCTGGAAGGCTCCGACGACACCCGCGATGATTCCGCAGTCGAGGATGACGCGCTTCCCGAGCGTGTTCCCGGCCAGCAGCCGGCGATCGCCGGATTCGAGTCCCGGGACGCAGATCCAGCCGCTGATCAGGAGCCTTCAGCCGAGCCGACGGCGGCCGAGCCTTCTGCTGAGGACGACGGAGACACCGACGGGCTGCCCGCGTTCCGGCGAACCCGCAGCACTCCTACTCCGCCGCAGGACGACTAGGAACTCACCGGCACGACCAGCGCCGTAGCAATCGCGGCGACTCCCTCGCCTCTGCCGGTCAGGCCAAGGCCGTCGGTAGTTGTAGCCGAAATGCTCACGAGGGCGCCGTTCAGTGCAGACGACAGCGCAGACTGCGCTTCGTCACGGCGAGCAGCCAGCCGAGGTCGGTTCCCGATTATCTGGACCGCGACATTGCCGATGCGGTAGCCAGCGTCATCAACAAGGCGATAGGTCTCCGCCAGCAGAACCGCGCCGCGCGCTCCAGCCCAGCGAGGATCCGCTGTGCCGAACTGGCTGCCGAGGTCTCCAAGCCGCGCCGCGGACAGCAGCGCATCACAGATAGCGTGTGCGGCAACGTCGCCGTCCGAGTGACCGGTCAGTCCCTGCTCTCCCGGCCAGTACAGGCCAGCCAGGTGCAGTTCACGACCATCCCCGAAAGGGTGCACATCAATGCCGATGCCGACCTGCGGTATGGCATTCGAAACGCTCGTCGCCGGGTCGTCCATCCGGGAACGGTACCTGGCGTCAGGTTGCCAGGATCTCGTCGAGTAGCGTTTCGGCCTTGTCCTCGTTCGTCTTCTCCGCGAGTGCTAGCTCGCTGACGAGGATCTGCCGGGCCTTGGCGAGCATACGCTTCTCACCGGCAGACAGCCCGCGCTCGCGATCGCGGCGCCACAGGTCGCGAACGACCTCGGCGACCTTGTTCACGTCGCCCGAGGCGAGCTTCTCAAGGTTTGCCTTGTACCTGCGCGACCAGTTGGTCGGCTCTTCGGTGTATGGCGCGCGCAGAACCTCGAATACTCGCTCGAGGCCTTCCTGCCCGACTACATCTCGTACACCAACAAGTTCCGCGTTGTCTGCTGGAACCCGCACCGTCAGGTCACCCTTATCGACCTTGAGAACGAGGTACGTCTTGTCCTCGCCCTTGATCGTGCGGATCTCGATTTCCTCGATCCGAGCAGCCCCATGGTGGGGGTAGACGACGGTGTCGCCGACCTTGAAAGTCATCTGGCACGTACCCCTTCCGCTGAACCTATGTTACCACGGCGGGGACCGAACAATAGCCATGCTTGATGACAAAGATGCAGGTCAAGGGCGCTTTTGCATACTATGAATGACCGAACTGCCATCATGAAACTGACCCTCGGCCCGGCTTACCGGGGAATCTTGGGCCACGTTTGCGCGCGCTCAAGCGCCATGAATACCGCCTCGCGGGTAGGACCCAGTTTACCGCTTGGCGAGCAGTCGGTCGGCCACGAGCGATCATGACTTTCCCGCTCAGACGCAGGAAGTCGCCTCGGGCCGGTGTATCGGACAAGCAACTGACGGTCCATGGTTACGTCGGCGGGGCACCAGGCTCATACTGAAGTTAAGTGCATGTGAGCGATTTGCGGAGCGGCCTGTGAACCAAGGCGGTGAACCGGCACACGACGACTATGGCCTGCCACCAGTTGACGTCCAGATCCCGGATGATGCTCGCGAACTGGACCGGGATGTCCAGGCCTATCACCGCGAACTGCGCGCGCTGCGCCGCCGTGAGCGCAGCCTTCGCTGGCGCACCCCCCTGCGTCACAGCGGCATGATCGTGCCGCTGATCGCCGGATGTCTCGTCCTGGCCATGGTCGCCGGGATGGTGCTGACGATGTTCAGCGCCAACCCTTACTTCGGCGGCCTTTCTGATCAGGTAGGGCAGAAATCGACAAGAACATCGCATTCAGGGCAGACTGCGCCGTCCTCGAGCAACAGCTCGGCCAGTTCGTCGGCCTCTCCCTCCGCCAGCAGGAACGCTTCGGGTGGCCCTAGCGTGCCCGCGGCCGCTCGCCTGCCACACGGCAAGATCAAGGTCGACGGCCGGGCGGTCGACCTGGCGACCGTGGTAACTACCGCGCTGGCGATCATCCCGGCCAACTGTGGCTGCGGACGCCTGATCCGCCGATTGGTCGGACAGGCAGCAAACGCGCGCGTCAGCGTCTATCTGGTCGCCAGCCAGGGCAATGTGCCTGAGACCAGGCAGCTCGCTGCCGAAGTGAAGAAGGCCCATCTCGCGATCGACTCGGCCAATCTTCTTAACCGCTACACCTCAAAGGACGTCAGCGTCGTCCTCGTCGACTCTCACGGAAACGTCGCCGGTCACGCGCTTCGCCCAAACTTCGATCTCGAGCCAACCTTGCGGAGCCTGCGGCCGAGTCACTGACCTTGCCGGCGGCGCAGCGCCCCTGCCCATTTGCGCGGGCCGGCTGCGGCCTTTGCGGCCCGCGCCGCTACGCTGTGCCAGGTCTGGCGTAGCGCCAGCCATTTCGTGGAGCCGGCACTGGCCCGGCCCGTCCTGCTGGCCAGTGCGCACCGGGGAAATAACGAGGAGGCTCGGTGATCCGCAGCAGCCGCCGCGGGATTGTGCCGCGCAGCATCCTGATCGCGGCCGCGCTCGCTCTCGGCCCGGTCATCGCCGGCTGTGAGGCTGGTACCAACGCGCCCGTTCTGCATTGGCATCAGCCCACCGACGGAACCTTCCACCGGGTCAGCTTGGACCTCACGATTAACAATGCCTTCGTGCTCGGTCCGCCGATCGGCCACGTGCTTGCGGTAGGCCAGAGCACCGGGTTCTATCTCGGCATCGTGAACACCGGCACCCCGGACAGGCTCATCTCGGTCAAGGCTCCTGGCATCGCACAACGCGTAGTACTGCCAGGCGGCGGGATCCCGCTGCGCTACCAGTCGAGGGTGCTGCTGAGCGGACCCGCGCCCGCGATCGTGCTGCAGCACCTGCTCAAGCCGCTCAGCGGCGGCACCGTCATCACGCTGTACCTGGATTTCGCCAGGGCCGGATCCACCAGGCTTTCCGTACCTGTCATGCCGATGGCGTCGAACTTCTCGACCTTCTCGCCACCACCGAGCGTCTCGCCTAGCGCCAGCCCGAGCCCCACGCCGACGCCGACGCCAAGCAGCTAGGTCCCTGGCTCGAACTTGTAGCCGAGACCCCGCACGGTAATGATGTGCATCGGCCGGGCCGGGTCCTGCTCAACCTTCGCGCGCAGCCGCTTGATATGCACGTCGAGCGTCTTCGTGTCGCCGACGTAATCGGCGCCCCAGACCCGGTCGATGAGCTGCATTCTCGTCAGCACCCGGCCGGAGTTCCGCAGCAGCACCTCAAGCAGCTCGAACTCTTTCAGCGGCAGCTGGACAGATGAGTTGCGCACCATGACGATGTGCCGTTCCACGTCCATCCGGACCGGACCGGACTCCATGACCGAGGTGGCGGCCTCCTCGTTGTCGCCGCGGCGGCGCAGCACGGCACGCATCCGCGCGACCAGCTCACGGGATGAGAACGGCTTGGTCACGTAGTCATCGGCACCGAGTTCCAGCCCGACGACCTTGTCGATCTCGCTGTCCTTCGCGGTGAGCATGATCACGGGCACGGACGACCGCTCCCGCAGCGCGCGGCAGACCTCGCTTCCTGGCAGCCCTGGCAGCATCAGGTCAAGTAGCACAAGGTCGGCACCGGTCCGGTCGAAGGTGTCGAGCGCGGCCGGCCCGGTCGGGCAGACGGCGACCTCGAATCCCTCCTTGCGAAGCATGTACGACAACGCGTCGCTGAACGACTCCTCATCTTCGACAACGAGCACCCGGGTCACGTGACTGCCTCCTCGGCGGTACATTCCGAAGCGCGCGCGGTCCAGCCGCCGCGCGGCCGCTTACTTCGGTCGGGGGCCGAGGGCGCAGCCTGGCCGCAGGTCATGATGTCGCTCCGGGCCGTACCGGAAGTCGCAGCGTAAAGGTTGATCCGGCACCTTCCTTGCTCGTTACCGTCACTCGCCCGCCGTGTGCGGCAGTCACGTGCTTCACGATTGCGAGCCCGAGTCCGGTGCCTCCGGTCACCCGGGATCTGGCAGGGTCGACACGGTAAAAGCGCTCGAAGATTCGCTCGAGGTCGCGCTCGGGAATGCCGATCCCCTGATCGCTGACGCTCAGCTCGACCACGTGCCTGCCGTCCAGCCGGGTCGACACGACGACCTTGGTCTTCTCCGGGCTGTAGGCGACCGCGTTGTCGAGCAGATTGCGCAGCGCCGTGATCAGGAGTTCCTCATCACCCAGGACAGATAGCCGCCTGGTGCCGTTCGCCGCGAGCTCGATGCCTCGGGAGGTCGCCTTCATCCGGCCGCGATCGAGTGCCTCGGCAACTACTGCATCAAGATCAACGGGCGCCGGATCGGGGATCGGCTCCGCGGCCTGGATCCGCGACAGCGTGATCATGTCCTGGACCAGGTTGGTCAGCCTGTTCGCTTCCTGCCGCATCCGGCCAGCGAACCGCCTGACCGCCTCGGGATCATCGGCAGCGTCCTCAACTGTCTCCGCAAGCAGCGCCAGCGCGCCGACCGGGGTCTTCAGCTCGTGGCTGGTGTTCGCAACAAAGTCCCTGCGGACTTCCTCGACCCTCCGGCGCTCGGTCTGGTCCTCGACCAGCAGCAAGACCAGCCCGCCGCCGCCCACATCAGGCCCGAGCGGCGCCACCCTGACCGCGAAGCTCGTCGTCCGTCCGTTCAGCGCACCGGTCGTCACGTCGATCTCACCCTCGCGGATCTCGCCATCTCTGCGGACCTGACGGGCGAGCGCGAGTAGTTCTCCTACGACGAGTTCTTCGTCCTCGACCAGGCCGAACGAGCGCGCAGCCTCGCTGGCCTGCAGCACCCGGTCGTCGCTGTTGATGACCACTGCCGACGATGACAGGACATCGAGGACGGCGGAAAGCCCGACCGGCAGCTGAATCGAACTCGGAACCACGGCGGCGGGGCCTGACACGGTGGATGGCTGATCGGATGCGGCGGATTCCGGCGCTGCGGCCGCGGAGTTACCGGACCCCGGTGCGGCGCCGTTAAGGTGCGCCGAGGCCCGAGCGTTCATCCGCCGGCCTCGGCGGGCCACGCGGCCAAGCTGGCACGTCTGACCGCAATCACCCCCACATCCACGCTTTGATGGTATGCGTAGAGCCTGGTCGCACGCATCTGCGCAGCTTTGCGGACGACATCAATTCGCGGAGAGTTCATAAGCCCTCTCTCCTGAGTTCATGTAGCGGGAAAGAGGCGGTCGGCGCTGAGACGCAAGCTGACCGGCTGCGGTCTGCCTTCTCGTCACCTGAGCGTCCGCGATCATCGGCCCTGATTCGCCACAGCTTCGGCGGCGACCTTTGCCGCCTCCGGATCGAGATAGGTCCCGCCGGGCGTCTTGGGCCTGAAACCGCCGTCGAGGTCGTAGACGAGCGGGATCCCGGTGGGAATGTTCAGCCCCGCGATCTCCGCGTCGCCAATCCCGTCCAGGTGCTTCACGAGGGCGCGCATCGAGTTGCCGTGCGCCACGACCAGCACAGTCTGGCCCGACGCGAGATCGGGCACGATCGAGTCGTGCCAATACGGGAGCATCCGCCAGACCACGTCGCGCAGGCACTCGGTCCTGGGGAGCACGTCATCGGTGAGCAGCGCGTACCGCGGATCGCTCGCTTGTGACAGCGGATCGTCGTCAGCGATCGGCGGCGGCGGAATGTCGTACGACCTGCGCCAGGCCATGAACTGCTCGTCGCCGTATTCGTCCCTGGTCTGAGCCTTGTTCTTGCCCTGCAGGGCGCCGTAGTGGCGCTCGTTCAGCCGCCACGACCTGCGGACCGGCAGCCAGGCCAGGTCCGCGGTGTCGAGGGTGGCGTTGGCAGTCTGGATCGCACGCGTCAGCACGGACGTATGCACAACTCGCGGCTGCAGCCCGCTCTCGGCGAGCAGCTCGCCGGCGTGCTCAGCCTCTGCCAGGCCCTGCTTGGACAGGCCAACGTCGACCCAGCCGGTAAAGAGACCCTCTGCGTTCCACACGCTTTCCCCATGACGGAGCAACACGAGGGTGGTCATGGCCTGAGCGTATCGCGCCTGTTTGCGCCGCCTCAGCACGGCCGCCGAGGCGATGAGGCGACCGGGTCCAGAGGGGACGGAGAACTGCGTCGCCCGAAATAGCCTTGCCGGGAACATGACGGCGAACTTTCGGGTTCATCCGTCTCGGAGGTGTATGCCAGTGCCGCGTCGCTACCCGCAGCGTGTCGCGACAATCAGCGTTCACACATCACCGCTGGAGCAGCCAGGAACAGGCGATGCTGGCGGCCTTAACGTCTATGTCGTCGAGGTCGCCAGGCTGCTGGCGGCAAAAGGCGTCGAAGTCGACATCTTCACGCGCGCTGTCTCGCGCGATCAGCCACCGGTCGTCGAACTGGCTCCCGGCGTGCTGGTCAGGCACATCGAGGCTGGTCCGTTCGAGGACCTGGATAAGACCGACCTCCCCGCTCAGCTTTGCCAGTTCACCTTTGAGGTGCTGCGTGAGGAGGCCACCCATGCGCCAGGCAGATACGACCTCGTGCACGGCCACTACTGGCTATCTGGCCAGGTCGGCGCCGTTGCCAAGGAGCGCTGGGGCGTGCCGCTCGTCCAGTCCATGCACACTCTCGGCAGGGTCAAGAACGCCGCTCTCGCCGTCGGCGACGCGGCCGAGCCCGACATCAGGATCCGCGGCGAAGCCGAGGTCATCGCCAGCGCGGACCGTATCGTCGCCAACACCGACGCCGAAGCGCGGGAACTGATCAAGCTGTATGACGCCTCGCCCGGCCGGGTAGCGGCAGTCAGCCCAGGCGTCGACCTCGCACTTTTCAAGCCCGGCTCGCAGCGGCTTGCCAGACGGCGGCTGGGCATCGCTCCCAACGCGATCGTCCTCATGTTCGCCGGCCGGGTGCAACCGCTTAAGGCGCCGGACGTGCTGCTCCACGCTGCAGCTCGGCTGCTGCGCGATCAGCCGAGGCTTGCCGACCGGCTGGTCGTGGCGTTCGTCGGCGGGCCGAGCGGGACCGGCCGCAACGACCCGGACAGCCTGACCGAACTGGCGTCGGCACTCGGCATCTCGCAGAACATCAGGCTCGAACCGCCCTGCCCGCAGCGTGACCTGGCCGACTGGTACCGAGCGGCGACGCTTGTGGTGGTGCCGTCCTACTCCGAATCATTCGGCCTGGTTGCCGTCGAGGCGCAGGCCTGCGGAACGCCGGTGGTGGCCGCTGCGGCAGGCGGCCTGCGGACCGCCGTTCAGGACGGGGTATCAGGAGTGCTGATCGACGGGCATAATCCGGCGCACTACGCGAGCGCCATTGGCGAGCTGATCGGCAGCTCGAGCTGGCTAGGCCGGCTCGGGCGCGGGGCCAGAAAGCACGCATCGCGCTTCGGCTGGGCATCGACGGTGGACAACCTGCTCGCCGTGTACGGTGACGCTATGAGCGAGGTCGCCGCCACGGTCGACGCGTGAGCGCCGCCCCGGCTGGCCGGGATCCGGCCGAACGGGAGTACCCCGTCGAGGAGTCCGCGAAGCTCAGCGAGATCCTTACCGACCTCGAAGTCAGCTTCACCTCGCCGCAGCCCGGAGCGTTCCTGATCCGTCTCGAGGGTCAGCACAAGCTCGTCACGATGACCTGGCTGATCGCTGACACCCATAGCCTGCACGTCGAGGCGTTCTTCTGCCGCCAGCCGGATGAGAATCACGCGGAGTTCTACCGGTTCCTGCTCGAGCGCGGCAGCCGGATGTTCGGCATTCACTTCGCTCTGGACCAGGTCGGCGACGTTCATCTGGTGGGGCGGCTGCCGCTGGCCACGATCACCAGCGACGAGATCGACCGCCTGCTCGGCTGCGTGCTCAGCTACTCCGACGACAACTTCGATCAGGCACTGATGATCGGCTTCGCCTCCTCGATCCGGCGCGAGTACGCGTGGCGAGTCAAGCGCGGCGAAAGCCTGGCCAACCTGCGCGCGTTCACCAGGCTCACCGAGCCAGAGGCGCACGGCCGCACTTAGCCGGGTCCGGATGACCGCGACAGACTCCTTCCAGGTCTTCGGCACGAACGCGATGCTCATCGTCACCGACGCTGCCGCGCTCGGCGCTGCCCGCGCCGTCGCCGATGCGGAGCTCGCCGCAATCGACCTCGCGTGCAGCAGGTTCCGGGCGGACTCCGAGCTCTCCAGGCTTAACCAGGCACGCGGGCAACTCACCCACGTGAGCGACGTGCTCGCGACGCTGGTCGCAGAGGCGCTACGCGCGGCCGAGCTCACCGACGGTGACGTCGATCCAACTTGCGGGCAGGCGCTAGTGACGGCTGGCTACGACCGTGACTTCGGCGAACTCCGGGCAGGTGCGGCAGCGCCCGCCGGCAAGGCCGATCCGGTCCCCGGCTGGCGGTGCGTCGAACTCGACCCTGCGACGCCCTCGGTACGGCTTCGCAGCGGGGCCCAGCTGGATCTCGGCGCAACCGCCAAGGCGTGGGCGGCAGATCATTGCGCGGCTCTGATCGCCGGCCGGCTGGACTGCGGCGTGCTCGTCAGCCTTGGCGGCGATGTGGCGGTCGCCGGGTTGCCACCACCCGGCGGCTGGCGAATCCGGGTCACCGACGATCACGCGGCCCCGGCTGACGCTCCAGGTCAGACGGTCGAGATCACCTCGGGCGGCCTGGCCACGTCCAGCACCACGGTCAGA
>DATELR010000348.1:0-4809 GCA_035276345.1 Streptosporangiaceae bacterium | reverse complement strand
CAGGGACGTTAGATCAGGCCACCCATGCCCGGGTCGCTGATGCTGGGTCCGCCGTCCTCAAGGTGGCCGGCATAGCGGTACTCGAATCCGGGATCGCCCTTGATCGTGACGGTCAGGTCGTACCAGCCCCTGGTGCCATTGAGCGACATGTCAAGGGACTTCGAGCCGCCGGCCGCGATGGTGAGCGTGGTGCTCAGCGAGGAGTACCGGTCAGACACCGTCACTTTCACCGGTCCCGAACCGCCGTTCTGGAGCTTCAGAACGATCTTGTCAGCGTTGTTCCGCAGGCCGTAAGAGGCCTGGACCGCAAGGTCCTGACCGCCGCCCTTGAAGTGGCGGAAGAACCCGTTGGGCCCGTGGACCGACAGGTCATATCCCGTCGTGAAGGCCCAGCTGTCGGCGAGCAGCTTGCCTGACTCGACCGTATAGGTGCGCGGTCCCTGGGAGGCGTCGGCGGACCGCACCTGGAATACGCCGGCCGCGCCGCCTGAGCTGTGGAACCGGATGCCGACGGACGTGGCTCCCGCGACCGCATTGGTCTGCAGGGTGTAGGGGATAGCGCGGGCAGGACGCACGCCTTTCTCCTGTCCCGGCAGGTTCTGGTTGGCCGGCGGGACCGGCACCTCATCGGGGAACCTGACGAGATCGACTGGCTTGAAGTCGGCCGTGCCCGGAAGGCGGACTCGCGCGGACTTGTTCGGGTGCCTGAAATCGAACGCCGTGGTGAGGTCGCCGACGACTGCGCGGCGCCACGGCGTGATGTTGGACTCGATCAGGTCCTGGTTGCCGTTCGCGAAACGCGTCTCAAGGAAGCGGATCAGCGACGTGTGGTCGAACAGCTGCGAATCGACCCAGCCGCCCCTCGTCCACGGCGAAACGACAATCATCGGTACGCGAACGCCGACGCCGTACGGTCCCGCCGTGAAGTTCGCGTCGCCCGGGAAGACCTCGTTCGTCGTTGGCACAGTTGACAGGCCCTGAGCACGCGTCTGTGGTGGCGTTGCGGACACTATGTGGTCAAAGAAGCCGCCATCCTCGTCGTAGGTGACGAACATGACTGTCTTGCTCCAGACGTCCGGGTTGGAGGCGAGGACGTCGACGACCTGCGAGACGTACCAGGCCCCGAAGTCCGGCTCCCAGTTCGGGTGCTCGCAGTAGGCCTCTGGGGCGACGATCCAGGACACCTGGGGGAGCCGGCCGTTCTGCACGTCAGCGCGGAAGTCGCTGAGGAGCGCATCAGGGTTGCGGTTCAGGTTGCCGATCGTCGTGCCCATCTTGGCCTTGTCGGCGAGCGGATTGCCCGGCTGCGCGTTCTGGTACTGGTGGAAGTACAGCAATGAGTTGTCGCCGAAGTTCCCGATGTATGGATCGTCAGTGAAGCCCCAGAACCCGGCCGCGTCGAGGCCGACGCCGCTGTCCTGATAGACGAACCATGAGATGCCGGCCCGTTCGAGCCGCTCGGGATAAGTCGACCAGTCGTAGCCCACTTCGGCGTTGTTGAGAACGGGGCCACCCGCCTTGCCGTCGTTGCCGACCCATCCGGTCCACATGTGGTACCGGTTCGGGTCCGTGGGTCCCAGGATCGAGCAGTGATAGTTGTCGCAGATCGTAAAGGCGTCTGCGAGCGCGAACTGGTACGGGATGTCGTCCCTGACGTGGTGGGTCATTGTCTGAATGCCTTTATTGGGCACCCACTGATCCCACTGGCCGCCACGGAACATGGCATGACCGTCGTTCCAGCCATGCGGCGGGTCAGGGAGGAAGGTCTGGCCGAGGTCTTGGACGTCGGGACGGTACGGAAGCAGCTCGCCCGCTCCGTTCGGCTGGTGCCAGACGCTCTTGCCCGACGGCAAGGTGACCGGGTGCGGGTCGGCGAAGCCCCGGACGCCCCTGAGCGTGCCGAAGTAATGATCGAACGATCGGTTCTCCTGCATCATGAAGACGATGTGCTCGAGGTCGTTGATCGTGCCCGTCCGGTTGTGAGCCGGGATGGCGAGAGCCTTCTCCAGATGCAGCGGCAGCGCGGCGGCGCCGCCGGCCACGCCCATCATTGCTAGAAACTTGCGACGGTCAACATTGCTCATGGCAACGCCCCTGCCTTTGCCGGTGCCTGATGGTCAAGGCACTGGAAACTAACGAGGTTGCGTTAACCCGCGCCGTCCGTCACGCGACTTGCGTGCCACAGCCGGGTGGAAAATGAGGCAGAACACCATTTACGCGGCCTTTATCGGGCGCCTGAGTAGCTCGGCCGGCGCTATCTGAGTAGCTGTGCTCATGCGGCGCGGACAGCGCACCGGCAAGACTCAACGCATGGAATTCGATCCGCTGAACCGCCCGGCGCAGCGGGCTGGGCGCAGCAGCCGCACGATCTGGTCCGTGCTCGGCATTGTCGTCGCCGCGATCCTCGTGATCGGCGGGCTGGCGTTCGCCGGAGTAATCGTCGTGCTGGTGGTCGGCATGTCGCACTACGGGAGCAACAAATGATCACGCGTGTCCGCCTAGTGCTGATGCTCGCACGCCCGGCCGTTGTCGTGCTGCTGACCATGTTTACTGCCACGGGTGCGGCACAGGCCGGTGGCGGCCAGTTCTCCCTCCGGGTAGCACTCGCGCTCACGTGCGTCGCTGGCTTCCTGTTGTTCTCTGTTGCCTGCAACGACATAGCGGACGAGGCGATCGACCGGATCAACCTGCCGGGCAAGCGCCCGCTGGCGGCCGGGTTGCTCGGCCGTCGCGAGTTCGTCGTGATCGGCGGCGCCGCGGGGGCCGTTGCGCTGGCCGCGGGAGCTCTGATCGGACTTCCGGCGCTGGCCGTTGCAGCCGCCGGGATCGCTATCAGTGCCGCATACTCATTGCGACCGGTCCGGCTCGCCGATCGCGGTGCCGTCGCGTCGCTGGTGCTTCCGGCCTGCTATGTCGCGGTGCCATATCTGCTCGGCGTCCTGGCCGCGGGCGGCCGGCCGCAGCCGGGCACCCTCGCGCTGCTGGCCGGGCTGTATCTGGGCTTCACCGGGCGGATCGTGCTGAAGGATTTCCGCGACGTCCGCGGCGATGCCCTGTTCGGCAAGCGGACCTTCCTGATCCGGCATGGCCGCGTGCCGACCTGCGCCTTCAGCGCCGGATGCTGGCTGGCAGGGACCATCGCCATGATCGCCGCGACGCGGCGGATCACGCTGCCGTTCGCGGTGGCCGAAGTAGCCTGCCTCGCCGGCGCGCTGATCCTGCTCCGCGCGCTGGCCGCGGGCCGCGGTGGCCGGCGCGACGAGGCGATCATCTCGGCCATCGCCATTGCCGGCCGCGCGATGGTGCTGCTGCTCCTGGCTCACCTGTCGATGCGGCCGCCCGTGGTGAGCGGGTGGACAACCGCCTGGTACGACGTGGTTATCGCCGGGATCACCGTGACCTGTGCCGGCCAGGCGTGGACGATGGCGCGGCGCGGACCCATCTCGCGGCTGACCGTTCCCGCGTGGTTCGGAGCTGAAGCTGCCGCTCGGTCTGCTGAGATGAGTACTCGCGGCCTTCAGCGCTGCGAGCGCGTTGGGTGATCATCGAGACCGCGAGCGCGGCTGCGATCGGGATCGACAGTGTCGTGGCAAGGTTCATGCCGACCATGTGCCGGGCGGTCGAGATCGCCTCGAAGAACCCCGGCGGGATGAAGGCGGCGACCGCGCATCCGGTCATGCAGAGCACGACGGCAGCGCCGTTGCGGTGCCAGGGCAGGCGGCGCCGCCGTAGCGCGATCAGCGCAACCGCGGCCATGGCGAGCCACAACGGGACCAGGCCATAGAGGCCGATCCCGGCCGGGAGCAGGTGGATCAGCCAGGTGACCGCGACGACCCTGGATTCGTAGGCGCCAGGCTGGTGGCCGGTACCTGGCGGGTACGTCCCGAGCTGGGTGACACGGAAGGTCTGCGCCGCAGTGGCGGCCTTCTGGCCGATGCTGAGCGTGCGCCCTGGATGGGTCAGCAGGTAGCGGGCTACGTTGGTGTCGGTCAGCTGGCCGGAATACCGCATCAGGTGCGGGTTCGTGCGGACCGAACCGGGATCCCAGTAGTAGCGGCCAGCATATCGTGACCAGCTTTGCGGCAACCCGAGCGAGCGCAGATCGGCGTGCTCGTTGTCGTGCCCGTTCACGATGTCGACGAAGATCGTGTCGATCGCCTGAATGCGATGCAGGCGCTGCCCGGAGTGGCTGGAGGCGTCCACGGCCGCGTAGGTGCCGGCCAGCACGACGAGCACGACCGCAACCATGGCGGCGGCGCGCGTTTCCCAGGTGGAGAGCCGTTGCCGCCACGACATGCCCGCGGTGCGCTCGCTGACGCTGGCCAGGATCAGGGCGGCGCAGATCGGGATCGCGAGGATGAGGTACTGCTCCTTCGACAAGATCGCGAGGAAACCGCCGGATCCGGCCAGGACGAGACCGACGATCGTCAGGCGTTTGCCTCGTCCGGTGTACACGAGCCCGGCTGCAACGAGTAGCAGCCCGATGAGGGCGGCCGGTTCCTCGAACGGGCTGGCGAAGACGTCGAAGAAGGCCGCGTCCGCCACGATGACCCAGATCACTGCGGCAAGTATCACCTGCGCCCAGAGCCTGATCCGCAAGCCGATCACCAGGCTGGCGATCGCGACCGAGGCAAGGACGCACATCAGCACGCCGAGCGCGATGAGGTTGAGCTGACCGCGCAGTCCGAACACCGGTGTCAGCGCCCTGGCAACGAGCAGCGGCCCCAGCTCGGATGTCGGGTAAGGCAAGTGGTGACGGCACGCCCCGCTCGACGCGTACGCGAAGTAAGCAAACCGGAAGTACCTCGG
>DATELR010000347.1:0-14978 GCA_035276345.1 Streptosporangiaceae bacterium | reverse complement strand
CGGAGCCGCTCGACATGTGCAGGTCCCGCCCAGCGCTCCTCCGCAGCGAGGAGGAGCCTGTCATGGTGCGTTCAGGGCAGCGATTCCGCGCTCGGTGAGGGCGACCGCCGGGCCAGGATTGCGAACAGCGAATCCGGTCCGCCCGAGGAACCCGGTTGCGGTACTCACCGCTTCCTTGGAGACTCCGGCGCGCAGCGGCAGATCGCGCAGCCGCACTTTGTCCGTGCCTATGGCCGGCAGAATGTCAGCGCTCATCGGCAGCGAGAGCGGCGACTCGCGCTCGTAGTCCAGCGCGAGCAAGACCAGCGCCCTCGACAGCACAATGGTCATCGCTGGTCAGCCTAGCGATGGTTGACCGCGCCCTCGCCCGGCGTTACATTCGCGGCAATTGTCGCTGCAGTGGTAAGTGATCGGAAAAGACACGAAGGAACGAAATGACGGCAATGGCGAGGGCGCTCTCTATCATCCCGATCCTGGCGATCGTCACCGCTCTGGGACTGGCAGCACCGGCGACCAGTCAGGCTGCGGTCAGCGTGCAGCGCCTCGGTTACTGCGGCGGCGACGACTGGGAGCCGGCGATGGCGTCGGACAGCTCGCACGTCTACGTGCTGATCACGCATTTCGCTGGCGATCCGAGTTGCGATCCCGCGTCGGGTCAGAACAACTCGCGGATCATGCTCCAGGTCTCCGCCGACGGCGGCAAGACGTTCAGCGCTCCCGCGGTGGTAGCTGCGACTCCTGGCGGCATCAGCTACCCGGATCAGGCCGACCCTGCCATTGCCATCGACTCGGCCACCGGCGCCGTCTACGTGTCCTTCCTCGCCTACGGCCTGTCTGGCGGCCACACCGATATCTACGTGGCCAAATCAACGAACTTCGGCCAGTCATTCACTCAGGCGGTCCAGGCCAACGGGAAGGGCTGCAAGAACTGCGATCACGAGAAGATCCTCGCCAGCAACAACGTCGTCTATGACGCGTACACCCAGGCATCAAGCCATTTCGTATCGGTCTCGTCTAACGGCGGCCAAACCTGGGTCCAGCACCTCGTAGACGCCACCGACCGGGTCGGCTTTGCCGAAGGAGGCGTGTTCGACAACAGCGGGAACGCCTGGTTCGCCTGGGGCGACTGCCAGACGAGCAACTGCACGGGCGCGCCGGCCGCCGATTACCGCGTCTCGGAGACGGCGCCGGGCGGGAACACGACGACGTTCAGCCCGGTGATCGCGCAAGCGCCACAGGGTCCGAACTGCCCGTACACCAACTGCGGCTTCTCGTACTTCGGCCCGCAGGACGCGATCGCGATCGACTCGGCCGGCACGCTGTACCTGGCGTGGCAGGACGGCCAGGCGCACGGCACGCGGCAAAGCCCGACGATCATCAATCTGTCCCGCTGCTCGGCGAACTGCACGACGGCTGCCGGCTGGTCGTTGGTCGGCAGAGTGGACAACAAGTCCGCCAGCAACTGCCCGAACTCCGCGTGCTACGCGCTGTTCCCCAACATCGTCGCTGCCGGGCCTGGCCAGTTGTTCGCCACCTGGATGGACGACAGGAACGACTCGCTCGACGGCACCATCGACCATGTCGACGGGTACAACCTGTGGTACCGCGCTTCGACTAATGGCGGCAGCACCTGGACGACGCCGGGTCAGCAGATCTCCCAGTTCGACGCCGCTCAGACCCAGTCGACGCCGAACGGATTCCTGTTCCCCTACGGCGACTACACCGGCCTGATCATGAACACGACGTGCGCGACGCCGGCCCCGGCAATGACGTGGGGCGAGGGTCACAGCTGGACCGGCGGGGCGACCGCGCCCGGACACATCGAGTTCGCTTCGCTCTGCTGATCTTGCTTGGCCGAATCCGCCTGACTGATCGTCAGGTAACCGGGTAGCGGTTCTTGATGGCTGAATCACAGGACGGATCCGGGAAATCCCCGAGCAGCGGCGAGACCACGCGCACCGTGCTCGTCGCCGGCGCAGCCAACGTGATCGTGGCTGTCATCAAGGCGATCGCCGGAATACTTACCGGCTCGAGCGCCATGCTGGCGGAGTCGGCGCACTCGGTCGCAGACACGCTGAACCAGGGACTCCTGCTCACCTCGATTAAACGGTCGAGCAGGCCGGCAGACGAAGAGCATCCGTTCGGCTACGGCCAGGAGCGGTATTTCTGGTCGCTGCTCGCCGCCTTCGGGATCTTCATGCTCGGCGCCGGGTTCTCGGTATTCGAGGGAATACTGGCGCTAACCGGGTCTCAGGAGCAAGGCGACCCCCTTATCGCTTACATCGTCCTTCTGCTGGCGGGAACCGCGGAGACGATCTCGTTCATCAGGGCTTACCGGCAGATGCGCGCGGAGGCGAAACAAGCGCAAACCGACGTGATCGAGCACGTCAAGGCCTCGCCGGACACCACGGTCAAGGCCGCCCTTTTCGAAGACTCCGCTGCCGTCATCGGCCTCGCGCTGGCCGCGATCGGGATCGCGCTGAGCCAGCTCACAGGCTCTAACCTGTACGATGGCGCCGCGTCGATCGCCATCGGCATCCTGCTCGTCGTCGTCGCCGTGAGACTCGGCCTGGACAATAAGGATTTGCTGATCGGGCGCTCGGCCGACAAGCGAGATCTGGACGCGATCCGCGACGTGATCGAGTCCAGCCATGGCGTCGATGACCTGCGTGACCTGCTCACCATGCACCTTGGCCCGGAACACCTGATCGTCGCGGCGCGAGTGTCGCTGGCCGACGACCTGACCGCTGACGACGCCGAGGACCTGGCGGATCGAATCGAGACCAGGTTGTCCGAGCGGGTGCCGGAGGTGTCGCAGGTCTTCATCGACCCCACGCCGAGCAAGGCCGAGCGCCAGGCGCGCGCGGAGAAGCGAAGGCAGGAAGCCGAACGAGACGGTGCCGCGGCCAATCAGGCGAGGAGTGCGGGGATCATTGAGACGTGACCACCGGCTTGTTTGGCGCCATTTTCGGGCGCGGCGACGTCGACGCGAGCGATGCCGCGTGGCTGCAGGCAATGCTGGATACGGAGGCTGCGCTAGCTAGGGCGGCCGAGCGCGCCGGACTAGCACCGGCTGGTTCCGGCGCAACCGTCACGGCAGTAGCAAAGGCGGAGTTCTTCGATAACAGGGCGCTCGGCGACGATGCCGCCGCCGCCGGCAATCCGGTCCCGGCGCTGGTGCAGGAGCTGACCCGGCTAGCCGGGCCCGAGGCCACCGTGCATCAGGGCGCAACCAGCCAGGACATCATCGACACGGCCGGCATGCTGCTCGCCAGCCGCGCCATCGACGTCATCCTCGGCGACCTTTCAGCTGCAGCGGCGAGTTGCGCGACAGACGCGGCGGACGACACCGTCATGTCCGGCCGCACGCTGCTGCAGCAGGCCGTTCCTGTCACGTTCGGCCTCGTCGCGGCGGGCTGGCTGACGGCTATCGACGAAGCGCGGCAGGACCTGCACAGGGTCAAGTCGACCAGGCTCGCCGTCCAGTTCGGCGGTGCGGCAGGAACGCTTGCCTCCCTCGGTGACGCCGGTCTTGACGTAATGACGCTTCTCGCCGAAGAACTCGAGCTCGCCGTCCCCGTGCTGCCGTGGCATACCAACAGACTCCGCACTATCGACCTGGCGTCCGCACTGGCCGGAACCTGCGCGGCGCTCGGCAAGATCGCGCGCGACGTGACGCTGCTCGCCCAGACCGAGGTAGCCGAGCTCCGAGCAGGCAGCGGCGGATCCTCGGCGATGCCGCACAAGCAGAATCCGGTCGCCGCGATCAGCATCCTCGGCTGCACGAAGCAGGCTCCCGGCCTGCTGGCGACGCTGGCCGCCGCGGGCGAACAGGAGCATCAGCGCGCCGCCGGCGCCTGGCACAGCGAGTGGCAGCCCATCTCCCACCTGCTCACCCTGACCGGCTCTGCCGCCTCCTGGTCCGCCCAGATGCTGAGCACGCTGCAGATCGACGCGTCCAAGATGCGCGCCAACCTAGACGCCACGCGCGGCTTGCCAATGGCCGAGAACGTCACCAGGCTGCTGGCCCCCTCGCTTGGCCGGCTAGCCGCTCACGATCTCGTCGCCGGAGCGAGCGCGAGGGCCGCCGCTGACGAGGTCAGTCTCGCCGAGGCGTTGCTAACCGATGACGCATCCGCGGCGGCGCTAGCAGGCGCCGGGATCAGCCGCTCTCAGCTTGAGTCCGCTTTGCGCCCCGAGTCCTACCTGGGCGCTGCGGACGAGTTCATCAAGCGCGCCCTTACTGCGCACGCGGCCACCGAAGCAACTCTTCGTGGCTAATCCCCTACGGCCTGAGGAGACATTTCCGCATGGACGATGAGACACGAGCTCAGCAAGGCATGGCCGTCCGCCGCGAGGTACTGGGCAACGATCACGTCGACCGCTCGATCGCGAATACGACCCAGTTCACCGCGCCGTTCCAGGACTTCATCACGCGCTACGCCTGGGGGGATATCTGGTCCCGCCCGGGGCTGACCCGCGCCGAACGCAGCATGATCACCTTGACCGCTCTTGCCGTCCTGCGCCAGGACGAGGAGCTCGCGATGCACGTCCGGGCGGCCCTGGCCAACGGCCTCGCGCCCAGCCAGATCCAGGAGGTCTTGTTGCAGGTCGCCGTGTACGCGGGCGTTCCGGCGGCGAACCGCGCCTTCGCTGTCGCCTCGGAAGTGCTGGAGAATGCTACGTAGTCCGCACAGTTGTTCACTTAGCGGCCTATGGATATCGTTCCGGTACATGCGGCAGTGTCGGCCTGGGGGGCGAACGTGGCTCGGAAGGCGAGTGCGGGGTGGCTGAAATCTTGTCGCTCGCCGAAGCGATCTCCGCAGCCATTCACGACGGCGACACCGTCGCGATGGAGGGTTTCACCCACCTGATCCCGCACGCCGCCGGGCACGAGGTCATCAGGCAGGGACGCAAAGACCTCACTCTGATCAGGATGACCCCTGACATCATCTACGACCAGTTGATCGGCGCCGGCTGCGCGCGGAAGCTGATCTTTTCCTGGGCAGGCAACCCTGGTGTCGGGTCGCTGCACCGGTTCAGGGATGCGGTCGAGCACGGCTGGCCGGTGCCGATCGAGATCGAGGAACACAGCCACGCCGGAATGGCCAACCGGTACGTGGCCGGCGCATCCGGCCTGCCGTTCGCCATCCTGCGCGGATACCGAGGCTCGAGCCTTCCAGCCAATACCTCGGGCGTCGCCGAGGTGACGTGCCCCTTCACGGGCGAACGGCTGACCGCCGTCTCGGCGCTGCGGCCCGATGTCGCGGTCGTCCACGCTCAGCGCGCCGACCGGATGGGTAACGTGCAGTACTGGGGCATTACCGGCGTGCAGAAGGAGTGCGTGCTCGCCGCCGCCAGGTCTGTGATCACAGTCGAGGAAATCGTCGACGAGCTGGATCCGCGGCCAGGCGCCATCGTGCTGCCGTCCTGGGTCATCAGCTATGTCGCCGTGGTGCCCGGCGGCGCCCACCCGTCATACGCGCTCGGCTATTCGGCCAGAGACAACGACTTCTACGTGGCATGGGACGCGATCAGCAGGGACCGGGCGATGTTCGCGTCCTGGCTGGACGAGCACGTGTACCAGGACGCCCGATGACCTATACCGCCGACGAGATGATGACAGTCACGGCCGCGCGTGGTCTGCGCGACCGGATGACTTGTTTCGTCGGCATCGGGCTGCCCAGCGAGGCCGCCAACCTGGCCAGGACCACGCACGCGCCTAACCTCGTGCTGATCTACGAGTCGGGCACGATCGGCGCCAAGCCGGGAGCCCTGCCGCTGTCGATCGGCGACGGAATCCTGGCGGAGACGGCGGACTCCGTGGTCAGCGTGCCCGAGATCTTTAACTACTGGCTGCAGTCAGGCCGGATCGATGTGGGCTTCCTTGGCGCGGCGCAGATAGACAAGTTCGGCAACATCAACACCACCGTGATCGGCACCGACTATGCCGACCCGGTGGTCAGGCTGCCCGGCGCCGGCGGCGCCCCGGAGATCGCTGCCGCGTGCAAGGAAGTCATCGTCGTTATCAGGCAGTCCCGGCGGACGTTCGTGGAGCGAGTCGACTTCGTGACCTCGGTCGGCTTCGGCGATGGAACGGGGAGCAGGCAGCGTCTCGGCCTGACAGGCGCCGGCCCGAGCAGGATCATCACCGATCTCGGTGTTCTCCGGCCCGACCCGGCAACGAGCGAGTTCGTGCTGACGGAGATTTACCCTGAGAGATCTGTTCAAGAGGTCAGGGAAAGAACGGGCTGGGAGCTCCGAGTCTCCGGCGCCCTCGAGGAGCTCGTGCCTCCTTCAGAAGCCGAGCTGACCGCGCTCCGTCATCTGCTCGCGACCATGCCGGCCAGTAAACCCGCCTCCGCCGCGGTCGCACCATAGGGAGCATGCCGATGACATCCGGTCTTGTCCTGCCGCGTTATCAGCGGCCCGAGGGAGTGCACCCGCCGCTGAACTATCCCGACTACCGCTCGTCTCAGCTGCGTGCGCCGGCCAGGCCTCTCGTGCCGATGCCGCAATCGCTGACCGAGGTGACCGGGCCGCTGCTCGGCCCTGAACGTGTGACGCCGGGCGATGCTGACCTGACCACCCGGCATCCTGGCGAGCCGCTTGGCGAGCGGATCATCCTCACGGGCCGGGTGCTGGACTCGGACGGAAGGCCAGTGCCCCACACGCTGGTCGAGATCTGGCAGGCGAACTCCTCAGGCCGCTACGCGCACCCGGTTGACGATCACCCCGCGCCGCTGGATCCGAACTTCGATGGCGGCGGCCGGTGCGTGACCGACTCCGACGGCCGGTACAGGTTCATCACGATCAAGCCGGGACCTTATCCCTGGCGGAACCACCTCAACGCCTGGCGGCCCGCGCACATCCATTTCTCGTTGTTCGGGCGGGTGTTCACGCAGCGGCTGATCACGCAGATGTACTTTCCAGGCGACCCGCTGTTCGCGCAGGATCCGATCTTCAACTCAGTGCCCGATCCCAAGGCGCGGGAGGCGATGATCGCACGGTTCGACCTCGGCCTGACCATCCCTGACTGGGCGCTCGGCTTCGAGTGGGACATCGTCCTGCGCGGCAGGAGCGCGACCGTCTTCGAGACGGAGGAGCACCAGTGACGCTAACTCCGTCGCAGACGGTGGGCCCCTTCCTGGCCATCGGCTTGCCATGGGAGGACGGGCCGTATGTGGTGCCGGAAGGGACGCCGGGGGCCATCACGATCACCGGCCGGGTGTTCGACGGCACAGGCGATCCCGTTCCTGACGCGCTCGTCGAGACCTGGCAGGCAGACCCCGACTCTCGGTTCGATCACCCCGACGACCCGCGCGGCGCCGCGAAGCCGGCCACGCCCGGGTTCCGCGGCTTCGGCAGGAGCGCAACCGACCAGCACGGCGTGTACCGGATCGTGACGCTCCGGCCTGGGCCGCTGCCGTCCCCGGACGGAGCGACCGAGGCGCCGCACCTGGACGTCTCGGTGTTCGCCAGGGGCCTGCTCGATCGCGTGATCACCAGGATTTACTTCGCCGACGAAAGGCAGGCCAACGAGGCCGACCCGGTTCTGTCGGGTGTCGCGGAACCAGCTCGGCGCGAGACGCTGCTCGCCGCGCCAGGGCGCCAGCCTGGAGAGTTCCTGTTCGACATCAGGCTGCAAGGCGAGCGCGAGACCGTCTTCTTCGATGTCTGACGTCCCGCCCCTGATCAGCTCGCTGGACGGACCGCCTGACGCCCCAGTCCTCGTTCTCGGCAATTCGCTCGGCACCTCGCGTGCGATCTGGGACTGGCAAGTGCCCGCGCTGTCCCCGCATTTCAGGTTGCTCAGATACGAGTTGCCAGGTCACGGCGGAGCGCCCGCCACCGCGGGGCCCTACACGATCGAGCAGCTCGGCGCGGCAGTGCGCGCGCTCATGGACGATCACGGCGTGGGTCGCGCCGCGTACTGCGGCATCTCGCTGGGCGGCATGATCGGCATGTGGCTGGCGGCAACCTCACCGGAGCGGATTACCAGGCTCGGCCTCATCTGCACATCCGCCTACCTGCCTCCCGCGTCGGGCTGGCTCGCCAGGGCCGACCTGGTCCGCAACGAAGGGATGGCAGCCATCGCTGCAACCTCGATCGGTCGGTGGTTCACGCCGTCCTTCGCGCAGCGCGAGCCCAGCGTCGCCGCTGCCTTTGCGGCGGATCTCGAGCGCATCGAGCCTGCGGGGTACGCCGGCTGCTGCGCCGCCATCGCGGCGATGGACCTGCGACCCCACCTCCGCGGTATCTCGGCGCCGACGATCGTGATAGCGGGCACAGATGATCCGGCCACGCCTCCACCCCACGGTGCGCTGATCGCGATGCACACCGGGGGCGGCGCCAGGCTGCGGGTTATCCGCGGTGCCTCGCACCTGGCGAACGTGGCCGCGCCGGGCGAGGTGGCCGCGCTGCTGCTCGGTCATCTGACCGCGGATGCTAGGGCTTCGTAGGATTTTGCGACCGAGCGCTACGATGCTCATGAGATGAGAACCTCCGGGCGCACAACGAACACATCGTCAATTCCGCCCGGAGATGGCACCAAGGGGGCGAAGTCAAAGACGACCGGAGAACTCGCGGCCCCAGACGCTGAAGCGACCGAGGCTATCGCCAACGGTCAGGAGACCGACGGTAACGCGCCCACCAGGGACAGCGACTTCGTTCAGTCGCTAGACCGCGGCCTAGCGGTGATCAGGGCTTTCGGACCTGATCGCGAGCGGTTGAGCCTGAGCGAAGTGGCCAGGGCGACGGGCCTGACCAGGGCGGCCGCCCGGCGCTTCCTGCTCACGCTGGTCAAGCTCGGCTACGTGCGCAGTGACGGCAGGGAGTTTTCGCTGCGGCCGAAAGTGCTTGAGCTCGGATACGCCTATCTGTCCGGTCTTGCGCTTCCCGATGTTGCCCAGCCGCATCTGGAAGACCTGTCGGCCAAACTGCACGAGTCGTCTTCTATCTCCGTTTTGGACGGTCACAACATCGTCTATGTGGCCAGGGTGGCGACGAAACGGATCATGACGGTCGCGATATCGGTCGGCACCCGGTTCCCGGCCTATGCGGCCTCAATGGGGCGGG
Source organism: Streptosporangiaceae bacterium (assembly GCA_035276345.1). GTDB lineage: Bacteria > Actinomycetota > Actinomycetes > Streptosporangiales > Streptosporangiaceae > Chersky-822. Next base: position 5,900 of record DATELR010000347.1, on the reverse strand, counting down.
TGCTGCTCGCTGGCCTCAGCCCTGAAGAGCTGGAGCAGTACCTTGCCGAGGCCGCGTTCGAGGCGTTCACGGAGCTGACGGTCACCGATCCTGACCAGCTCAGGGAGATCATCGCTGGGGTCCGCAGCGACGGTTACTCGATCATCGACCAGGAACTCGAGCACGGGCTGCGGGCGATCGCCGCGCCTATTCGCGACCCGTCGGGCGCTGTGACAGCGGCTATCAACGTGTCCGCGCACGCAAGCCGGCTGAGCCCGGACGCCATGCGCTCGGAGCTGCTGCCCGCCCTGCTCGAAACGGCGCGCAATATCGAGGCCGACCTGAATTCCGTCTCTCCCGGCTGACCCCGTTTCCCGCTCGTCCGCCTGTCACCGCTATAACCTCAGCGCGCCCATTCTCCCCGCCGGAGAATTCCGCGTTAATGCGGCGTTCTCAGTGATCACACTGATACGCGAGGGACGTTGACACTAGTCCAGAACGCTGGCTAAGTTCTACATTGCGTATAGTCGTACGCCAAGCGAACATCCTGCGGGTCCCTGTCCTGAAGTGTCGGCCGTCACCGGCGACGCCGCAGCCTTCAGATGGTCGGCAACCCGCGGCGCTGTCATTTCTGAGGAGACGGAATGGACCGTCACGAAGCAGACCTGCCGATGCCCGGGGATCAGCCGATCTCGCGGCGTTCCCTGCTGAAGGGCGTGGGCGCAGGCAGCCTTGCTGTCAGTGCGGGCGGATTCCTCGCCGCCTGCAGCTCAGGGCTTAAGGGCGGCGGCTCGGCCGCCAGCGGAACGATCAACATCGGCTTCATCACGCCGCTGACCGGCGTCCTGTCCGGCTTTGCCTCTGGCGACAAGTACGTGCTCAGCCAGATCCAGCAGAGCTCGACGTACACGTCCGGCATCAAGATCGGCAGCAAGAAGTACAAGATCAACATCAGCGTTCAGGACAGCCAGTCCAGCCCAACCAGGGCCGCTCAGGTCGCCCAGCAACTCATCACGCAAGATCACGTCGACATGATCCTGACGACGTCGACCCCTGAGACCACGAACCCAGTAGCTTCTGCGTGCGAGAAGCTGCAGACGCCGTGCCTATCGACCGTCGTTCCGTGGGAATCGTGGTACGCCGGCCTCGGCGGCAATCCGCTGCACCCAACTGAGACTTTCAAGTACTGTTCGATGTTCTTCTTCGGGCTGAAGGAGTTCCAGGGCACCTTCGCTCCGATGTGGAACCGGGTGCACACCAACAAGGTCATGGCCTGCCAGTACCCGAACGACGCGGACGGCAACGCGTTCCGCGGCGGCTTCGAGCCGCTGATCAAGGCCTCGGGTTACAAGGTCGTCGACGGCGGGCCTTACTCCGACGGCACCACCGACTTCACCTCGATGATCTCGACGTTCAAAAACAAGCACGCCGAGCTGTTCAGCAACTGTCCGTTGCCGCCTGACTTCAATGTCTTCTGGAAGCAGGCGTCGCAGCAGGGCTGGAAGCCCAAGCTCGCGACGGTCGCGAAGGTGCTGTTGTTCCCGGCCGACACCGTGGCGCTCGGCGCTCTGGTCAACAACATCGCCACCGACTCATGGTGGGGCCCGTACATGCCGAACAAGTCCTCGCTCACCGGCCAGAGCGCCAAGGCGCTGGCCGACGGGTACCAGACGAAGACCGGCAACCAGTGGGTGCAGTCGATCGGCTCGACGTACTCCCTGTTCGAGGTCGCGCGCGAGGCGTTCGGCGCCGTGAGCGACCCGCATGACGCAGCGGAGGTCGCCAGCGCCTTGCACAAGGTCAACTACACCGGAATGTGCGGAGCGCTCGACTTCGCGAACGGACCGGCCCCGGGCGTCGGGATCATCCATCCGGTCGGCGTGCAATGGAAGAAGTCGACCGGCAAGTTCCCGTTCGAGATGGTCGTCGTCGACAACTCGCTGAACAAGGCTGTTCCGACCGGCGCGGATCTGGTTCCCACGAATGCGTGATCCCGCCTCGGAGGCGCGCAGATGAGTACGGCCCTGCTGGAGCTCTCCGGCGTGTCTAAGAGCTTCGGCAGGGTCGTGGTCGCTGACAACCTGTCGCTCACAATCGGCCCTGCCGATCTGGTCGGGATTGTCGGGCCGAACGGCGCGGGAAAAAGCAGCCTGTTCGGCCTGATCGCCGGTGACCTGACACCGACGGCCGGCCAGATCATCTTCGAGGGCGCACCGGTCACCAAGCTCAGCGCCGCGGTCAGGTGCCGGCTGGGTGTCGGCAGGACCTTCCAGGTCCCTAAGCCCTTCGGCGCGATGACCGTGTTCGAGAACGTCCTCGTGGCAGCTCAGCAAGGATCAGGTCTCCGCGGCAGGCCAAGCTACGCGGCCGCTGCCGATATCTTGCAGCTGACCGGCCTGGCTGCGGACGCGAACAACCCGGCAGAGCGGCTTGGCCTGCTCTCACGCAAGCGGCTCGAAGTGGCCAGGGCACTCGCGACAAGGCCGAAGCTGCTGCTGCTTGACGAGGTCGCTGGCGGCTTGACCGACCCTGAGGTGGCCCAGCTCATCGAGATCGTCACAGCAATCCGCGACCAGGGTGTCGCGATCATCTGGATCGAGCACGTCGTCCACGCCCTGACCGCGACCGTCCAGCGCCTGCTGTGCCTGTACGGCGGCGCCTTCATCGGCGACGGGGAGCCTGAGGAAGTGCTGTCGCTTCCGGCGGTACGCGAGGTGTTCCTCGGCACCGAGGTGACAACCTCGCTGCATGGGGCGCCATCCTCCGCGGTCGAGCGGGACGCCAGGTGAGCGCCGAGGTGCCGTCCGCGGCTGTCCCTTTGCTCGAGGTCAGGGACCTCAGCGTGCACCACGGTCAGCTTCAGGCATTGCATGGGGTTAGCCTGGGTGTTCCCGAAGGCTCAGTACACGCGATGATCGGGGCCAACGGCGCCGGCAAGTCGACCCTGCTGCGCACGATCGCCGGCTTGCACCAGCCGACCACAGGATCGATCTTGCTGGACGGCACCGACGTCACCGGCCTGCGTCCTGAGCAGCGAGTTGCCGCCGGGATCGCGATGGTGCCGGAGGGCCGCAGGCTCTTCCCGACGCTGACGGTCGAGGAAAACCTGCAGGTCGGGCTGACGAGCGCGAGACCCGGCCCGTGGACGATCGATGGCGTCTATGACCTGTTCGACTGGATGCGCGACCGGCGGGGGCAGCACGCAGCCCAGCTCTCCGGCGGCGAACAGCAAGCTGTCGCGATCGGGCGCGCCCTGGTAGCGAATCCCAAGGTGCTGCTCCTGGACGAGCTCTCGCTCGGACTCGCGCCCGTGGTGGTGAGGCGGATCTACGGCCTGCTGCCTCAGCTGCTCGCATCCGGCGTCACGGTCTTGCTGGTCGAGCAGGACGTGAGCCAGGCTCTCGCCGTCGCCGCGGCGGTGCATTGCCTGCTCGAAGGCCGGATCACGCTGGAAGGCGAGCCGACCCGGCTGACACCTGCTCAAATCGAGAGCGCGTATTTCGGCGTGGGGCGGGGCAGCCGAAACGGCAATGGCCACTCCGCAGCGGCGCCTCAGTCGGGAGCGGACGCATGAGCTGGGTCAACGCGGTCATCCAGGGAATCCTGATCGGCGGCTTGTACGCCCTGTTCGCGTGCGGGCTGTCGCTGCTGTTCGGGGTCATGAACGTCATCAACCTCGCGCACGGTGACTTGGCCGTGGTCGCCGCCTACGTGGCGCTTGGCGTGGTCGCGATCACCCATGTCCCGGCCGTCTGGGCCTTCCTTGTCGTGGTCCCGATCTTCGCTGTGATCGGCTATGTGCTGCAGCGAACCCTGTTCCAGTCGGCGCTCAACCGCAGCGTGCTCACCACGCTGCTGGTGACGTTCGGGCTATCCGTCGTGCTCGAGAACGGCATGCAGCAGTTCCTGTCCGCGAACAGCCACTCGATCGACATCGGCACGCTGGTGTCGGACTCCTTCAGCATCGGCTCGCAGATCACGATCGCCTACCTGAACCTGGTCATCCTGCTGGTTGCCGTCATCGTGCTGCTGGGCCTGCAGTTCTTCTTGTCGTCAACGAAGAACGGCCGGCTGATCAGGGCGGTAGCCGATGACCGCGAGGCCGCACAGATCGCGGGGGTCAACTACCGTCACGTGTTCGGCATCGCCGCCGCGATCGCGTTCGGCACGGTCGCGCTCGCTGGCATCGCCTTCGGCATGTTCTCGCAGTTCGACCCGACCATCGGCACCGACCAGCTCTTGCTGTTCGCGTTCGAGGCTGTGGTGATCGGCGGACTCGGATCGCTGTGGGGCACGCTAGGCGGCGGCATCCTGCTGGGTATCGCGCAGGAAATCGGCGCGAACATCAAGGCCGCCGATCAGGTGCTGGCCGGGCAGCTGCTGTTCCTGCTGATCTTGGTCATCAGGCCGCAGGGAATCACCGGCCGGAGGGAACGAGCATGAGCGTCGTCCCGGTGCGCGTGACCAGGGCAAGACGGTCGACCTTGTGGGCGGCGATCGCGGCCGTCATCGCCATCGCCGTGCTCGGCTACCTGCCGTACCTCGTGCACACGGGGACCACGAACCTGCTAACCAACTTCTTCATCTACCTGATCATGGCCAGCATGTGGAACCTGCTCGCCGGCTACGCCGGCCTGGTCTCGGTTGGCCAGCAGGGCTTCGTCGGCCTCGGTGCCTACTTCGTGCTCATCCTGGCCAACCAGGGCCTGAGCCCCTTCCTCGCGATACCCGTTGCCACGGCAATGACCGGAATCACCGGCCTGATCGTCTGGTGGCTGGTGTCCCGGCTGCGCAGCGGATACTTCGCGATCACGATGTGGGTCATCGCCTCGGTCTGCTACCTGATCATCATCCAGATCTCCGCGCTTGGCGGCGGCACCGGGACGGCGTTGCCAGGCCTGAACTTGACCCCCACGCTGCTGAACGCGTACACCTACTGGTCGACGCTGAGCGTGGCGGTCGTCGTTCTGGCAGCGATCTACTACCTGCTGCGCAGCCCGATCGGGCTCGTGCTCACAGCGATCCGCGACGATGAGACCGGCGCTCGGAGCATCGGGGCAAGGGTCTCGGGAACGCAGCGCCTCGTGTTTATCGTCGCCGCCGCGGGCTGCGGCGCCGCGGGCACGCTCTACATCATCAGCCAGCAGTTCGTGGTGCCCACCGCCGCGTTCAGCGTGCAGTGGTCCGCCGAGATGATCTTCATCACGATCATCGGAGGCATCGGATCAATTGAGGGGCCGATCCTCGGGACGATCGTTTTCTTCGTGCTCCAGCAAACCCTTTCGCAATACGGCACCTGGTACTTCATCATCCTCGGCATCGTCGCCATGGTCGTCGCGATCTGGGCGCCGCGCGGCCTCTGGGGACTGATTTCCGACAGGCTGGGCATCAGGCTCTTCCCGGTCGGCTACTACCTGTGGCCAGCGGGCACGGCGCCCAAACGCCCGCTCATCCCCGTCCGCCGCGGCTAGCGAATTCGGACTTGTCGCCAATCCGGACGCTCTCCTACGATTCGGCTAGCTGACCGAATCGGAGGCCGTTCGTGACCATTGATGGCCTAAAGATTGGTGAGGGCTGGCCGGCCTCAGGAGATGACGGCGGCCCAAGCGTCCGCCGAGGGCTCCGGCGTCTGGGTCACTGGCGGTGGCGATGGCTGGCCTGGTTGGCGCTGGCTCTGGCGGTGATCATCGCTGTGTCCGGAGCGATCCTGCTGACTCGCGCTAACGCCTACCGGCCCATTACCTATGGCCTGGACGGAAGCGGCGGGCTGAGGTATCCGGGCCTGGCCGCCGGCCATGGCATCCGCGACGTCAACAACCTGGGCGGCTTCCGCCAGGACCACTACATTCCGCCGCAGCGCGGCACCTTCTATCTCTTCGCCAGCGTCATGAACACTGGATCGCGCGCGGTGATCATCGAGA
>DATELR010000346.1:0-6714 GCA_035276345.1 Streptosporangiaceae bacterium | reverse complement strand
CTGGCCTGGTTGGCGCTGGCTCTTGCGGTGATCATCGCTGTGCCTGGAGCGATCCTGCTGACCCGCGCTAACGCCTACCGCCCCCTCACTTATGGCCTGGACGGGAGTGGCGGGCTGAGGTATCCGGGCCTTCCCGCCGGCCATGGCATCCGCGAAGTCAACAACCTGGGGGGCTTCCACGAGGAAGAATACATCCCGCCGCAGCGCGGCACCTTCTATCTCTTCGCAAGCGTCATGAACACTGGATCGCGCGCGGTGATCATCGAGAAGGTGTCGTTGCCAAGATTCAGCCACCTGGTCCTAGTTAGCCCGATCAGATACGGCAGGCCAAGCGGCCCCAACACGTCGGGCATAGGGCCCGCAAACCGCATCCTGCATAACGTGAGGCTCGGCGCAAACAAGCAGATCTTCATCGCGTTTCCGGTGCATTCCTGGCCGTGCGCGAAGACCAGGAACTCAGGCTGGTCGGCGGTCCCGCGGTTCTATGTCCACTACCGTTCATGTTCTTCCATCATGTCGCGGCGCTGCCCTGGGGATTTGACGACGACGAGATCATCATGCGCACGCCATTCGGCAAGCCCGGTCAGCCAGGGGTCTTCTGCGCAAAGTGATCTCGGCCCCTGAACCGGCGTTAGGCGAGCCTAGGAGGTGAAGGAATGCCGCGACTGGTGAATCTCGCCGGCCTGGTCCTGCTGCTGACAGTGGGCTTTGCCGGTGTCGGAGCCCCTCAGCCGCCGCTACGACCCTGCGTGAAAGCAGGCCATGCGGTTGAAGTGACCTTCGAATACAGCGCCGCTCGTGTCCATCCTGGGGACGCGATGGATTTGGAGCTGACCGTGGACAACTGTTCCCGGTCGGCTACTACCTCTGGCCGGCCGGCAGCGCACCCAAACGTTCGCTCATCCCGCCCGCCGCGATTAACGATTTCGGACTTGTCGCCAATCTGTTCGCGCCTCTACGATTCGGCTACCAACTAATCCCGGAGGCTGGCCATGAGCCTTGGTGGCGTAAAAGTCCACGGTAGCTGGCCCGGCTCGGAAGGTGGCGAAAGGCGTCCAATCCGCACCTCTGGCCCCTGGCTACGTTTCCGGTACTGGCGATGGCGATGGCTCGTGACCACGATCCTGGTGATCGTCGCGGCTGCGGCGTCGGTCTTGGCGTTGCTCGCGAACAACTACCGACCTCTTAGCTATGGCGAAGATTGGATCAGCACGCTGGCGTATCCGGGGCTACGCGCTGGCCAGGGGATCCGGAGCGACGACGCCTTCGCCGCCAACGGCCCCGAAATCTACGTCCCGCCGCAACGTGGCACCTTCTACCTCTTCGCCAGCATCATGAACGTGGGATCTCGCGCCGTAATCGTCGAGAAGGTGTCGCTGCCAAGAGGCAGCCCGCTGACCCTGGCCGGACCCGTCAGATACGCCAGACCCAGCGGCGGCGGCACGTCAGGCATACCCCGCCCGAATCGCATTCTGCATAACGTCAGGCTCGGTTCGGACCGGGAGATCCTGATCGCGATTCCCGTGCGTTCCCGGCCATGCGCGCAGAACAGGAACTCATTCTGGGTCGCGGTGCGGCATTTCGACGTCAGCTACAAGTTCCTGTTCTTCCATCATGTCGCGGCGCTGCCTTGGGGATTTAAGGACGACATAATCATCATGCACGCGCCGGTCGGGAAGAAAGGCCAGCCTGGAGTCTTCTGCGCCAAGTGAGCTCAGGCCCAGACGTCCTCGGCGACGTCGACGATCAGGCGCAGCTTGGCGGCCTGCTCGTCGGCCGTGAGCACGTTGCCCTCCACGGTGGACGAGAAGCCGCATTGCGGTGACAGGCAGAGCTGGTCGAGCGGGACGAACCGGCTCGCCTCGTCGATCCGGCGCTTGAGCACCTCGGGGTCCTCGAGCTTGCCGTTCTTGGTGGTAACCAGTCCCAGCACGACCATCTTGCCTGGGGGCACAAACCGCAGCGGCTCGAAGCCTCCTGACCGCTCGTCGTCGTACTCGAGGAAGAAGCCGTCCACGTTCAGCTCGCTGAAGAGCGCCTCGGCGACGAAGTCGTAGCTGCCCTCGGCCGCCCATGAGGAGCGGAAGTTGCCGCGGCACATGTGCGTGGTTACGGCCATGCCTTCTGGCCGTCCGCTGACCGCGTTGTTCACCTGCTGGATATAGCGAAGGTGGAGGTGCTCGGCATCCTCGCCGCGCTCGGCGATCTCGGCGCGCTGGGCCGGGTCGTTGAGGTACGCGAGGCTGGTGTCGTCGAGCTGCAGGTACCGGCAACCGAGCGCGCCCATGCGCCTAACCTGCTCGGCGTACGCCGCCGACAGGTCCGACCAGAACTCTTCCATGTCCGGGTACACCTGCGGATCAATCGAGGCCGGGCCGCCGCGATAGTGCACCATGTTCGGCGACGGGATCGTGAGCTTGGGCGTCGCGTCAGCGGCGACCGACTGCAGGTACTTAAAGTCGTCTTCGAAGATCGTGTGCTCCAGCCTGATCTTGCTGTCGACGTGCAGCGCGGCAGGAGTGAACTCGATGGTGCCGGACTTGTTGCGGAACTTCACGGCGAGATTGCCTGGCGCCTTGCCGATTCCGCCGAGCTGGTAGATGAAATCCATGTGCCAGGACGCGCGCCGGAACTCACCGTCAGTCGCCGACTGCAGGCCGGCTCCCGCTTGCATGTTGACGGCCGCAGCGATCGTGGCGTCCTCGACGGAACGGAGTTGCGCGGCATCGATCTGCCCGGAGGCGAACTCATCGCGTGCGGCGAGCAGGCTCACCGGGCGGAGCAGGCTCCCGACGTGATCGGCGCGGAACGGAGGTGTCGTGCGCATACGTCTCCCTTTCTGATCTCAGCTTGCCAGGGCGGCCGGCGCTGGCACCGGCGGGTAGCCGGTGTAGTTCTCCGCCAGCGATGTCGCAGCTGCGCGCGACGAGACGACATACCGCAGCTGTGACAGCTGCAGCTCGGCCTCCATCTCGTCGGCGCCTGGTGTGCGGTGCAACATGGTGGTCATCCACCAGGAGAAGTGCGTGGACCGCCAGACCCGGTTGAGGCAGGTCGCCGAGTAGGCCGCCGCCGGTCCGCCGTCGCCGTGCATCAGAGCGTCGAGCGCGGGCGCGAGCACGGCCACATCGGCCATTGCGAGGTTCAGGCCTTTCGCCCCGGTGGGCGGCACGATGTGCGCGGCGTCGCCGGCCAGGAACAACCGCCCGTACCTCATCGGCGCGCTGACGTAGCTGCGCATCGGCGTAATGCCTTTATCGAGCACCGGCCCCTGCTTCAGTTCCCAGCCAGTACCGGGCAGCTCGAACCGGCGTTGCAGCTCAGGCCAGATCCGGGCGTCGGGCCAGTTCTCGAGCGACTCATCGGGCTCGACCTGCAGGTAGAGCCGGCTGACAGTCGGGCTGCGGAGGCTGTGCAGCGCGAACCCGTCGCGATGGTGGCTGTAGATCAGCTCGTCGGTCGAAGGCGGCACGTCGGCCAGGATGCCGAGCCACGCGTACGGGTACTCGCGCTCCCTGACCGTGGTCAGTCCGGGCGGAATTGCGAGCCGGCAGATCCCGTGGAATCCGTCGCATCCCGCGATCGCATCGCAGGTGACCTCGTGCCTGACCCCGCTTGAGTCGGTGTAGCGAAGCACCGGGTGCTCAGACTCCAGGTGATCAACCTCGGTATCGGTCACCTCGAAGTGGAGCGCTGCACCTGCCGCGATCCGTTGCGCAATGAGGTCTTTAACCACCTCGGTCTGCGCGTAGACCGTGACGGTCCGTCCGCCGGTCAGCTCGCGGAAGTCGATATGGTGCCGCTCACCGGCGAACTGCAGGTAGATGCCGCCGTGCTCGAGGCCCTGGCGATCGAGCCGGTCGGCGAGCCCGGCTTCGCGGAGCAACCGCACGCTGCCGTCCTCGATCACCCCAGCCCGTTGCCTCGCCTCGCAGTAGGCACGGCTGCGAATCTCGACCACAACGGAATCGATCCCGCGGAGCGCGAGCAGATGCGACAGCAGCAGCCCGGCCGGGCCTGCCCCGACAATGCCTACCTGCGTGCGCATCTCCTGATTGCTGTCCTTACGGCGGCCGCTAACACCGCGGAAACTGCATTTGTACGCTTCACGCACAGCAGTTCCGTAATCGAACATTAGCAACTTAGGTGTGGCCCTGCTCTGGTGTCAACGGCCCTCCCCGCCCCCTTGGCGGCCACCCGATGGACGCTTGGTGGCGCTATAGACCCACCGCCGGTTCAGCGGTGGGGCTCGAACACGCGCGATAGCGCCACCAGGGGTTCAGCGGCGGGGCACGGGGGGCTGGGCGGGTGCGTCAACTTAGGTTGACACGGATGCTCGCGTCAACATAGGTTGACGGCATGAGCCAGGGAATTGCGGAGGCGGCGAGCGGGGCCGATCCGGCGACGGGGCTGCAGGCGGCGCGGGAGCTACGTGAGCTGGCCGAGCGGCTTGAGGCGCTGCAGGTGCACAACGCGCGCAATCACGGCTGGTCGTGGCAGGAGATCGCGTTCTTCCTGGGCGTCAGCAAGCAGGCGGTGCACAAGAAGTACGCCAGCAGGAACAGGTAGCCAGGGGAGGAACAGGGATGTTCGAACGATTCACCGCAGAGGCGAGGCAGGCCGTGCACCTCGCGCTCTCAGAGGCGCGCGTACAGGGTGCTGGTCGCGTCGATACCGAGCACTTGCTGCTCGGGCTGGCGCACAGCCGATCCGGCGCTGCGGCCGATGCGTTGCGTGCGGCCGGGCTTGACGCCACGAAGCTGAGGAAGCTGAGCGTGGCGCAATCAGGGTCGGCGCCGCTGGATGCGGACTCGCTCGCCGTGCTCGGCATCGACCTCGATGAGGTGCGGCGGGCGGCCGAGGCCGCTTTCGGGCCGGGCGCGCTTGACCGCCCGGCGAGATCGGGTGGCTCACGGACCTCGCGAGCCAGGATGACGCCAGACGCGAAGGAGGCGATTTCGCTGGGCCTGCGGGTCGCCCAATCCAGGCACGACCATGCGTTCACTGGAGGTCACCTGCTCGTCGGCCTCATCGACCAGGGCGACAACGAGGCCGTTCAGCTGCTCATCGCGGCCGACGTCGATCCGGCGGCTCTGCGCGCTGACGTCATGGCTCGAATGGCTGAAGCCGCTTAAGCAGGCCGGACGGCCATGAAGGCGTGTCCGTACACCTCAAACGCCCTCGCGTTGGCTTCGCCCCTGGCCCCGCCGAACGTATCGACAGGTTCGCCGATCACGATGTCGGTGAAGCCGCTGTCCAGCAGCATCGTCCGCCAGCCCGCACGGGGCAGCCCGCCGACAATTCAACCGCTCCACAAGTCGATCTCGCGGAGCGCCTCCGGCGGCACTGGCCGCCCGTTAGCGATGTCGGCGAACTGCAGCCGACCTCCCGGGCGGAGCACGCGGAAAATCTCGGCGAACACAGCGCGCTTGTCGGCGCACAGGTTGATGACCCCGTTGGAGATGACGACGTCCGCGGAGGCGTCGTCGACCGGGAGCGCCTCGGCGAACCCTTCGACGAACGTGACCTGGGTCAGTCCCAGCTCCTCTGCTGTCTGGCGCGACTTGGCCAGCATCTGGGGAGTCATGTCGATGCCGATCACCTGGCCGCGGACTCCGACCTGGCCGGCCGCGACGAAGGAGTCGAATCCACCGCCCGAGCCGACATCGACGACCTTCTCGCCCGGCTGCAGCCGACGCAGCGAGAACGGGTCGCCCACTCCAGCGAAGGACTCCACGGCCCGGTCCGGCAACGCGCTCACCACCTGGGCCGGATAGCCCAGAAGATTGGCGAGGCTGCGCCCGGTATGGAAGTGGAAGGCGCCAGCCGGATCGACGGCAACCTCGCTGTATTTGTCGCGGACCTGTTCTCGCAGCGCGTCCCGGTCGACTGGCGGGGCCTGGGTCACGTCTACGTCCTAACTGCCGGCATCTGAGGGCGCTTCAGTGATGAAGGTGCATTCACATGGTGATACGGCTCCGCCAGCCTTAGCGTTCAACAGGCACACCTCAGGACGTGACGACGGCGCCGTCCCGGTCGACGTCCAGCGCTCGGACGGACCAATCCTTCCCGGACTCCGCTGCGATGCCGGCCACTGCTGGAGCATCCGCGGTCACACCCGGCACTACGAGTGCGAGTACGGCCGGGCCAGCACCCGATACGACGGCTGGAATGCCGGCCTTGCGCAACGCGGCGACCAGCTCAGCGGTCGCGGGCATTGAACTGGCCCGGTAGGGCTGGTGCAGGAAATCCTCGGTGGCGTCGAGCAGCAGGCCGGCGTCCGGCGCAGGCTGCGTGAGCGCGGCCACGAGGAGAGCTGAGCGTGCCGCGTTTCGCGCTGCATCCGCGTGCGGAACCGTCGCGGGCAGAACCTGTCGCGCGGCCTCGGTCGCCAGCGGCACGGCTGGAACGCAGAGCACCGGGGTCAGGCCTGGCACCGGCTCGAGCCGCAGGCTGCGGACCGAGCCGCTGTTCCAGGCGATGGTCAGGCCGCCCGCCAAGCACGCGGCCACGTTGTCGGCATGGCCTTCGATGTCGGTGGCCAGCTGCAGCACTGCGTCGTCCGGCAGACGCGCCTGTCCCCCGGACAACGCACGCGCCGCGAGAATGCCGGCCACGATCGCGGCAGCGGAAGAGCCGAGACCGAAGCCATGCGGGATCGCGTTCTGGCAGCGAAGGGAGATCCCTGGCGGCTGCCCGCCGAGCGCGTCGAAT
>DATELR010000345.1:0-11972 GCA_035276345.1 Streptosporangiaceae bacterium | reverse complement strand
CGGCTGACTCAGCCGGCGGGCCTTCTCTATGTGCGGCGGTGCGGTTTGCTAATCCAGGTAGTCGCGGAGTACCTGAGACCGCGACGGATGCCGGAGCTTGGACATCGTCTTGGACTCGATCTGCCTGATCCGCTCCCTGGTGACTCCGTAGACCTTGCCGATCTCGTCGAGCGTCTTGGGCTGGCCGTCAGTCAGGCCGAAACGCATCGACACGACCCCGGCCTCGCGCTCGGAGAGCGTGTCAAGGACCGAATGCAACTGCTCCTGAAGCAGCGTGAAGCTGACCGCTTCACCGGGCTGGATCGCCTCTGAGTCCTCGATCAGGTCGCCGAACTCGCTGTCTCCGTCCTCGCCGAGCGGCGTGTGCAGCGAAATCGGCTCGCGACCGTACTTCTGCACCTCGATGACCTTCTCAGGGGTCATGTCGAGCTCTGCGGCGAGTTCCTCGGGCGTGGGCTCCCTGCCCAGGTCCTGCAGCATCTGCCGCTGCACCCTGGCCAGCTTGTTGATGACCTCGACCATGTGCACGGGAATCCTGATCGTCCGCGCCTGGTCGGCCATCGCCCTGGTGATGGCCTGCCTGATCCACCAGGTGGCGTACGTGGAGAACTTGTAGCCCTTGGTGTAGTCGAACTTCTCCACGGCCCTGATCAGGCCGAGGTTGCCCTCCTGGATCAGGTCAAGGAACAGCATGCCGCGGCCGGTGTACCGCTTGGCCAGCGATACGACGAGCCGCAGGTTCGCCTCGAGCAAGTGATTCTTAGCCCGCCGGCCGTCTTCTGCGATCCATTCCAGGTCGCCCCGCACGTCGTGCGGCATCGCACGTCCGCCGTCGGCTAGCTTCTCCTCCGCGAACAGGCCGGCCTCAATCCGCTTGGCAAGCTCTACCTCCTGCTCGGCGTTCAGCAGCGGTACCTTGCCGATCTGCTTGAGGTAGTCCTTGACCGGATCAGACGTCGCTCCCGCCACGGCCACCTGAGCGGCCGGCAGGTCCTCGTCGTCATCGCCGTAGACGAAGGCGTCGTCCTCGGATGCCTCGCCGGTGGTCACCGTGGTCACGGTCAAGCCGACCGCCACGACACCGACGGTCGCGGCTGGTGCCGGACCGGCGTCCGGTTTGCCCGCTGCCGTAGCGAGCTGCTCGGATTCCTCCGGCTCGTCGGGTTCCGCGTCTTCGGACTCCGCATCGCTCGCTTCGAGGTCGATCTCGCCGATCGTGTCCTCTCCGTCGGCTTCCTCTTCGTCCAGCCCGGACAGATCGTCGAGATCGGGGTCCAGGTCGTTCACTTCGGTCAGGTCGGGTTCGCCATCCAGGTCCTCGACCGCACCGAGTTCGGGGTCGTTTGGATCCGTCGTCGTGCCGGGATCGGCGTCCACTTCCAGATCAGTCGCCTCCGCCAGGTTCACGTCACCTTCCAGGTCAGCGAGTCCGGCGAGAGCACTCTCGCCATCTGAGCCACGTACTTTGCCGTTCGTTCCGTTCGCTGCCCCGCCGCGGGCACTGCGCTTGGCGCTCGCGGTCCTGGCAGACCGGCGCGTCGCTGCGACAGGACCAGCCGGTGCTGGGATAGCGGGATCAACTACAGTATCCGCTCCGCCGGACGAGGTCGTCCCACCCTTGCGGTTCTTCTTCCCAGCCCGGGATTGCTGCGGTACGCGAGCGCCTCGGCCTGTCGGCGTCGGCTGCCTCCGCGCCGCGGAGCTTGCAGCGCCTGCCACCGCGCTCACCCCTTCCTTCGCTGGCCGATGAGCCGCCATGGTCTGGCCGGTCCCCTTCCGGCCCGAGCTAGCAGGCGACACCGACGCTCTGGTGCGATCGTCTGGCAAGAAAACGGACCCTATTGCCAGGTCTCCGCTTTTCTCACCACCCGCAGAGCCCCCGCTCTGCGACTCCTAGCAGCGGGAACACCGCCATGCCTGGCAGCGGGAATACCGCTCCCGCACCCCACCTTAGGCGGAGTTCGGAGGTAGTCCTGCCACTCCGGTACAGGCTCCCCCGATATGAGAGATGCCTGACAACTATCCGCTGCGAAAGCGTACCCACAACTTTCACGGCTTGACCTTCCCCGCCAGCCTCAGCCACGACCGTCGCCGTGTCCCATTCCGCCTGGGGCACTCGCCTTGGCAACTCGCGCCTTCGCGCCGTGCACTGGCATCTGCAGAAGAAGCACGGTGACGTCGTCGTCTTGCTCGTAACCCGTCATCATCGCCTCGACCAGGTATGCGATCAGCTTGTCAGGATCCGCGACCACGGCGGCGGGTGCTTGTGCCGCAACGGCAACGAGTTCGTCGAGTCCGGTATCCAGGCCGCGCCTGCGGTTCTCCACAAGACCATCGGAATAAAGCACCGCAGTGTTTCCAGGCGGCAGCCGGAACGGGTACTGCTGCCGCGGACTCGCCCAGCCGAGCGGCGTGCCTGGCTCATTCTGATCCAGCCGCGGCATCGCACCGGCCCCGAGCATCAGCGGCGGCAGGTGACCGGCGTTACCTGCGACCCCCTCACCGGTCTCCGGATCCACGACCAGGTAGCACACCGTCGTGACCTGCTCGTCGAGCTCAGTGGCGAGGAACAGCCGGTCAAGCCCGGCGAGGACCGCGGCTGGCCTCGGATCGGTCAGCGCCAGCGCGCGCAGCGCGTTCCTGACCCTGCCCATCCCAGCTGCCGCGGTCAGGCCCTTGCCCATCACATCTCCTGCAGCGACGGCGAGCTTTCCGTCAGGCAGCCTGAACGCGTCGTACCAGTCGCCGCCCACCTCCCTGCTAACCGGCCGGTAGGTCGCACGCAGGGCGATGCCGGGGATCTCGGGCAAGGTGTCGGGAAGCAAGCTGTGCTGCAACGTCTCCGCGGTGGCGTGCTCGCGCTCGTACATCGTGGCGCGCTCCAGCGCCAGCGCGCCCTGCCCGGCCAGCGCCTCAAGGAAGACCCGCTCTTCGTCGGTGATCTGATGCGGGGCGGTGAAGGAGAACTGCAACGCACCCAGCGGAGCGCCGGAGGTGGTCAGCGGAAGGCCCACCCAGGCCTGCTCGTCATTGTGCTGCAGCAGCAGCTCGCCCTCGTCAGCGTCGAAGTGCCGCCGCAAGCTGTCCGGACTGCTGAACACGAGCGAGCGGCGCAAGAAGATCGCGGCGGACATCACGCTCGGCGCATCGACCGGCACCTCACTTGCGACCTCTCCGGGCCCGGCGTCCGGCGCCTCGGCGCTCACCACCCGCATCCTCAGCCGGTCGTTGCCGACCACGATGCCGACTGCGGCGCGGTCCGCGGCAATGGCCGACCGCCCGACCTCCGTGATGACTGTCAGCACTTCCTTGACCGACAGCGCCTCGGCTAGCAAGGACGTCGCCTGCTGCAGCCGCGATGTGCGAAGGGCGGCGGCGGAGAGCTGTTCCGTCAGCCGCCCGCGCATCTCGTCCGCCTCGCGCTGACCGGTAACGTCGGTGCTGGCCCCCATCCATTCGATGATTGCGCCGTCGCGCTCGATCGGGACAGCACGCACGTCGTAATGGCGGTAGGACCCTGTCTTGGTGCGGACGCGGTAGCTGGCGTCGAATACGGTTCCTGACCCGATGCAGTCCCGCCAGTCCCGCTCGATCCTGTCCCTGTCGTTCGGATGGATCGCGGCAAGCCAGCCGTCGGCCAGGTAGTCCTCGAGCGACTGCCCGGTGATCCAGCGCCACTCGGGCGAATCCTCGGCCACCTCGCCAGCCGGGTTCGTGACCCAGACCACTTGATTGCCCGCCTGTACCAGCGACCGGTACCGCTCACGGGTCCTGCGGACGGCCTCAGCCGAACCGCTTTCGCCGCTCAGGTCCTGGGCGATCATCGTGACGCCGGTGACCGTGCCGTCTTGCGCCAGGCCAGGATGCCAGGTCAACGCGATCTGCCGGCCGTTGCCCGAAACGGCGTCCAGTCCGGCAACCACCGCGCCTGGCAAACCATCGCTCACCGGCAAACCGTCGGCGATCACCTTGCGCACGGCGGACTCGGCGCTCGCCGCGAGGGACGGCGACCACACCTCAGCGGGCGTATGACCGACTTGCTCGGCGGCTGGCCGGCCGAGCATTTCCGCGAGCAGGCGACTGACCCTGCGCAACCTGAGGTCAGTGTCGATGAAGGCAGACGCAACCGGCGACTGGGCGAGCAGGGCGTCGAGCATCGCCGCGTCACATGCCGCAGAACTTGGCCGCGGCGGCTCGGCGGCGTACGCCGAAGTCGCTGTATTCACTACGGACGAGCCTCTTCCCTGCGACGTCCAACACAAGAAGGCTAGCGGCATCACAGGCCAAAGGCCTGCTATCTGCGACGGAACCGACTTTCGGCTAGCCGCTGCGAACCTGTGCAGGGCCGGCCTTGCCTTCCAGACTAGCCACCCACGCTGTCAGCGGAATTGCCTCGACCGGTCAAAACTGTCGCTCAGGCCGTCCCCGAGCAGGTTGAACGCCACGACGGCCAGGATGATCGCGATGCCCGCCGGGTAGATCTCCCACCAGTATCCGTTGGATATGTACTGGATCCCGCCCGCGATCATGTCGCCCCAGTCCGACGACGGCGGCCGGATTCCGAGCCCGAGGTAGCTGAGTGTCGCCAGGACGAGGATGGCGTCTGCGACTTGGAAGGTGACGTTTACCAAGATCACGCCGAAGGCGTTCGGTGCGATGTGACGTGCGATGGTGCGAACCTGGCCGCCTCCCATGCTCCGGACTGCCTGCACGAACTCCCTGCTGCGCAGCGTCAGAGCGGCCCCCCTGACCAGGTGCGCGGTGCTTAGCCAGGAGGTCGCGGCTATAACGAGGATGAGGGCCGCCGGCGACGGTGTGTAGATGGCGCTGAGCAGGAGCAGCAGGACCAGCGTCGGTATCGCTATGGCTGCGTCGACGAGTCGCATCATGACGGCGTCGACTACTCCGCCGACGTAGCCCGCCACAGCTCCCCACGCTGCGCCGATAATGGCGGCGAGCAGGCCAGCCGCGATCCCGACCTCGAGCGACAGCTGACCGCCGTGCATCAGCAAGCCAACGATGTCAAACCCGTTCGCATCGGTTCCGAGCAGGTGACTTGCGCCGGGAGGGTGATTGCCGCTCATCAGATTCACCCTGGTCAGGTCGGGATGATAAAAGAGCGGACCGGCGAAGCAGAACAAGGCGAGCGCCGCGATCATGATCAGCCCTGCCGCCGCCGTGGGCGGCACCTCTGGCCAGCCGGAGGAAGTGCGCCGCTCCACCACCCAGCGAGACGGCGCCGCGTGCTTGCCGGTCACGAGCGGCCGTGCCTGATCCGCGGATCAGCGACAACGTACGCTGCGTCGGCCAGCAGCGAGCCGATCACGGCCCCGGTGCCGATAACCAAGATGAATCCAAGTAGCACGGGAAAGTCGTGCTTCTGCGCGGCCTGCCACAGATGCCAGCCGATCCCCTGGATGTTGAACAAGCTCTCGACCACGAGGGCTCCCGCCAGGATCCGGGGGATGCTAAGCCCTGCCAGCGTTATCACCGGGATCAGTGAGTTCCGCAGCACGTGCCGTCCGACGACGAGGCCAGGCCCGGCTCCGCTGGCCCGTGCCGTGCGGACGTAATCGTGCCCGAGACTGTCGATCGCCGCGGTGCGGACGTAGCGAGAGAACGTCGCCACCGTGACGACCGCGAGGGTAAGCACGGGCAGGGTCAGATCACGCCAGTCTGTCAGCACGCCGGCGATGCCTGGTGCTTGCGGGCCTTCAGCTCCGAGCCAGTGCAGGCGGACTGCGAAGATGAGGATCAGGATCGATCCAAGGAAGAACGACGGCATGCCGTAGCCGACGTAGGACAGCGCCCTCGCCAGCCGGTCAGCCCTCGTGTCCTTCCTGAGCGCCTGTGCGAGGCCTGCCGGGATGGCGACGGCCATGCCGATCGTGGTCGCGGTGAGCGTGAGCGTCAGCGTGCGCGGCAGGCTCGCCGCGAGCAGCGAGCCCACGCTGACGTTCTCCACATAGGAGTAGCCGAGATTCCCGTGCAGCACCTGGCCGAGCCAGTGCAGGTACTCGAGTACGAACGGGCTGCCGAAGCCGTAGTCGCGGCGCAGCGCACTCAGCGGCGCACCAGCGCCGGCTCCTGCGAGCATCGCTTGTTGCGGTCCACCTGGCAGCAGCCACAAGAACCCGAAAACGATCATGCTGATGAGCACGAGCGCGACTGCTGCTTGCAGCAAGCGCCTGAGCAGGAACATGGTCACAAGAGCCTGCGCCCGGAATCGGCCCGCAGCGCGCGACGCTCGTGACTCACCGCAGGAAGTACCACTCTTCCGGGTTGATGGCCAGGGTCGGGCTCTGCTTGCCTATATGCAGGTTGTCGACGCTCTCCACGAGCGCGGCAGGCGCATCGGGCTGGAACACCACCGGCAGCTGGCCGGTCAGGTAGTTCTGCCAGTTCCACATCAAGTGCATGTCCGAGCTTGTCAGCGTCTTCTTGATCAGGTCGTCGTTGTGGTGATCGCTGTACTGGCCCAGGTTGCCGACTGACCCGGTCTGGAAGAGCTCATCGCCGGTCGGCAGGTAGTCAGGGACGTAGCTCCAGCCCTGTCCCCAGTCGGCCATCTGCCATTGACATCCCGCGCCCGAGCAGTCCTGGCCGTAGACCCTGGCCAGGACCCCGTTGAAGGTCATCGGCACCAGGTCTATCTCGATGCCGACCTGTTGGGCGTTGGACTTCAGCTGCAGCATGGCGGATTCCAGCCACGCCTCGCCGGTCGCGTACAAGAGCTTGAACTTGAGCTCCTCTCCGCGGCCTACGCCTTGCCCGCACTGAGCTCCGCCGCTGCCCGGCTGCGCGCAGTATGCCACCCCGTTCCGTCCCAGCTGCCAGCCATGACTATCCAGCAGATGCTTGGCCTCGGCAGGGTCGTAAGGGTACGGGTCGCCCTTCCTAGCCTTCGGCGACAAGTACGGCGTGACGGGGAACCCACCGACCGGACCTGGGGTGACGTGGCCGTAACCGTGCAGCGGCCCCTGGATGATCGAGGCCTGATTCTCCAGCAGCTGGATGGTCTGCCTGACGTATTGCTGCTTGATGATCGAGAGCTGCGGATTGGAGCTGCTGAAGTTGTAAGGGAAGTAGCTCAGGCCCCAGGTGTACAGCGGCTGCAGATGGTATCCGGCAACCGGGTTCTGCCCCACCTGCTTGCCGGGCGGCGGTACTGGCGCGTTCACCGTCGGCAAGTAGCCGACGTCGATACCGTTGGCACCGCCGGCGGCAAGCACGTTGTATTCGGCTTCCTCAGAGGTGAAGGGCAATTCCTTGAAGCCGGTGATGTGATGCGGTGGCACCGGCCCCGAGTAGCTGTCGTTAAAGGCAAACGTGAGCGCGCCCTGAGAATCGCGGTTTGTCAGCTTCCAGGGTCCGTCGACAACGCTCCACAGCTGTGACCGGGCCCAGGTGCTCCGGTTCCTCGACAAGCCGTCCAGGTACCGGAATACGGCCAGGCAGTCACCAGGCCGCTGGGTGCAATTGCTCTTCTCGTCTGCGCCGGTCTTGTCCCAGGCCATCGGCATCGGCGTGATCTGGCTGAGCTCGTTGTAGGTGAACCAGCGCTGGCTGTACTTGCCGATGATCTTCATCGTCACTTCGTCCTGGCCGTGAGCCTGGATGTCCGTGACGTTGTCAGGGAAGTCGCCCGGCACGTAACCGCCCCAGTTCACGGTGCTGGTCGAGTGGGCGACAACCTC
Source organism: Streptosporangiaceae bacterium (assembly GCA_035276345.1). Taxonomy (GTDB): domain Bacteria; phylum Actinomycetota; class Actinomycetes; order Streptosporangiales; family Streptosporangiaceae; genus Chersky-822. The sequence continues at coordinate 4,275 of DATELR010000345.1, read as the reverse complement.
CTTCATCATGTGCATCCAGAACAGCACGTCCTGGGCAGTCACGCGCTCATTGTTGGACCAGCGATAGCCCGGCTTCAGCTTGATGGTGACCGTCTGCCCGTTGTATTGCGGCGGCTTCGCGAGGCTCAGCCTGGGGCTCAGGAAAGGCTGGCCTTTGTCGCCGAACCAGTACAAGGGCCGGTACAGCATGTACTGCAGATTGTCGGTGTTCACCACCGTGAAGTACTGACCAGGCGTAAACGGGAAAATGTAGTCAATGTTGGCATTCGGCGGCAGCGCGTAGGTAGCCGTTCCGCCAGAGGTCGGCGTGTTACCCGCCGCCTTTTGGGTGGTCAGCCCGCAACTGGCGGCCACCAGGGCGACCGCCAGCAGGCCAGTGAGCCTGAACGCCAGGCCAGCCGCCGAACTGCGCGGCTTGTCTCGGTAACCCGTCACGGCCATGGCGAGGCGACCTCCATCGATCCGGCCCCCGCTAGTCCCCCGCTGTGCATCAGGTGCTGCCGCAGGCCGCGCCGCATAGCCGCTACTCCTCGCAGTTGTCGCCGTCGGCGCCGGCTTGCACTCTGCCGCGCCAGGCAGGCACCGCTAACCGGCATTATGTCCCAATTATTGGAGGACTGCTGGCACTTCTGGCCGCACGACCGCGAAGGTACTGACGGGCACGTCGCCCACCCGCACCGGGTGTCAGCATACTCGGCGTAACCATACTTCTAGCGAGTTATCGCGACGACGGCGGCATCTATCAGATTGTGGTCTTAGTCCCAAGCTGACCCACGCCGGAGCAGTATGCGGGGTAATCTCGGCCGTGCGCTGCCATTCGCCTGGCGGCGCGCCGAGCGCAAGCGTGGCATGGCCGCGACCCGATCTGAAAAGCTAGGAAAATGAGCCCGCCGAGCAGACGCGCCGATTCCCCCAGTGGCTCGGGCCGCTCCGGCTCTGCCGGAAGGCTAGTTCGCGGCGTCGTGCCGCAACCGGCCAATGCGCTGTTTGCTGAGATGCTCCGCGCTGCCAGGGAACTTCTGGCCGTGCGCAGCCCGCTCGATGCGGAGCTCATGGTCAGCGAGCTGCTCGGTACCTGGTGGCGGCAACAACCAGGACGCGGCACGAAGAACGGACTGGCGGTCAGGCGCGCAACCGACGTCGAGCAGCTGGTCGGCGAGGGCCTCGTGGGATTCGCCGCCGACCAGGGTAGCCCGGCGGCACTGGCGCTGCTGTCTGGCATCGCGTGCCTCGGCACGCAACGGCAGGCGATTAAGGCCGAGCACGCCGCTCTTGAGCTGATGGAGCGAGGTGTCGCCCGGCCAGGATGGGCCGAGCGCGCTGGCGCGGTCGTGGCCGCTGAGTGCTACGTGAACACCGACGCGTTTGGCGATCGCGACGAGGTGATCTGCGTTTTCAGCTATGCCGGTCGCGACGAGCACGCGCTCGTCGTCGTAGTTGATTACAACGCCGGCGGCATGATTACCGACGGCTGGGTGACTTCCCAGGTCGGCAAGCTCCTTGACTATTGCCACAACCTCGGCGAGCCGGATAGCCCGCGCGGCACGTTCAGCCTGGTCGACGCTCCTGACGCCAGAAGGTTGCTCGAGTCAGCACTCGCAGTGACCGAAACAGTCGCCGAGCCGGGTGTCAGCACGTCGTTCCCCTCGTACCACGCCTTCATCAGGGCGCGGATCCGCACGCTCCCGCCAGCTCAGGCAAACGGGACAGCGCCCACGCCAGCCGCGGTCCGCAGTCTCGCGACCGCCGCGCCGTCGGGCCGGCGGGCCTCCACCGCAGCGGGCGATCGTCCCGGCCGGGACCGGGCGACCAGCGATCATGTCGCCACGAAAGATCCGGCCGTGAGTCACCCGGCCAGGAGCAGGAACGGCCGGTCCGCATCCGCGAGCCAGGGCCTGATCGGTCCAGGAGCGTCCCGCCGGACGTCCTGGCGCCGTGATCGCCGGGCCATGCTCGTCGCCGAGTTCCTCGCTTCGGACGAGGCGGAGGACCTCTCCGACATCAAGGCGGCCAGCCGCTGCGCCGACCACATCGTGGACTACGGCTGCGACCAGGACTTCGGCCGGCCACTGCGAGTCAGCCCGGCCAAGGCCGAAACGTTCCTGCTGGACTGGCTGCCTCGCAAGATCATGCTCATTCCCGCCGAGCAGCATGCGATGCCGCATGTGCTCGTCGCGTGGGCGCGCTGGGCGGGCGCTAAGTCAGGCCTCGACCAGAACGCCGTCGGGAAGACGTTGGACGCGGTCTTCGACGCCATGCCGACGTTCATCAGGGTCTACCGGGACCCCGCGTCATTCGGCCTCAAGCCCGATCTCGTCGGGCGGCTCCTGCCCGATCGTGACCTCGAGGCGCTGCCGCGGCGCGCTTTCGCGTTCGGAGTGCTTGAGGGCACGTTCCGCGGCACCGATCTGACCGCGCTCGACCCGGCCAATCCGGCGGATCGGCGGCTCCTGCTCGAAGCTGACCACGACTACCCGGGAGGCCGGGTCAGTGACAAGCACATCGACCGCCACGCGAGGCTAGCCGAGCGGCTCTGGCACGGCGATCCGCCCGAACTGTGGGAAGCTGCTCAGCGCATGCTTGACATCGGGATGCCCAGGCACGATGTCGTCCATGCTCTGATCGACACCCTGCACTCGGCCGGAAGCGATCCCAAGGCCATCAGGCGGATGCTCCGTGATCTGCCACAGGAGCCGACTGGTTGAACACCTCAACCGCACAAGCTCGTGTGTACCTGGTTGCAGTGCATGGCCGGGTTCCGCGCGGCCTAAGTTGAGCATATGGCGACGGGCTGGGATTTCTGGATCGACCGCGGCGGAACATTCACTGACGTCGTCGCGAGGCGCCCAGACGGCAGGCTCGCCGTGCACAAACTGCTCTCGGAGAATCCGGGACGGTATGCCGATCCGGCCGTTGAGGCCATCAGGCAACTCCTCGAAGTACCAGTCGGTGCAGCCATTCCAGCGGACCAGATCCGGTCGGTCCGCCTGGGAACGACGATCGCGACGAACGCGCTGCTCGAGCGCAAGGGAGAGCCGACGGTCCTGGTGATCACGGCAGGCTTCGGCGATTCCCTGCGCATCGCCTACCAGGACCGGCCGAAGATCTTCGAGCGGCACATCGTCCGGCCCGAATTGTTGTACACGAGGGTTATCGAGGCCGACGAGCGGATCGGGGCGCGTGGCGAAGTGATTCGCCCCCTCGACGAGGCGGCGGTCGAGCGTGACCTGCGTGCCGCATACGGTGACGGTTTCCGCTCGGCGGCAGTGGTGTGCATGCACGCTTACCGCTATCCAGTCCACGAACAGCTGATCGGCGCGATCGCCAGGGGCATCGGCTTCACTCAGGTCTCGGAGTCGCACGCGACGAGCCCGCTCATGAAGCTCGTGCCGAGAGGCGACACGACTGTGGTAGATGCGTACCTTTCACCGATTATCGCACGCTATGTGGGATATGTCTCCTCGCAACTTGGCGACGTCAGGGTGCAGTTCATGCAGTCGAACGGCGGCCTCACAGATTCCCGCTTGTTCCGTGGCAAGGACGCCATCTTGTCCGGGCCGGCCGGCGGGATCGTCGGCATGGCCAGGACGGCGCAGGCCGCCGGGTTCGGCAAGGTGATCGGCTTCGACATGGGCGGCACATCCACCGATGTGTCGCACTTCGCCGGGGAACTTGAACGGCAGTACGAGACGCAGATAGCCGGCGTGCGGATGCGGTCACCGATGTTGAGAATTCACACGGTCGCGGCCGGCGGAGGATCCATTCTCCATTTCGACGGGAGCCGGTACCGCGTCGGCCCCGACTCGGCCGGAGCCGACCCGGGGCCAGCTTGCTACCGGGCTAACGGTCCGCTCACCGTTACCGATGCCAATGTCATGCTAGGGCGGATACAGCCTGTGTACTTCCCCCACGTCTTCGGACCTGAGGGTGACCAGCCGCTTGACAGTGCCGTCGTGACCGCCAAGTTCGGGTCGCTAGCTGCGGAGATCGAGGCAGCGACCGGCAGCGCACCTTCCGCCGAGCAGGTCGCCTCAGGGTTCATCGAGATCGCGGTGGCCAACATGGCGAACGCGATCAAGAAGATCTCCGTCCAGCGCGGCTACGACGTCACCGAGTACGTGCTGGCCACGTTCGGCGGGGCGGGCGGCCAGCACGCGTGCGCGGTCGCCGACATTCTCGGTGTAAGCAGCGTCCTCATCCATCCGCTGGCCGGCGTCCTGTCTGCAGTCGGCCTCGGCCTTGCGGACGTGACCGCGATGCGCGAGACCGCCGTTG
>DATELR010000344.1:0-4144 GCA_035276345.1 Streptosporangiaceae bacterium | reverse complement strand
CTGAGCGCTCGCTGTGCGTTCGACGACGTGCAGACTGTCCCGCCGTGTCGGCCGGTGAAAGCCTTGATATCTGCGGAGGAGTTCATGTACGTGACGGGAACAACGTCATCGGCCACGCCAAGGTCCTCCAGAGCCTCCCAGCACTCCTCGACCTGGGTGTAGGTGGCCATATCGGCCATCGAGCAACCAGCGGCCAGGTCGGGCAGCACGACCTGCTGCGAATCGGAGGTAAGGATGTCGGCGGACTCTGCCATGAAATGCACGCCGCAGAAGACCACGTACTCTGCGGCCGGACGCGCCGCCGCCTCCCTGGCCAGCTTGAACGAGTCGCCGGTGACGTCGGCGAATGCGATGACCTCATCGCGCTGGTAGTGGTGACCGAGGATGAAGGCGCGGTCTCCGAGCTCATCCCTGGCCTGCTCAGCGCGACGTACCAGGGCGGGATCGGAGGGGGACGGCAGCTCTCCAGGACAGGAAACGCCCCGCTCACTGTGCTCGTCGGCTTCGGTGCCAAGCACGAACAGGGGCAGGTGCGGTCCGGGTCCTGCGTCAGGATCGCCGCCCGGCGCGGGAGATGTGACGGTGAGCTGACCTAGCGACCTGGACATAGTGACCACCACTCCGGCGACTTATCGTCGAACTGACGATAGGATCAGGATACCCCGGCTGTTCGCCTCGCGTTCACCCGGCCCGTCCGATTTGCGGTCACGGCGCGGATGGCGAGAACGGAGGCGCTGGCAGCGGAATGCGGCCGCCGGGCATATCGTTGGAAGGTGCATGGACCTGCCGTGCGCAGCGCGGCACCCTTGACTACGGGAGCTAACCAGATGACAGTTCAGGACGACGTGACGGCTCAGGGCGTCATCCTCACCGAGGTTGCCGCCTCCAAGGTCAGCAGCCTGCTGGCCCAGGAGGACCGTGATGACCTCCGGCTGCGGATCGCGGTTCAGCCAGGGGGCTGTTCTGGCCTGCGCTATCAGCTGTACTTCGATGAGCGCGAGATCGACGGCGACATCGTCAAGACCTTTAACGGCGTTCAGGTCGTGACCGACAAGATGAGCGGCCCGTATCTGTCCGGCGCCACCATCGACTTCGTCGACACGATCGAGAAGCAGGGCTTCACGATCGACAACCCGAACGCGACGGGGTCCTGCGCCTGCGGAGATTCCTTCCACTAATCGGTCCTGATGCTGGCCGGCGTTGCACGCAACGCCGGCCAGACGCTTACGCAGGCATAGTTCTGCGGTCCGGCGCCAGCCTGTAACCTGGGTCTGTTTTCCTCAGTCCGTGCACCAGTGCAGCCCAGAAGGACCGCCGTGCGCATTGCAGTGACCGGGTCGATCGCCACCGACCACCTGATGACCTTCCCTGGCCGGTTCGTCGAGCAGCTGATGCCAGACAAGCTCGACAAGATCGCCCTCTCCTTCCTCGTCGACACGCTTGTGATCAGGCGAGGCGGGGTGGCCGCCAACATCGCGTTCGGGCTCGGCTGCCTCGGCCTGCGGCCGCTGCTGGTCGGCACGGCAGGGCGGAGCGATTTCGCTGGTTACCGTCAGTGGCTCGAGGAGCACGGCGTCGACACGAGCGCTGTGCGCGAGTCCGAGCAGCACCATACGGCCAGGTTCATCGGCACTACCGACGCCGACATGAACCAGATCGCCTCGTTCTATCCAGGCGCAATGGCCGAGGACAGGCAGATCGACCTCGGCGAGCTAGCGGGCCAGGTCGACCTGGCGCTGATCGGCGCGAGTGACCCAGACGCGATGCTGGCCTTCACCAAGCAGTGCATCTCCAGTCAGATCCCGTTCGCCGCTGACACCTCCTGGCAGCTCGCCAGGCTGGACGGTGAGCAGGTCAGGGCGCTGATGACGGGCGCTGAGTACCTGTTCTGCAACGAGTACGAGGCCACGCTCACCGAGCACAAGACGGGCTGGTCGACCGACGAGCTGAATGACAGGGTCGGCGTGCGTGTCACGACGCTTGGCGCTCAAGGCGCACGGATCGACCGGGCGGGCCATCCGCCGATCGTCGTTCCGGCCGTCCCGGAGGTCGAACCGAGGGAGCCCACGGGTGCCGGAGATGCGTTCAGGTCCGGGTTCCTCGCCGCGGTGTCCTGGGGACTTTCCCTGGAGCGCGCCGCGCAACTCGGCAACATGGTCGCCGCGCACGTGCTTGAGACCACGGGCACGCAGGAGTACCAGCTAGTGCCCGAGCCGCTCGCGCACAGGTTCGCAGCGGCCTACGGCGAAGAGGCGGCAGCCGACATCGCCAAGAACTTCGCTTAGCTCAGCCACGCACTGGCACACGTGGCCGGCGCGCCGCACGCCCGCCGCCGAAAACGCCTGTCCTGGTGATTGCCTGCCAGCGGTGCCTGGCGCCCAGCAGTGCGGTCATCACCGACTGAATCGTCACCAGGTACATGAGCTGTCGGTAGACAACTTGCTGCAACGGAAGTGCCCACAGCGTCCTGAGCCGCTCTCGGTCTAGTCGCAGCGCATAGCCGCAGGCAAAGGCCTGGAGCGCGTTGAAGCCCAGCCAGAACGCCGCGACGCTCACGGGATTCAGGAAAATCAGGCCGTAGACCGCCGCCAGATCGACGACAGGTGCCATCAGCGGCATCAGGATCTGGTAAAAGGCCAGGTAGAGCAAGCATCGGCGGCCGAATTGGCCAGAAGGGCCGTGCTCAATGACCGCTCGCTTGTGCTTCCACATCGATTGCATGGTCCCGTAGCACCATCGGTATCGCTGCCGCCAGAGCTGGCGGAGCGTGCTGGGTGCTTCCGTCCAGGCCAGAGCGCGCGGCTCATACACCACCCGCCACCCCGAGCGACAGATCGCCATGGTCAGATCCGTATCCTCGGCCAGCGTGCTCGAGCTCAGGCCGCCAACGTCGGCGAGCGTGGCCCGTTTGAAGGCACCGATCGCGCCAGGCACTGTTGGCATCGTGCCGAGGATGTCGAACATCCTGCGTTCCAGGTTGAAGCCCATCACGTATTCAAGGTGCTGCCAGCGTCCTAGCAACCCGTGCCGGTTAGCCACCTTGGTGTTGCCGCTGACCGCCCCCACGTCGGGGTCGCGCATCCGCAGCGCGAGGCGAAGCAGCGAGTCCCTGGCGAAGATCGTGTCGCCATCGACCAGGACGAGGATGTCGAACCAGGCCTCGGCTATGCCGCGGTCCAGCGCGGCTGGCTTCCCGGAGTTCAGCTGCCTGATCACCCGCACGTCTGGCAAGCGCAGCGCCCGAACGATGTCCGCAGTACCGTCCGTGGAGCCGTCGTCGACCACTATCACCTCAAGCTCGCCGGGATAGTCGCTGGCAATTATTGATGAAACGGTCGCCGCGATCCCCGCCGCCTCGTTGAACGCGGGAATGACAACGGAGACACCTGGCGGGCGCCAGTTCGGCGGCATGCGCTGTGGCCTCATGCGGCGGTGGTGCCGGCGCGCGAACGTGACGAGCGCGAGGATGCGCACGATCAGCAAGGCGCTCGCGACGATCAGGCACGCGGCCAGCGCGCTGATCACGTGGTCGGCGGCCTGCTGACTCAGCACGAGCGCGGTGCCGGCGAGGCGCTGCTCAGGTGTCGCAGGCACATCGGCGTTCGGCAGGTGCAACCCCTCGGTGACTGTCACGAACCGATATCCCCGGTCCTTGAGCTTGCTGATGATCAGCGGCAGCGCCCGGACAGTCTCGCGCCTGTTGCCGCCGGAGTCATGCAGCATGATGATGGCGCCCTTGCCGTGGCGCGGAATCGCGTTCGCCACGATCTCCGAGACGCCTGGTCTGGCCCAGTCCTTTGTGTCGGTGCTGGTCAGAACCACGAGATAGCCGAAGCTGGCGGCCCGGCGGTACGCCAGCCAGTCCGCTTCCGTCAGCGCGTCTGGAACGCTGCTATATGGCGGACGCAGCAGTCTCGTCCTGACTCCGGCCGCGCCAGCGAGCGCGTTCTGCGTGAGGGTCAGTTCGAGTGGCAGCCGCCACCCCGCCCACGCGAGGTTCGCGTGGGTATAGGTGTGCGAGCCAACCTCGTCGCCCGCGGCTAGCTCGGCGCGCACGATCGACGGGTCACTGGCCGCATGAGCTCCGACCACGAAGAACGTCGCAGGCACCTGCTCGCGCCTGAGTACGGCCAGTATCTTCGGC
>DATELR010000343.1:0-46402 GCA_035276345.1 Streptosporangiaceae bacterium | reverse complement strand
CGGTCACGATGCTCTGCGACCCTGGTAAGCCCATGCTGACGTTCTTGGACGATGAAGAACTTGAGCAGCGGAAGAACCGCCGGGTGCCGCGCACAACCTGATCGCGGCGTCAGCCCGTAAGAGTCACCCGCTCCAGAGCGCCAGGTGCGCGGCGCTGATCAGCATGGCGAACCAGATGATGCCATCGGCGTCATGCACGCCGGCGAGCGTTACCCTCCGCAACTAGACCGGGTAGCCAAGCTTCGAGCGCTGGCAGGACCACGCGGAGATCATTGCCAGACAGCTGCAGGTCCGCAACGTCCGTCAGGTACTCGTCGCCATTGAAAGCCACCGCGAAGCCGACGTCGCGGAACAGCGGTACATCCGACCTGCTGTCGCCAATGGCTGCGCATTTGTCCAGCGAGAGGCCTTCGGCGCTGGCGAGGTCCCTGGCGAAGTCGCGTTTCGCGAACTCGCTGAAACCTGCCGCGACCTTGCCAGTGAAGTGGCCGTCGGCAAACTCCAATCGCGGACCGCAACTGGCCGCGAAACCGTAGACCTCGCACAGGTACGAGCCAACCGGCTCCCATGCGAGCGTGGCCAGAGCCGCGAGCACGTCATTCCGGGAGCACCAATCGAGCACGTCCGGGATACCGTCAACAAGCGGCAGGCCTTCGAGCCACCCCCACACCGCATCATGCGAGGCACCAGCCCAGCCTTGGGCGTCAACAACCTCGACCGCCGCGCTGTCAATCAGCCCGGCGTCCCATTCCGCGTACCTGGCGGCGACTACATCCTGATGGCCAAGGAAACTGGCAAGGTACTCTCCAGAGCTCCTGCCGGTCACCAGCGTCCCGTCAACATCGAAGAAGACCGCAGCCACCGCCATGCTCAGAATGTACTGACATGGCTTGGAAGTCGTCTCATCGGCTCAGTCGTCAGTCCAAAACGGGCGGAGCTCGAGCTTGCCGCCGTTAGCTTGCGGGTGACGGGCAGCGATCGCGATGGCCTCGTCCAGGTCCTCGCACTCCAGGATGTCGAATCCGGCGATCCACTCTTTCGTCTCGCTGAACGGCCCGTCCGCGACCAGCACCTCACCGCGGCTGACTCTTACCGTGACGGCCTCGCTGACCGGGCGGAGGGCGTCCCCGATGATCCGCTTGCCACGGGCCTCGACATCGGCCAGCCACTGCTCGATGGTCAGGTCGTCCTCTGATGGCTCAGCCTCGGCGGCTGCGGCCGGGTCCGCCACGACGAACATCATGTACTTCATCACTGACATCCTTGGCTAGGCAGCTCTGACGACCATACGACGATCGAGCAATCCTCCCTTGGACAGATGACGCTAAGGTCCGGAGCGTGACTGCCATCGCGGTTCCTTACCATCTGGACGAGCACCTGCCCGGCCTGGACCTCGTGCTGCGCCCCGACCAGGTGATCACAGCCGAGCTGCCGCACGGCGGTGCTTGGGATCGGCTGGCGACTTTGTACACGGCGGTCGCGCGTGCGGTGTCCGCCTCGGCATCGGAAGGCACCCGCCCGGTCGTCGTCTGCGGTGACTGCTGCACGGCTCTCGGCATCGTGGCCGGCCTGCAGCACGCCGGGCGCGACGTCGGCATCGTCTGGTTCGATGCGCACGGAGACGTGCAGACGCCGGAGACCAGCGCGTCTGGCTACCTCGGCGGTATGCCGCTCAGGCTGCTCGCCGGGTACCAGCCTGAACTGATCACCGCGAAGCTCAGCCTGCGGCCCGTGCCAGAAGATCAGATACTCCTGGTGGGCGCCCGTGATCTGGATCCGCCGGAAGTGAGCTACCTCGCTACGTCGGCGATCAAGCAGAAGGACGTCGCCGCGGCGGTTGCCGCGGATCTGCCGGACGTACCGCTGTACGTGCACGTCGACCTGGACGTGCTGGATCCGGGTGAGGTGGCGGGGCTGCGTTATCCCGCGCCCGGCGGCGAAACGACAGCGCAACTTGCGGACTGTATTGCTGCCCTCCTCGCAACCGGCCGTGTCGCAGCCGTGGGAGTCGCCTGCACCTGGCATGTCGGCCATGTCCAGGCCGCGCCGGTAAGGCAATTGATTGCAGGTGTATTGGATCGCTGAACAGACCTCCCAGACCAGGCCGAGACCGGCAGCCGGATGTTGTCCTCGGGATCGACGCCGGCGGGTCGAGCACGCGCGCCAGGGCTGTCAGGCTTGGCACAACGGTCCATCGAGGCGCCGGCGGGGCCGGCAATCCCGTCATGGCCGACGAGGAGACGTTGCTGGCCAGCTATCACGCAGCCCTGGCCGGTTGCCCGCCGCCTGCCCGGGTGGCCGCGTGCGTCTCTGGAACCAGGCATGCAGCCCGGCGGGCGCAGATCGAGAAATTGCTAGTGGAGCGGTTCCCTGACGCGCATGTCTGGGTGCTGCCGGACTACGCCGCGTGCGTCATGGCAGCGCCAGAGGGCACCGACGTGTGCATCGTTGCAGGCACCGGCTCGGTTGTCTGCAGCCAGACCGAGGACGGAAGCTTCAGCGTCACCGGCGGTCGCGGCTGGATTCTCGGCGATCACGGTTCTGCCGCACGGCTAGGCCGGGCTGCTCTGGAGCACTTCGTCGCCGATCCGCGGAACGCACCTGCATCGTTGGCCGACGAGATCGGCCGGATATTCGGCACCAGTGACTGGCGAGCAGTGGTGGACGCTGTCCACGCTGCCATCAACCCGGCGCCGCTGCTCGCGCGCGCCGCTCCGCTCCTCACGACTGCCGCCGAAGAACAGGTTTCCTGGGCGGTGAGCGTTCTGGACGCTGAGATGACCGCGCTAGCTGCGAGCGCAGTTATGCATATCGAGCAGTACCTGCCGGAAGCGCCGCACGTCCAAGTAGCTCTCAGCGGTGGCGTCTGGGCGAGCCAAGCAGCCCGCGCATCGGTTACTCAGGCCATGCACAAGGCGGCCCGATGCGGGATCACCGTCGTCAGATCGGCGCGTGATCCCCTCGACGGCGCTGTCCTTCTCGCTGCCGCGAACTGATGCGCGGGAGCTCGTGCCCGTGCCAGATCGCCTCAGGCGCCGGCTCGACCTGCCGCTCCGAGTGCGTCGGAATGACCGGCAGCCAGCCTGGACCACTGTGCGGTGGGGCGCCCGTCGGTACGGAACTGATCGCCATCAGTGCGGAACCGCTGCGGCCAGCCGGCAGGCGAGTCCTCCCAGACTTCCTGGCGGCCGTAGACGGTCATGTCCAGGAGCGGATAGCTCGGCGACATCGCCTCGGCTGCGCGGCCGCTCGTCCAGTACGTCTCGAACACCCGGTCCCCGTCGCGCAGGTAGCTGACCAGCAAGCCGAACCACCGGCCGGCGAGCAGGGCATCGGCGGACTCTCCTGCGGAGTACCAGGGAAAGTCCCAGCCCATGAAGTCGCGATAGGCCAAGCTTTCCTCGATCGGGCCCTGGCAGAAGGTCGCGTAGGTGACGTCGCGCGAGTGCAGGTACGACAGCTCGCGCACCTGGCCGTTGAAGAACGTGCAGCCCTCGCACTGGTGCTCGGCGGGCCGGCCGTCGTGCCACATGTGGAAGTAGACGACCAGCTGACGCCGGCCCTCGAACACATCCACGAGCGGCACCGGGCCGTCCGGCCCGATCAGCGGGATGGTCGGATCTACCTCCACCATGGGCAGCCGACGGCGGGTTGCCGCGATCGCGTCGCCTTCTCTGGTGTGCGCCTTTTCCCTGACCAGCAGGTCATCGAGCTTGGCTTGCCAGGTCGCGCGGTCCACCACCGGCGGTAGCGCCTCGGCGCCGAGGTGGTCTGATGCAGCCCGCGTCATCGTCGGGTCGCTGTTCACAGCTACCTCCATGAATCAGGTTGTTGGAGCCCTTGCATCAAGACAACGAATGGCGTCCCCCACTTTGGACAGGCTCCGGCCAACCTACAATTTGTTGCCGAGGAGCCATGAACTGCACGCGCAAGCACACCCTTGTCACGGGCGCATCATCCGGCATCGGCCGGGCGACCGCGCTGCGTCTCACAGCAGCTGGCCATCATGTTTACGCAGGAATCAGAAAGGCAGCCGACGGCGACCAGCTAGTCCGCGATGCTGCCGGCCGAGAGCTCACTCCCGTGACGCTTGACGTCACCAACGCCGGCCAGATCGGCGACGCGGCGGCCGTCATCGGCGAGCACGCCGCAGCCGGCCTAGACGCGCTGGTCAACAATGCGGGCTACGGCCTGGCTTGCCCAACTGAGCTGTTGCCGCTGGACGCGTTCAGGCGGCAGCTGGAAGTCAACGCCACTGGCCAGCTTGCGGTCACTCAGGCCATGCTGCCGTTGCTGCGGCGGGCGGCCGGCCGGATCGTGGTCGTCGGAACGATCGGCGTTCGTTTCAACCCGCCGTTCGCCGGCGCGCTTGATGCCTCCAAGGCGGCCCTCACGGCCCTGGCCGACTCGCTCCGGCAGGAACTCGCGCCATGGGACATCCGCGTCGTGCTGGTCGAGCCCGCCACCATCAACAGCGGCGCGGCCGACAAAGTCTCGCGCGACGCCGCTGCCGCCATGTCCGCCGCCAGCCCGGAAGGGCGCGCTCTATACCAGTCAACCTTCGCGGACATGCTCAAAGTCATGAGCCGTCGCGAGGGAAACGGAAGCCCGCCTGATGTTGCGGCCGCCACGATCACCAAGGCACTGACCACTGCTCGCCCGCGTGCGGTCTACCTCACGGGCAAGGATGCACGGCGGCTGGCGCTGCTTAGCATGCTGCCCGCGCCCGTCCTTGACGCAGCCAAGCGGCGGGTCTTCGGCCTGCCAGCCCCCGGCTCGCGGGCCACGCGAGCGGGTGCATCTCGCGGATGATCTCGGTCCGACGGCGAATCACGTACCGCCGGTGAAGGTGTTGATGTTCTCGATCTTCCATGCACCGCGCTGATCGACCGCAGTGACAGCGAACATCGCGCCGCCGTAGCTGGTCTGGCCTGTGCCGGCCCTGGTGTCCTGCTGATTTGCGAAAACCAGTAGCCGGGCGCGGCCGCCCGCCAGGAGTTCCACGCCGATGCGCGTGACCCGGGTTGTCACGACGAGTTTCTGCTTCGGCGCCTGCTGTTCGACAAGCGCGAACAACTGGTCGTACTGCCGGATCGCCCCGCCGGTGAGCAGTCGCTGTGCGCGCACTTTCGTTCGCGCGGTGTCGGCGTAGCTATAGGAGAAGATCGTTTCGACCGCGTGCGTAATCTGCCGCGTCAGTGCCGCAGTGGTAGCCCGGTCGACCAGCGCGACATTGTCAGCTGCCGCGGTAGCGTGCAGACCTTGGGCTGCGACGAGGGCCCAGATGCCGAAGCTGCCAACGGCCACGGTCGCCGCCGCCAGCAGGGCCGCCACAACCCGCCGCCGCGAGCCGGGGTCAGAGCTCGGCTCGGCATCCTTGCCTGCTTCCGTCGCGGGATCGGCGACCGCAGTGGGGGCGCTCTCCTTGTCATCCGCGGCGTGCAATGGCGCCGCATTGGCAGCTGACTCCGACTGTGCGGACAACGGATCTCCTCTCGCTCAGCCGCCAGGTGTGCCAGCGCTCACCGGAACCTGCCCGAGAGCGCTGAGCTTCCATCCGGTCCTGGTCCGGTCCAGCTCTCCTGCCAGCCTGCTCTGCTTGGTGACCGGCGTGCCGCTTGCCGGGACTACCGTGATCTGCAGGGCAACGATGATGCGGGCCTTTCCCTGCTCAATATTCAGGCTGGTCAGAGCCGCATCGAGGATCTTCGCCGTCGTTACCGTGCGTGCCTGCCTGACCTGCTGCTCGAAGGTGGTCTTGCCTGCGACCACCTGGCGGTGCAGCGCGCCTGTCGACGATTGCGCCCACAAGGCCAGGCCGCGCTCGACTTTGCGGTAGTCAAGCGTGTTGAAGTTCAGCACCGCTTGCTCGCCAGCACGCAGCGCATCATCCCTGACGGGAGCGGCCGCCGATGCGCGCGGTGCACTCAGCCACGCCGCACAGGAGAAGGCAGCGAACACCACCGCGGCGGTCAGCAGCGCGGCGCCGGCGGCGATCAGCGGATCTCTGGTCCAGCGGGGTCGGCGGAGTCTGCTTCTCAGCGCCGTCACCTCCTCTCGCGGATCTCCTGGCGTCATTGCGAGAGGCCAAGGAGCTTCGCTAGCCCGGGCTGAGCGGCTGGCGGCACGCCGCCGCCCGATGGTGCATGCGCCGCCCCGCGCACTTCCACGCCACTGCTAGCAGGCAGCGAGCACCGTGCGGCGGTGTTCAGGCTACCGGGGGAGGTGGCCAGGCCGTTGCGGTACTTGGTGCCGCCGTAGCCGGCAATGCACGGCAGCGGATCGAAGAATGTCAGCGCGACGCCGAATCGTGCTCCGTGACCATTGATCACCGTCGACCCGATCGCAACGTCAGCCGGCAGCACGGACAACAGTTCGGTCAGCGCCTTCCCCCTGGTTAGCGTCACTTCGGAAGTTGTCAGGAGATTGGCGATCAGGATGCCAAGATTGGTACTTGAGTCCGCAAGCAGTTTCGCGACCTGTGCCGACGCCTGCGATCCGTCGACAAACAACTGGCGGATGCTGGCATCGGAGTTCTTGAGTTCGCGCGCCAGCAGTAGGGCATTGGCGCCGAACGCGTTCAGGGCGCCTGATTCGGCGATCTGCGTCTGCAGCACCGTCTTGCCGTCCCTGATCAATGTCGCCGTCTGCGGCAGCGTCGCGTAGGCGCCATTCACCAGCGAGCGGTTCCCATCGATGATCGCCTGCAGATTGCCGCCTTGCCCGCCGAAGCCTGTCGCTAGCTCAGTGGTGAGCGCGCGCAGCGACGCGAGCGGCAGCGACGTCGCGAGGGTGTTGACGCTGGACAACACGCTGGTGACGGGCAGCGGCACCTGCGTCTCGCGCACCGGAATGACGCTGCCGTCGGCCAGGTACGGCCCGCCGGAACCATAGGGGCGCAGGTCAACGTATTGCTCACCGACCGCCGATAGGTCAGCGATGGCGGCATGCAGCCGCGCCGGGATCGGAGGTGCCGACGCACTGATGTTGAGGTCGACCTCGATCCCGCTGCGCGTGAGCCGCATCGCCCCGACACGCCCCACCGATACGCCGCGATAGGTCACGTCCGCGTTCGGGTAGATGCCGCCGCCATTGGCGAGGTCAAGCCGGACAACGTAGTAGCCGCGCGACCCGAAGATGTGGCCCAGGTTCGCGTAATGAAACCCGGTAAAGGCGATCACGAGAGCGCTCACCGCCGCGAAGGCGATCAGCTTCACCTTGGTTGCCAGGGTCAGCATGTCAGTGCCGCCGCTTCCGGCCCGGCGGTTTGATCGGCGGAATCACCGTCGTGCCCTTCGCCGCCGCGAGCTTGAGGTAGACGTTCATGTAGTCGCCCTTGACCGCCTTCAGTACCCGGTTGGTGAACGGGTAGGTCAGCAGCACCTGCAGCGCCAGCGGGAGGTTCTGCCCGGCGTCAGCGAGCTCGCGCAGGGTCGGGGCGAGCGCGCGTAGGTCGGCGACCGCGTTCGCCTGGCTGGCCCGGATCGTGCTCACGGCCACGCCGGACAGCCGGTGCAGCGACGTCAGCATCGTGACAAGCTGCGCGCGCTGCTGGGCGAGCACCTGAAGTCCTGGTGTAAGACCATCAAGGACGTGACCGATCTGCCGGTCCCTCGCGGCGAGGGTCGCCGACAGGCGGTCCAGGCCGTCGAGCGCCGTCATGATCGACTTCCGGTGCATGTACAGGTTGCTCAGCACGGTATGCATGCGGACCAGCAGTGACCGGATCTCCGGCTCGTTCCCGGTCAGGGCTGCGTTCAACTGAGTCACGATCACGTGCAACTGGCTGATGCCGCCGCCGTTGAGAAGCAGTGACAGTGCCCCGAGCACCTGCTCGACGGTGGCGTTGCTGGTGGTACGGGCCAGCGGAATCACCGAGTGGTCCGACAGCGTGCCCGCTGGCGGCAGGCCCGGCGCGGCAGATAGCGCGATGTACTGCTCGCCTAGCAGGCTCGTCTGGGCGACCTGAGCGATGGCGTTACCTGGCAGCCGCACGTTCCCGTTGACGATCATGGTGACGTGAGCGATCCAGCTACGCGGCGGCAGGTAGATCCTGGTCACCCGCCCGACCGCGACGTTGTTGACCATGACGGCCGATTGCGGCACGAGGTCTCCGACATCGGAGAACTCTGCGGTCACATGGAACGGATGGCTGCCAAGTTTCGCGCCACCCGGCAACGGGACGTTGTAAATGCCGTTGAAGCCGCCCGAGCCGCAGCCCGCCAATCCGGCCGTTACCAGCCCGGCTGCCGCGACCAGCGCCGCTCCTCGCGTCAAGGCGCGCCTCATGGCACGCCTCGCAGCAGCGCCTCCGGCGTGGCGTAGACAGTCCCCGCGTTCGGCAGCGGCAGCGGCGGCAGCGATCTGACCAGCGACGCCGGCACGGGAACCGAGCCACGCGGCGCGACCGTGCCGGATGGCCTGGTGTCCGCGGTGGTGAAAGCGCCGGTGGCGGTCTTGCCCCTGATCAGCTCGCCGAGGTAGCCGCGACCCACCAGCGTCCGCGAGGTGGCGTCGTAAGCGTGCAGGAGATTGTCCGCCGCGAGCGGAGCGACGTCCAGCGCTTCGGCGAGGGAGGCGCGCTCGCGGACGAGCAGCGAGGTGATGGTGGCCAGCTTGCCGACGTTGGACTCGAGTAGCGCGCGATTCCCGCCGATAAAGCCCTTCACGCGGTTGAGCGCCACCGCGAGCTCGCTGATCGCGGCCGCGAGGTCACGGCGATCGCTGGCAAGGAAGGAAGTGACCTGCGCGAGCTGGTTTTCTGCTTGGCGTACCTGACCGTCGTTGTCCTTGAGCATGGTCGTGAATCGCTGCAAGTAGGCCAGCGTGGCGAAGAGATTGCCTGACGAATCGCCGAGAGTCTTGGACAGACCGCCGAATTCGGTGATCATTTTTCGCAGGTTGGCGCCGTTGCCTTTCAGGTTCGCCGCCCCTGTCCTGATCAAGTCGCTGAGCGCACCTTGCTTGTTCGCCCCGCTCAGAGCGCCAGTCAGCTTGGCCAGGCTGGCATAGACCTGGTCAACTTCCACCGGCACGGCGGTCCGCGAGAGCGGTATGACCGCGCCGTCACCCAGCTGCGGCCCGGTCGTATAGGCCGGGGTTAGCTGGATGTACCGGTCAGCGACGACGCTAGGCGCGATCACAACGGCACTCGCATTTGCCGGCACGGCGACGCCGTTATTCAGCGTCATCGTGACTTTCACGCGGGACCCGGCTGGCTGGACCGAGTCCACCGTGCCGACCGGAACGCCCAGGATCCGCACGGTCGACCCCGCGTAGACGCCAATCGACTCGGAGAAGTAAGCGGTGAGTTGCCTGGCATGGTTGACGGCGTGATACACGAGGACACCGCTCGTCGCCAGCACCGCGGCAAGGACCGCGGCGGCGATACCGAACACCCAGCGATCCCGCCTGGTGGCGGTCAATCTGCCAAGCGCGCCTCGAAGGGCGTCACGTCCGTCAGATATCGACATCTGCCTCAACCTCCCTGTCCCGGAGGCTTGCAGCCGTGCTTGGGAGTGTTGCCCGGGGCATACGACCTCGGGACGAGCCCGCACAGGTAGACGTCGAACCAGCGGCCGTTGCCGAGGGTGTTTCCTAGCAGCCGGTAGTACGGCCCGGCCAGAGCAAGTGCGCGGGCCAGGCTCGCCTGGTCGTGCTGCAAGATCGTCGTGACCTGGTCGAGCGCGGCCAATGCCGGACCCAGCTGGGCCTGGTTATCGCTGACCAGGCCGGACAGCTGGACTGCCAGTGCCTGGGTGCTGACCAGTAGTTCGTGGATGGCAGCCTGGCGCTGTCGCAGTTCGGCAAGCAGGAGGTTGCCGTCCCTGAGCAGCGCCTGGAATCTGATGCTCTCGCCTGCAAGCGTGCCGGTGACCTTCCTGGTGCCCGCTAGCAGGCTCGTGACTGCCGAATCCCGGGAGGCTACGGAAGCGGACAGCTGGGCCAGGCCGCGCAAGGCGCTGCGGACGTACGGCGGGGTCGCAGCGAAAGCGGCGGACAACGTGCGCAGGCTGCGCGCCAGCTGGGCGGTGTTGATCTTGCTGATCTGCTGACTGACGCCGCCGAAGGCTTGCGTCACGTCGTAGGGCGATGTCGTCCTCGATAGCGGGATCGGCGTGCCCGGATCCTGCGAACCGGGGCCCAGCGGGTCGAGTGCGAGGTATTTGTCTCCAAGCAGCGTCTTGATGTCGATGGCGGCAGTGGTCTTGTTGCCGACCCACTGATTCTTGACCCGGAAGGAGACGGCGACCTTGTTGCCCGCAAGCGCCACACCGGTCACCTGGCCGACCGTGACGCCGGCAATCCGGACCTCGTTGCCTGGCTGCAGGCCGGCGGCTTCGGCGAAATACGCGGTGTAGCCAGTGCCGCCACCGATGAATGGCAGGCTCCCTGAGAAGTAGGTAAGCGCCGCGATTACCGCGAGAACGGCGAGACCGACCAACGCGACCGACGTTGGATTGCGCTCCCTGATCGGCTTGATCTCGATCCGCCTCATGACGTGCACCTCGCCGCGGTTACCGGGACGCCCTTCCTCGTGATGCGGTGCGGTCCGGTGTGTATCCCGGTCACGTTGGCGTTGCACAGGTAGAAGTTGAGCCACGAGCCATAGGAGGCCAGCCTGGCGATGTCGGCCATCTTGACGGGCAGATCTTGCAGGAACGTATCGACGGTGGGTGAGCTGGCCGCCAGGTTCGAAGCGAGCCTGCGCAACTGGCCGATATCGGCCTGCAAAGGTGCCCGGCCCACCTGGAGCAGCCCGGCGGTGGCGCTCGACAGGCTGGCAATGGCCGAGATGGCGGTCCCGATCGGCTGACGCTCGGCGGCCAGCCCCGACACGAGTTCCTGCAAGGATGTCACGAGATTTCCCAGCGCCTTGCCGCGGGACGTGACCGTGCTCACGACCGCGTTGAGGTTGTCGATCACCCGGCCGATGACCTGGTCCTTGGTCGCCAGCGCGGTCGTGAGCGAACCGACCGTCGCTATGAGCGCGGCGATATTTGGGCTCTCGCCCTGGAAGACCTGGATGATCTCGCTCGCCAGCTTGTTGACGTCACCCGGCGAGAGCGCCTGGAACAACGGCTGGAAACCGTTGAACAGAGTGGTCAGGTCGAGCGCCGGTGTCGTCTGCGCCAGGGGAATCGTTCCGCCCGGCCGGAGCGTCCGGCCGACGGGGCCGGTGCCCTGGCCGAGTTCGATGTAGCGCTGCCCCACAAGGTTGCGGTATTTGATCGTGGCCGTGACTGTGGCCGGCAGCGGCCGGCCGCGCTGCAGCGAGAATCCGACTAGGGCGCGGTTGTGATCGTGGACGGCGATCGAGGTCACCTGGCCGATCCGCACGCCCGCGATATCGACGTCGTCGCCGACGACAAGCCCGGTGACGTCCGAGAACACGGCCTGGTATCCCACGGTCGACGGGACGCCTGTCGAAGCGATGCTGATGCCGAGCGCCGCGGTGATGATCGCCGTGACGGCGACGAAAACGGCCGACTTGATTAGCGGCCCGGTTACCCGCCTCATGTCCGCATCACCTGATGATCACCCCGGCTCCGCGGAACAGCGGCGCGGTCAGCAGGCTGCCCCATGCTGGCAGCGCGGACGGCCGCCGGCCGAGTGACAGCCCGGAGAGCTCCCTGACAAGTTCGGCTTCGGCAGGCGAGCCCGCTGGCGTAAACGCCGTCGTTTTAGGTCCGGATCGCGAGCCTGGCGAGCCGCCGCTGGCTGCCGCGTGACCACCAGTCCCGTCGTGCAGGTGCAGGCCCTTGAACGGCACCGAATAGCAGTGCGGCCCGAGGTTGTCGCCGTAGACCGGCGTGTCCCGCGACGGCAGATACTTGCCGGGCGAGGGCACGACGACGACCTTGACGTGCAGCCCCGGCTGATTCGTTCCCGCGCCGAGCACCTTGTTGATCTTGGGCACGAACTGCGCAAGGCTCCGAAGCGTGCACGGGAATTCGGGAGCGTAAGCCGCGAGGATCCGCAGGGTAGGAAGGCTGTCGGCGGACAGCCTGATCATGTTGTCCGAGTTCGCGTCCAGGAACGAGCGCAGATCGTCCGATGTCGCGGTGAGGTTGGCGAGAAGCGCGGCAAAGTCTGCCCGCTGGGTGGCTATCGTCTGGCCGGTCACGGCGAAGTCGTTCAGGGCGGCCACGATGGAGGGCGCGGCGTTGGTATACGTCTTGGTCAGGCCGGAGAGCAGCCTGACATCGGAGTCCAGCGCTGGCAGCAGCGGGGTTATGTCGCGCAGGTAGCCGTTGAGTGTGACCAGGGTGCGACCGAGATTCTCGCCCCGGCCGCTGAGACCCTGCGCGATCGCGGTCAGGGTCAGCGACAGCTTGTCCGGCTGCACCGCCTTCAGCATCGGCAGCAAGTTGTCCAGCACGGTCTGCAGTTCCAGCGCGTCGCCCGAACGATCCTGGCGGATGACGCTGCCGTCCGCGAGCGTCCTGACAGACGGCCTGGCCGGCATGATCAGATCGACATATCGCTCGCCGAAGAGCGTGGTGGGCAGCATCATCGCCGAGACGTTGGCCGGCAACCTCGGCAGGACACCTGGCTGGATCGCGAGCAGGAGCCGTGCTCCGGTTCCGTCGGCGCTTACTTGCCGGACTTCGCCGACCTGAACTCCCCGCACCATCACCTGGGCGCCCGGGTGCATCTCGTTGCCGACATTCCTGGTGTACAGCGTCACCATCGCGGCGGAGGAGAACTTCTTCTGGTACGCCGCAACGGAGAGCCAGGCCAGCAGGGCCAGGACGACCAGAAACGCCACGCCCGCCAGCCTGCGGCGCGCAACGGACTCTCCTGGCCGCGAACTCATCCGGCTATCCGGACCGTCGTCGTGGCACCCCAGATTGCCAGGCTCAGGAAGAAATCGATGATGTTGATCATGACGATCGCCGTCCGCACCCCGCGGCCGACAGCTACCCCCACGCCAGCTGGCCCGCCACTGGCCCGGTATCCGTAATAGCAGTGCACGCCGATCACCACGACGCTGAAGATCACCACCTTGAGGAACGACCAGAGCACGTCGGCGGGCGAAAGGAAGAGCCCGAAGTAATGGTCGTAGGTGCCAGCCGACTGCCCCTCGAAGAAGACAGTGACCAGGCGCGAGCCGAAGTAGGAGCTGACAAGCCCGATCGCGTACAGCGGTATCACCGCGATGGCGCCGGCCACGATGCGGGTCGTGACCAGGTACGGCAGGCTCGGCACGCCCATGCCTTCGAGCGCGTCGACTTCCTCATTGATCCGCATCGACCCCAGCTGCGCCGTATACCCAGCGCCGACAGTCGCCGAAAGCGCGAGACCAGCAACGAGCGGAGCGATCTCACGGGTGTTGAAGTACGCGGAGACAAAGCCGGTGAACGCCGACGCGCCGATCTGGTTCAGCGCGGCATAACCCTGCAGGCCGACCACTGTCCCGGTGAACAGCGTCATGCCGATCATCACGCCGACCGTGCCGCCGATCAGCGCGAGCGCTCCGCTGCCGAAACTCACCTCAGCGAGCAGCCTCAGGATCTCGCGGTAATAGCGCCTGACGGCGCGCGGCGTCCACGCGAGGGCCTGCGCGTAGAACGCGAGCTGGTCGCCGAGCAGGTCAAGCCAGGCCAGTCCGCGACTCAGCCATCGGCCGAGGCCGGCGCGGTCTCTGCGGCCCGTCTCTTGCGGCTCCTGGCCCGCAGCCTCTGGTGTTCCGGTCACCGCAGCCATCGGCTCAGGATCCCTTCGGCGGAACGATTTTGAGGTAGATCGCGGTCAGCACCAGATTGACGAAGAAGAGCAGCAGGAACGCGATGATCACCGACTGATTGACCGCGTCGCCTACCCCCTTGGGCCCTGGCCTGGGGTTCAGGCCACGGTGTGCGGCCACTACGGCAGCCATGAAACCGAAGATCAGCGCCTTGATCTCGCTGATGTACAGGTCAGGCAGTTGCGCGAGCGCCGAGAAGCTCGCGACAAACGACCCAGGGGTGCCGTGCTGCAAGTACACGAAGAAGAAATAGCCGCCCAGCAGGCCGACCACCGACACGAGCCCGTTCAGCAGCACTGCCACGCCCGCGGCGCCGAGCACTCTTGGCACGATGAGGCGCTGGATGGGCGAGACGCCCATCACCTCCATCGCGTCCATTTCCTCGCGGATCGTGCGGGCGCCGATATCCGCGCAGATCGCGGATCCGCCTGCCCCGGCGATCAGCAGCGCGACGATGAGCGGGCTCGCCTGCTGGACGACGGCCAGGACGCTGGCGGCTCCGGTGAAGGACTCCGCTCCGAGCTGCTGAGTCAGCGACCCGACTTGCAGTGTGATCACGGCGCCGAACGGAATGGACACCAGCATCGAAGGCAGTATGGTGACGCTCGCGATAAACCAGAACTGCTGGATCAGCTCGACGACCTGGAACGGACGCCGGAACGACAGCCAGAGCACGCTCGCGCCGAGCGCGAAAAGCCGGCCGGTCTGGCGTAGCGCACCGACCCCGGGAATGGTCCTGCCCTGGTCGATCACGTCCCGCCGCCTCCCGGCAATCGCCGCCCGCGCCGGTGCCGCCCGAGCAAGCGATCTGTCAGGGTGGCCTCGCCGGTTTCGCCAGCCTCACTGGCTTCGTGCTCTGCCGTCTCCTCCTCGATGGACAGCCCATCCGGCTCCAGCGGCTCGGGCCGTGCGGCCGGCGGGGCGGGTTCGGCAGCGCGTTCCCGCGCCTCTACGGGCAGGCTGGCGATGATCGCCTGCTGCGCGGGGGCCGGCAAGGTGTGCAGCATGCCCAGCACCCGGGAAGTACGACGCCGCACGGCCATCCGCTCCGGCATGCCAGGGGTCGGCACCAGCTGAGGTATCAGCTCAGGCAGTCGCTCTGGCCGATCGCCCGCGCGAGCCCCGTTGGCTCTCTCGGATGCCAGGGTCGCCTCGTCTTTCTCCTCGGACATGCCGATCGGCCCGACCCTGCGGCCGTTCACGAATTGCGTGATCACCGGATGATCGCTGGTGAGCAGCACTTCGCGTGGTCCGAACATGACGAGATTGCCGCGGAACAGCATTCCGATGTTGTCCGGAACCGTCCTGGCGATCTGGATGTCGTGCGTCACGATCAAGATGGTGGCGTCAATCTCGGCGTTCAGGTCAATGAGCAGCTGCGATAGGTACGCGGTGCGGACGGGATCAAGTCCCGAGTCCGGTTCATCGCACAGAATGATCTGCGGATCGAGCACGAGCGCCCGCGCGAGACCGGCCCTTTTGCGCATGCCGCCGGAGATCTCACCCGGAAACTTATGACTCTCCCCCGCCAGCCCGACCATCTCCATTTTCTCGAGCACGACGCGGCGGATGTCGGCCTCAGTAAGCCTGGTGTGCTCGCGCAGCGGGAAAGCGATGTTGTCGAACAGATTGAGGGAGCCGAAAAGCGCGCCGTCCTGGAACATGACGCCGAACAGCTTCCTGGCTTGGTAGAGCTCTCGCTCGCGGCACGAGGCCGTGTCAATGCCGTCTACCATGACCCGCCCGCGGTCTGGCCGGACGAGGCCGACCAGCGACTTGAGGAAGACGGTCTTGCCGGTGCCTGACGGGCCGAGCATGACGCTGACCTCGCCCGCGGGCAGCGAGAGCGAGACGTCCCGCCAGACCACGTGGCTGCCGAACGACTTGGTCAGCCCTTCGACGACCACCTCGATGCCCATCTCACCTCCCGGGGCGACAGGCCGTTAGCCCGCACATCACGCGGGCTAAAGGTCGGCAGACTAGGCGTACCGGACATTCCCGTCAAGGGCGCGGTCCTCGCTCGCCAGGCCGGTTTGCAGCGTTCATTTGATGTGCGCCTTGCCAAGCTTGAGCGTGATCGTGTTGCCCGAGCCAGGAATGGTGGTGTTGATGAGAATCGTGGCCAGCCTGCAGTGCTGGAAGTCCCCGATCGCGTAACTGCCCGCCAGGTTTCCGCCTTTCAGGACGTTGAAGCCCTTCTGGCTCTTGACCTTCACCACCACTGGGGAGACCGTCTGGCAACTATCTCCTACCGGTACGTCGATTCCGGCGACGTTCAGGCTGACGATCTGCAACGTGATCTTCGATGTTGTGGTGACCGCTCCGGTGTTCAAGTTCAGCTTTCCGGTGGTCGGGCCGTCGTTGACGAACCGCGTGGTAGCGGTCACCGGGATGAGGCCGAATTGCATGAATGAACCGGTCGCGTCCGGCAGCGTCAGGGTCGCCTTAATGTTGCCGTTGGCCGGGTTCAGGTCCGATGCCAGCTTGCCGGGTCCTAGCGCCAGCGTGAAATTCGGCGCCTTGATGAAGGTGCTGCCGGTGACCTTGTAGGTCGCGTGAACGTGGTTTGCTGCCGATGCCACCCCTGGCACGCCGATCAGCAGGCCGCCGGCCGCGAGCGTCAGGGCGCCGCTCATTCCGGCACGCCTCAGCCGCCGTGATCGCAAGTTGAGAGACATCTGATCCTCCGGGAAAAGTGGGTTAACGCAGTGGCTTCGGTACAGGCGGGGGGCACGTCCAATTTGCCGGCTGGGATGGGCCGCAGAGCTTGCCCTGCGTCATCTTGACAAAGTTGCCGGAACCCGAAATGGAGCCGGTCAACAGCGGATCCAGATTCTCGGTCACGCCGCACCTTGTGAACCGTGGGATCGTCACTTCGCCGCTGAGCGGGCCGCCAGTTGGGACGGTGTACCCCTGCGGCGGAATAGTGTTCTTGCCCGTGCCGATCAGAACGAGTTTGACCGGGTGGGCAGTCTGGCAACGCGGGCCAACGTCCAGCGGGACCCCGTTGACCCTGACCCGGTCGATCCGGATCGAGATCGTTGTGCTCGCCCGGACCGTGATCGGGAATGGCGGCGCCTTGATGCCGGAGACGGAGACGATTTTGATCGGAGCGAGTTCTACCAGGTGCAGCCTCGCGGTAACCGGCACGAACCGGAATGCCAGGAACGTCGCGGTGACCGGCGGTAGTTCGGGCCGGCCATGGAAGTAGAGCTTCGCTGTCGAGTGCACGACAAGCTTGCCGCGTACGATCTTGTGGCTTTCGGCGAAGTCGACGTTCACCAGGGCAGGCTTGGCTGGTCGCTTAGGTTGCAGCAACGCGGCGCCGTACAGTTTGGCGACATCTGAGTATCCGGTGATGTAGCCGCAGGTGGCGGTGCCCGTTCCGACGGTCTTGATCTTGCCGCAACCTTTGGGTATGCCTTTGCGGTGCGAAGGAGCCGCGCCTGCAGACGGGCTATGCGAAGCGGACGGGCTCGCCGCGGCAACTGTGACCTGCGCGAGCCTGGGATTGGCGGCAATGTCCACCGCGCAGCTGACGCGTAGGTTCGCCGGGGTGGTCGCCGAGCCGTCGGCCTTCCTGGGCCTGAGATTCATGATGAGATCACTCGCTGCGAGCGTCACGGTGCCCGGGGCCCCAGCGGTCGCAGGTGGCGCCATCGCGACTTGCGCGAGTCGCAGCCCGCCCGTCGCCGGCAACCGGTAAGACGATGTCGTCGCTGCTGGCCACTGCGCCGTGACGGACTTTCCCGCCGCGGTCTCGACTGCAGTCAAGCTTCCAGTCGCCGTGACGGAGGTTGCGCCAAGCCGGGTCAGGTCCTCGATGACTGGTCGCCCGAGCCCGGCAGTGATGTGCAAGCTGGTTGGCTGGATTCGCTCGCCTGGCGTAGCGGTCGCCGGAAGGGCCCCGCGGACGGTGACGGTTACCGAGCGGGTGCCGGAAGGAAACTGGCACCGATAGCCGATGTCAGCGGAGATGTGCTCAGTGCCGGTGCCCGAGGTGCCGGCGGCGATCCCTGCCGTGCCGGCAAGAACGCCAGCGATGAGGATGAGGGCGCTGACCAGTCCTTGCCGACCACGGAGTCTCCGCGAGGCGCCGGCGAACGCGGTGTTAGCCACGTAAACCTCGCCTCCCATCGCGACCCGCTACGACCTCTGCCCAGGTCTGATGCGGGCACAGACGCCGGGCAGACGGCCCGGCGGGTCGCTCGGCGCGCATTCTTGCACGCCGCGCGACCCCCGGTAACGCCGATCAGCTCTTGGTTGACTTGATGATGAAGTGGCGGCTGACGGTGTAGGTGCTCGTGAATGACGGGTGGTCGCCGTTGGCCACCAGGCCGGCGCAGCCGCTCACGCTGGAGACGGTCAGCTTCGCCGAGTTCAGGGCCTTTATCGGGAGCTTGTTGGTAATGGTCAGCTTGTGCGTGCTGTTCGTGTAGAAGCCAGGCGCTGATCCGGTGACCATAAATGAGCATCCGGTCATGGTGACCTTCACCTTCGCACCGGTGATCATCCCGTCGGTCTGGCCGCTGCTATTCGTGGTGGAGTCGACCTTGAGGTGGTACGGCAAGGCCTGGATAGTGGTGTGCACGGCGCCCAGCGGGCCAGAGCAGTTGTTGAACGCCAGCGCCGTGACCGTTCCGATCGTGACCGGAGATGCACCGGTATGCGTAGCGGTAGCTGCCTTGCCTGAGGCCTTCGAGGCCGGCGTTGAGTTATGAGTAGTGCACGTCACGTTGACGCCGTTGTCGCTGAGCACGGTCTTCGACGCGGTCGCGGTGTAGGTTCCGCCGCTAGAGACCTTGACCTTCAGGTTTGTCGCGGCCATAGCTGGACCGGCGCTTAGGCCGACTACCGCCCCTACTGTGGCTGCGACGAAGAGGAGATTGGTTGCGCGTTTCATCAACGGCATAGATCGACTCCTTGATTGCTTCCGCCTGACGCGAATCAGGCTGCTCATCCGGCAACAAGCTGCCATTGGGGCACTTGCTACTGGCGAGTACGTTACGTGCGCGTAACATTGACACGCAAGCGAATGTCGCGATGGGTTGAGCGGATCGTGCGATCCGAGGCTTTTCTTGTCATCAGGTGCGCTAGGCAGTTGCTCGCTCTTATCACTTACTGAGCAACGATGGCCGCACAGGCCCCGAAGAGGGCGCGCCAGCTGCCGCTGCCGTTGCATAGTTGCTCTCATATGGAGCATCAGGGCCCCGCAAGCCTAGACTGCGGATCCATGGGTGATCGTGCCCTGGCGCCTAAGGCGCGGGGCAGACCGGGCAGCACGCCGGTCATGCGCGCGTCACAACTCGCCGCCATTATCCGACCTGAGCTTCCCGACATCGCCCGGGAGATCATCGCCGAGATCCGCGCAAGGATTCCCGAGTATGCCCGCCCTATGGAGGGACCATATGGCCTTGCGCTGCGTCAGGGTGTCCAGCAGGCGTTGACGTCATTCGTCGATGCGGTGACCGATCCGTCGGCGCCGCATGAGCAGCGCGATCACATGTGCAAGATGCTGGGCCAATATGAGGCCCAGGAAGGCCGCAGCCTGGACAGCCTTCAGGCCGCGTACCGGATCGGAGTCCACGTCGGCTGGCGCCGGGTGATGGACGTTGGCCTGCGCTGCGCGGCCCCGTCGTCGGTGATGTCCGGGCTCGCCGACGCGATGCTCTCCTACATGGACGAGCTCGCGTCTTTGTCCTTGCAGGGCTACCTCGAGGAAAAGGCGCGCAGCTCGCAATCGCAGCAGGAATGGCGCCAGCGCCTACTGCGCCTGATCCTGGAACGGCCGGCCGCTCCCGCGCGCGCCATCAGCGAGCTCGCCGAGCTGGTCGGCTGGCAGGTCCCCGGTGAGGTGACACTGGTAGCCCTTGAGCCAGGCCGGGCACGGCTACCCGAGCTGCCCGATCAGGCGCTCGCCGAATTTGGCGGCCTGCAGCCCCACCTGCTCCTACCTGGCCGCGTGAGCGACGATGACCGGCCGTGGGTTGAACGAATGCTTACGGGCGGTCGCGGCGCTATCGGGCTGGCGATGCCGGTAGCCGAGGCCTGGCACTCCTTGCGCTGGGCCCGTCGTGCGCTGGCGCTCGGCCGTGCGGGGATGCTCGGCGCGGGCGACCTGACATTCTGCGAGGACTTCCTCGTCGAGTTGTGGCTGCTAGCCGACGATGCGTTGATCGACCAGCTTGCGCGGCGGCACCTCGGCGCGCTTGCCGCGCTGACATCGGCGCAGCGGCAGCGCCTCGCCGAGACTTTCGCGGCGTGGCTGGAGACCAGCGGGACCGCTCCTGAGATGGCAGCGCGCCTCCAGGTGCACCCGCAGACTGTCCGGTACCGGATGCGGAACCTGGAACGCACGCTTGGCGGTCAGCTCAAGGATCCCGATGCGCGCTTCGCCATCGAATTGGTCCTTCGCGCCACTCGGCTCAGGGAAAAGGCGAACGAGCAGGCAGTGCGGCCGCCTGCGCCGAGTTAGCCCGGCGTTCATGCGCAGGTAAGATAAATCTTACCTAATGGTAATAGTAGTATATAATGGCAGAATCGCCGGGTTCGGCGGCTTGCCACAGACTGGCTGAGCAGGCCAGAGAGCCCGACGTCGGGACCCCCGGAGTGTGAATCACCGAAGGGACCTTGATGTGGCGCTAGTAGCTAATGGCACGGACGGCAGCTCGCCGACAGCCGAATTCCGCATGCCGTTACGCACGGGCGGCTGGCGCCATCACTTCACGCCACCGTGATCGAGTCTGAACAGGGCTCGGCACTTCCTCTTTATGGATGACACCAAGCCGTCCGCGGACGAGTTTGCTGCCGCATCCGCGGACTGGAAGCAAAGGAGGTGGCCACGAATGACGACGTGGTCAGGCCACACCAGGCAGTTGGGCCAGATAGGTAAGAAACGACACAGGGCCGCGGCTATCGCTGTAGCGGTTGGGACAGCTGCGTCGCTGGCCGCGGCCGGCTGCAGCAGCAGCGGCTCCGGCGGGGGCAAGCAGGTGCCTGCGTCGGCGAAGCAGACGATCGTATTCGCTACCCAGGGACTGGGCGCCGAGGGCACCGCAACCAAGGCAGCGGTGAAGGCGTTCGAGAAGATACACCCCAATATTCACGTCAATATCCTCACGCTGTCACCGACTTCCGACGTCGCATATCAGCAGCTCACGCAGCGGTTTACGGCCGGATCGAGCACGCCGGACGTGATCACTTCTGACGTGGTCTGGCCGGTGACGTTCGCCAGGCCAGGCTGGCTCGCCAACTTGAAGAAGTTCAGCCCTGACACCAGCGCCTTCTTCCCAGGTCAGATGGCGACCGGCATGTACAAGGGCGGCATCTACGCGATCCCCTGGTTCATCAATGCTGAGGGGCTGTACTACCGCACCGACCTGATCAAGACTCCGCCGACCACAACGGCTGCCTTGTTCAAGGACGCACAATCCGCCATGAAGAAGGACCCGAAGCTGAAGGAAGGCTTCGCCTTCGAGGGCGACAAGTACGAAGGAGCGGTGACCGCCTTCCAGAGCTTCGGCGGGCAGATCTCGCCGTCGAACCTCAACAACATCAACACACCGGCCAACAAGGCGGTGCTGACGATGATGTACGACGCAATCCACAAGGCGCACATCGCGCCGACGGCTGTTTCTACCTGGGAAGAGTCCAACGTGCAGAATGCCTGGCTGGCAGGTCAGACGCCCTTCGCGCTGAACTGGCCGTACATCTTCGCGCTGTCCCAGGGCTCGAACCCGGCCTACCCCGCGGTCAAGGACAAGACCGGCTGGATGCCGTTCCCCAACCCGACCGGCGGCAAGCCGCAGGCCTCGCTGGGTGGCGACGACCTGGTCATGAACGCCAATAGCACGCATCAGGCAGCGGCTTGGGCGTTCATCAAGTACCTGACCAGCGACTCGGCCCAGATCGCCCGCGCGATCGCGGCCGGTGACCCGCCGTCCGTGAAGTCCGCGTACTCGCAGAAGCTGTACGCGACTGCGCCGTACTTCAAGCAGGAGCAGGCCGTCTTCGCCGCCGCAACGCCGCGACCGGTCACCCCCGTCTACACGCAGATCTCCACCCAGCTGCAGACGATGATCTCGTCGGTGCTCAGCGGTCAGACGTCCCCGTCCGATGCGCTGTCGACGGCGGCGCCCACGGTTAAGCAACTGCAGGCGACCGCCGGCGGGTAATCGTGACGAACCCGAATGGCGTTCCTGCCGGGCCGGTCGCTCCGGTCCGGCAGGAGCCGGCGGCCAGGTCAGTTACCGCAAAGGGTCGTTCGCACGACCGTGACAGCCTTATCGCGAAGGACCGCCGGTTCGGTTACCTGCTCGTCTTGCCGGCCGTTGTGGTGCTGCTCGCGATCACGGCTTATCCGCTGATCTACAACGTCTGGAATTCGTTCCACAACGATGTGATCAACAGTGGCCTGCCACCGACGTTCGCTGGCGCTGCCAACTACCAGCGGATTTTCACCGACAACCAGTTCCTGCCGGCACTGGCGCACACCGCTGGCTTCACCGTCGTGTCAGTGGCGGTCGAGACAGTGGTCGGGCTCGCGCTGGCACTCGTGCTGAACCGCAAGTTCCCTGGGCGCGGGCTGGTGCGGGCCGCGATCTTCATTCCGTGGGCGGTGCCGACCGTGGTGTCGGCCCAGCTGTGGAAGTCGATGTTCGACCCGCAGAACGGGTGGGTCAACTACGTTCTCACCTCGCTGCACCTGCCACTCGCGAACACCACCTGGCTGGCGGGCACCTGGACCTCGTGGGCGGCGATTCTCGCCGCCGACGCGTGGCGCAACACGCCGTTCATGGCGATCGTGCTGCTGGCCGGCCTGCAGGTTATTCCAGGCGACATCTACGAAGCGGCAAGGATCGACGGGGCAAACGCGTGGCGCACCTTCGTGCGGCTGACGCTTCCGCTGCTGCGGCCGGCGCTGATGGTCGCGCTGATCTTCCGTACTCTCTCGTCTTTCCTGATCTTCGACGTCGTCTACGCGATGACGGGTGGCGGGCCAGGGTCATCTACCACCGTCTTGTCGTACCTGAACTGGCAGGCATTCTTCGTCCTCTCCGACTACGGCTATGGCGGGGCGATCTCCGTCGCGCTCGTGGTGATCGCGCTGGTGATCGCGGCCGCCTATGTGCGCGTCTTCAGATCCGAGCAAGTGCTGTGAGGAGGGGCAGATGAGCGTGGCTACCACCACGGCCGGCCGGCCAGCGGTCTGGCACTCTCTCACCGCGCGCCGGGTGGCGTCGCGGACGTGTTTCTACATCCTGATCGCGATATTCGTGATCGGCAGCTTGTTCCCCTTCTACTGGATCGTCATCACCTCACTGAAGACCCAGGGGGAACTCGCCGCTGGTACTTCAAGCCTGCTGCCGGGACACATCAGCTGGGGGAGTTACTCAGCCGACCTCACGCAAACCTCCGCGACCGGCTTGAGTTTCGGCCGCTCGCTGCTGAACAGCGCGATCGTTGCACTCGCGACCACGGCGATCACCGTCGTGCTCGCGGTACTGGCCGGCTACGCGCTGTCCCGCACGAGGATGCGCGGCAAGACCTCGATCCTCGGGTTCGTGCTTATCGCCGGCTTCTTCCCGCCGCTGGCGATGGTGGGTCCGCTCTTCCTCGCGTACCGCAAGATCGGCTTGCTCAACAACTACCCGGCGCTGATCATCACCTATTTGATCTACACGCTGCCGCTGGCTACCTGGTTCCTGGCGAACTTCTTCTCGCAGCTGCCGCGGCAGCTCGAGGAGGCGGCGCTGGTCGATGGCGCCTCCCGGCTCAGCGCCTTGCGCAGGGTCATCCTGCCGGTGGCGGTTCCCGGGATCTTCACGGTGGCGATCTTGTCGTTCATCCTGGCGTGGAACGACTTCGCGTTCGCTGTTTCGTTCATGGAGACACCGGACAAGTACACGGCGCCACTCGCGATCATCGGCCTCGGGCAGAGCCAGTATCAGGTGTTCTACAACCGCATCGACGCCGCAGTCGTGCTCGTCACGCTGCCTGTGGCGCTGCTGGTGATCTTCGCGCAGCGCCGGATCATTTCCGGCCTGACCGCCGGCGCGCTCAAATAAGTGAAGCGCGCTGAGCCCGGTCGCGTGACCGGGCTCAGCGCGTAATCAGCAGCCGTCGTACGGCGCCCACGGCGCCGTGCCATCCTGCGCATACAGGCGGTCGAACGCCTGCTTCTGCAGGGCGACCGACGAGGTACCGGCAGTTCCCGGGTAGCCGAGCGACGCCCATGTCGAAGGCAGGATTCCAAACAGGCCTGCCGACGAGGCGGTCGGGTTGTTGCCGCTCTCACGCCAGGCCACGCACCGCTCGAAGGATGACATCCCTGCGAACATCGACGTGGACGACGGCGCCGCCTGGGCGGGTGCCGGCTTGGCGTGCGGCTGTGGATGCGCCTTGACGCGGGAGGCGGTGTATGCCTTGACCTTCGCCAGCCGCACGCGATTCACAGCCTTAGCCACGTTCGTGCTGGGGTGCTGCGTGCCCTCGGCCTTGTGCTTCATCTTGTTTGGCGCGGCCTGGACGGCGTGACGCTCTTGACCGGCCACGCTCGCGGCCTGCGCGTGGCTTGGCTGGTCCGCAGCCGACGCTACTGCCAGGCTCGATACCGTGATGCCAGCCACAGCGGCCGGAACAAGGGCCGCAGCAGCGACCTTCTTGGTGATCTTCATCGGGGGGTTACCTGCCTCGTCCGCCCTCAGCGCTTCGCGGGGGTGCCGCGACTAACAGGTGTTGGGCGTGACATCAGCGCCGTGACCATGCGATAGCTCACGAGGGGGTGGGTCACGGCCGAATCGGGGGGTTGTGAGCGTTCCGATGTACAACTCCGGCCGCCGCCGCCACGCTTCCGTCCAGGGCCCGAATATGACCGATCTCACGTTCGCGCCAGTCCGGTGCGCGTGCTCATCTACCCTGGCGTCAGTAGCCGCCCACAGCAGGCCAGGGAAGGTATGACGGCGCCCCAGATGCTCAGCATTCGGCCCGGTGTGTCTGGGGTCTTCCATGACCTATGGCACCGCGCTAACGGTGCCTGGCAGCACGCCTTCTCCGCGCAGCCGCATCCGCCGCAGTGGGTCGTGCTTGCCACTGGGGCTCTGGCGCTCGCTGTTGTCGCCTCCGCCTGGACCTGGCCGCGGGCACGGACCGTGGTGACGATCGTCCACGAGGGCGGGCACGCGATAGTCGCACTGCTCACCGGACAGCGCAGGATCAGGGTCCGGCTGTACCGCGATGCCGCCGGCGAGACCTTGTCGACGGGCAATGGCACCGGGATCGGGGTCGCGCTCACCGCGGCTGCGGGATATCCGGCGCCGTCCCTGGTCGGCCTCGGAGCCGCCGTGCTGCTCACGATCGGGCATCTGACCGGGATGCTGCTGCTCGGGATCGCCTTGCTGATCGCGCTCGCGGTCGCGGTCAGGAACATGTACGGAATGCTGGCGGTGCTGGTCACGGCTGGCACCGTCGCCGCCGTCTGCCTGTATGCCTCGCCTGTCGTTCAGGCCGCCTTCGGCTACACGATCACGTGGTTCCTGCTGCTCGGCGGCGTCCGGCCGATCGCCGAGCTGTACCGCGAGCGCCGCAGGCGCCGGAACGCACGTACCGACGCCGACCAGCTCGCACGGCTCACCCATCTGCCTGGCGGGGCGTGGGTAGCGATGTTCGGCTTGTTCGCGATCGCGGCCCTAGCCCTCAGCGCCCGCTGGCTGGTGGCGTAGGCAAGAAGGCGAGAGCCCGCCGGAGATTGTGCTCGGCGATCTCCGCCATGCCCGCGCGGTCAGGGAAGTCGCCGTCGAGGATCCGCAGCGGTCCCGCGACGAGCGAGAGGCGCATCGCCAGCTCATAGAACCTCAGACGCTGCCGATCGAGTCCTGGCCGGTCGAACCACCTGTAGTACTCGCCGAATCGGATCTTAAGGAACACGTGCTCCCACTCGACGTCGAAGAACATCATGCCCTCGATGTCGATGAGGACCGGGTCTCCCAGCCGGTCCACCAGCACGTGGTCTGGACCGAGTTCCCCGTGGATCAGGCCGAAATGGGCGCGCGGTCGCACGCCTCCTGCCAGCGCGAACAGCGCTTGCTCTAGCCCGCCGCGGGCGGCGGCGATCCGCTCGTCACGAGCGGCCGCTTCCCCGAGATGGCGAAATGCGCGGTCAAGGACGACTTGCTCGCATGACCGGCCCGCACTGCCTGCATCGATCAGTGCGACCTTGCCGAAACCGGGTGCCGTGTCAACATGCATCTTCTCCACGGCTTCCGCAAGGCGACCGACGATCGGCTGCGCGGCCTGCGGATTCTCTTGCAGCAGCGCCTCCAGGTTGTCGCCGGGCACGTCCTCGACCACGGCGATGTCTGCCGGGTAGTCGCGTTGGCTCCGGTCGATCTCGCGGATTCGCGGCGTACGGATCTGCAACCCGCGGAGGCGCCGGTGCGCGACTTCGAACAGGTCGATCCCAGACCCAGGGGAGAACGGCTCCGGTTCGTTCTGCTCGGCGGGCCAGTAGTTCTCGTTGTCCGCCCAGACGTAAGCGATCGTCGTCGTGCCATCGTCCAGCGAAAGACGGTACACGCCCTTCTTGCTGCCGCCACGAAGCCTGGATATCCCGCGGACCTCTATTCCAATGATCGCGCTCAAGGCAGTCTGCAGACGATCACGCATGGTGAACCTGCCGCCCGATTCGGTCCCGCCGGTTATTTCGATGACATTGCCTTTCGGAAACGCGCTAGAAATTAGGCTGGTGCTATTCGCGGATGGAGGCCAGATGAGCCAATCTTCGTATCCGGTCGGCGCGCCTGCGGAAGGTGCCGTCACCAAGGACTGGCTCTCGCCTCGAGCACTCCGATTGCTGGCGGCCGGGATGGCGATGTGCTTCGTGCTGGTGTGCGCCCTTCAGCTCGGCACGTCCGTGCGGGCCACCCAGGCAGACGGCCGGCTTGAGACTCTAGCTGGCCTGAGCGCTAAGGTCAGCGCGTTGGCCTACGGCCTCGAGTCAGAGCGCGACGACACCATATGGTTCATCGCACGCTCAGCGCGGCCTGACGGCGTTCGGTCTAAGACCATGTCGGCGGCAGCGCGGAGCGAACTCCAAACGGTCCGCCAGCAGTACGCAGATACCGACAAATGGGTTGGCCGGGTCGAAGCAGGGTTGTCGGCGATCGGGACCGGCTATCCCGCCCGCGTGGTGCTAGCGGCCCGTTCGGCCGCTGCAGAGGTCAGTTTCCTTGCGAGCGTGCGGCGCGCCGCGATGTCGCCCGGCACGGCGACGCTCGACGTGCTCGAACGGTACACATCGGTGATCAATGTCCTGCTTGCCCTCGAGAACGAGATCGGGCCCAACAGCAGTAACTCGCAAGTGATGGCTACGGTCAGTGCCATGAGCCAGGTCTCGAGGATCCAGCAGGAGTTCTCGATTCAACGCGGCCTGATCGTGTACGGGCTCACCGCAGGCTCGTTCGCGCCGAACATGTTGCGCTCGCTGCAGGCATCGATCGCGGACCAATACTCAGACATCGACCAGTTCGAGAACTTCGCGTCGACTCGGCAGATGCAGGACTTCCAAACCGCGCTTGGCTCGGATTCGTATGCCGACCGGTTCCGCGCGCTCGAGCAGACGGTGTCCCACTACGCGCAGAGCCATGCGTCGCTGACCGGCCTCGGAGTTCCGCCCGACGAATGGTTCGGTAATTCGACGGAACTAATGAGCAAGACGCGATCCGTTGAGTTGCGGCTCAACGCTGAGGTCACGCAACATGCGGAGAGCCTTCAGCGATCCGCGGTCACGACGACGGCGATCTTCAGCGCGGTCATCGTGCTGCTGATGGCGGTTATTCTCTGGCTACTCCGGCCGTTCATCACAACGCGTTGGCGGCGTCATCGCGCATGAGGGTCCCGCCACATCGTTGAGATCATGACCTGATCGTCGGGACGGGAGAACGAGCCGACCCGGCGGAAGCCCTGACCCTCGTAACGCTTGTCGTTGGCCCCGTTGGTCGACTCAAGGTAGGCCGGCATTCCCTCGGCGTCGATGGTCACCAGGTTGTGAGCGAGCAGCGCCATGCCAAGTCCCTTGCCGCGATGGCTTGGGTGCGTGCCTAGCAAGCTGAGGTAGTAGTGCTGCGGCTCTGGCGGGTGGGTCGCGTCGAAACGCTCCACCAGGTCCAGCACCTCGCCAGTTCGCGGGCCGACGAGAGCCTCAAGCATGGGTTTAACCTGGGCTGCCTCATCGTCGGTCAGCTCGGCTCCGCCTGGCGGGATCCAGACGGCTGCGGCCGCGTAGTCATCGATGGTCCACACCCATCGGTACCGAAGCGCGCTGGCAACAAGCAGGCGCCACCATGCGCCGAGCCCGCGCTGATCGGGAAAGGCCCAGCTCCACACCGGGTCATTCGCGAATGCGGCGGTCAAGGTCTCGGTCAGCCCGTCTAGGTCCTCGATTGTCGCTCTCCGGACGCCCAGATTCGCGATCGGATCCTCACCTTGCTTCGTGCTGCTCATCGATGCGCATCCTCTCCAGGCTCTTCGGGCGTCATCGCTAGTCTGCGGGCCAAGCCACAGCGACCGCCAACCGGGACCATCAGCGCGGGCGCACGGGTGCTCCGGTGACATCCGCGAGGCGTGACGCGAACGCCTTGCCGGAGATCAAGAACGGGTGGTCCGATCGCCCGGCGATGGACCCGTCGTGAACCCAGCCCGCAACCTCAACGAGGATGCGCAGGCACACCAATGCCTGATGCCAGCGAAGGTCGTCCCGGTCGATCCTGATCCCCGCGCCGGCCTGGTAACGGCGCAGCAACCGACGCGCCAGTAGGCGGCCCAGCGCCCGCAGCGACGGCCGGAGCGCGGGTGGGACGGCGAGCGGCGGTTCGGCGAGCATCATTGTCGTGAACGCCACGTCGTAGCTTCGGGACCCGAGAAGCGAAGCGCTCCAGTCCAGCACGGTGATCTGGCCGGCATCGGCGAGGACATTGAATGGGTGCAGATCGCCATGGCAAATGACCTCGCGATCGGTCGGCCGCGGGTGGCCGATCAGGAAGTCCGCGGCCGCAACGAGATCGCCACGCCCGCATCGCTCCGCGGTGTCCCGCAAGAAGCTCAGCATGCCGAGCACGGTGTACGGAATGCCAGTAAGCCCAGCCAGTTCATCGCGCACCGGCCCGGGATCCACCGCGTGCAGCGCAGCCATAGTTGAGGCGAGCACATCGGGGATCCGGCTGGCCGAGCCCAGGCCCGATACGAGAGCGCGCCGATCGCCCAGGCCTGCCATCAACGGCCTGCCGGAGACGCGATCCATGATCATGAAAGCCCGGGCCAGGGTGCTGTCGGGCCCGCCGACCACCCGAACGGTCGGGGTGGGATAACCGCTGGCGGCCACGGCTGTCTGCATGACCGACTCCTTGCGCGCTACGTACGCATCCGGCATGACCCGTGCGACCAGGTCAGGCGGCCATCCAGGTGGCGGGTCGACCAGCCTGAAGGCAAGAAGCTCGGCCCAGAAGCCGCCAGTCAGCCGCTCCGGCTTCGTGGCGAACTCCAGCTCGGGCCTGCCGGTGGCCGCGCGAACTGCTTCGAGCACGCGCACATCGAGATCCACATTCACTGTCACGGTATTTACCGTAACGGTCGTTGCTGATATTGTCTAGCTGTGGACAGGATGACGATCGACGAGCTCGCCCGGAGCACCGAGCTACCGGTCAGAACGATCCGCGAGTATCACACAATGCGCCTCCTGCCGGCGCCAGAGAGGCGTGGCCGGGTTGGCATCTACGGGGCTGAACATGTCCAGCGGCTGAACTTGATCAGCCGGCTGCAGCGCCGTGGCTACTCTCTCGCGGGAATCCGCGATCTGCTGCAGGCGTGGGACTCGGGCACCGGGCTGACTGCGGTACTCGGCATCGAGGCGGGCGACGCGGCGCTCGACGAGACTCCGCTCCGGCTCACGAGCAGTGAGCTGGCGGAACGGTTCCCTGCGCTGGCCGACCATCTGGACGACGTCTGTGCGGCGGGGCTCGTCCAGCTGAGCGGAGACGAGTATCTCGTGCGCAGTCCGGCGCTGCTGGCGCTGGCGGCCGACGGCATGCTCGAGCTGGCCGCCACCCTGCGTCGCGAGGTCGCCGCTGCAGCCTCTTCCGTCGCCGACGTCATCGCGGAGCGGCTGATCCTCCCGCCACTGCAGGCCGGACAGAAGCCCGAAGAGCTCGCTCCCCCGCTGCAGCGCGGCCGCTTGCTGCTGATGCAGGGTGCCGCGAGCACCCTCGCCGACCAGCTCGGCGCTGCGTTGCAGCGGCGAGCCGACGAGGCAGGCGGCCCCGAGGGTCAGGCAATACGGGCAGTGCTCGAGCAGGTCAGGATCGGCGTGTTCGCAGACGCGGCAGGCAATATCCGCCATCACCGGACCTGAACACTGGCAGGTACCCGGTTTACTGTCCGGGTGGACGGCACCGACGAGCTTGAGCGGGTGTACCGGGAGGAAGCCACCAGAATCCGGGCCTCCCTTGCCGCCCGCCTGGGTGATGTCGGCCTCGCCGAAGAGCTCGTGCAGGACGCGTTCATCGAGGCGCTCGAGCATTGGCGCGCGGAGGGCGTGCCCGCTAATCCAGGTGGCTGGCTCGCGACCACGGCTCGCCGTAAGGGCATCGACCGGCTCAGGCGGGAACGGGCTGGCCAGGACAAGCTCGCCCTGCTCGCCATCACCGAGTCCCGCCAGGCGGACGAGGACGATCTCCTCGGCCTGGTGTTCGCATGCTGCCACCCTTCGCTGCCGCGAGAGTCGCAGATAGCGCTGACGCTCCGAGCCGTCTGCGGTCTGACCACGGCCGAGATCGCCGCGGCGTTCCTGGTCAGCGAGCAGGCGATGGCGCAGCGACTGGCGCGCGCTCGCAAGGCGCTGCGCGATACAGGAGCTAACGTCCGGGTGCCTGACCCCGATCAGCTCGGCGACCGGCGCGACGAGGTGCTCACGGTCATCTACCTGGTGTTTAACGAGGGCTATCTGGCCAGCGCTGGCCGGACGCCGGCGCGGCGCGATCTGGCGTCTCAGGCCGTCGCGCTGAACAGGCTGCTGCACCGGCTGATGCCGCGCGAGCCAGAAGTGCTCGGCCTGCTGGCGCTCTTGCTGCTGCACGAGTCGCGCGCGGCCACGAGGTTCGACGGCTGGGGCAGGCTGGTCAGGCTGCAGGACCAGGACCGCGCCCGCTGGGACCTCGGACTCGCCGCTGAGGCCTCGCAGCTGCTCAGCCGCGCTATCGCGATGCACCGCCCTGGCCAATACCAGATTCAGGCCGCCATCGCTCTGGTGCACGCCCAGGCAAGCACGTACGAGGACACCGACTGGAGCCAGATCCGCGTGCTCTATGACCGGCTCAGCCTCTTCGCATCGTCCCCGGTCGTTCAGCTCAACCGCGCGGTAGCGACCAGGTTCGCCGTCGGCACGCAGGAAGCTCTTGCTGAGGTCGAACCGCTGGCCGGCGAGCTCGACGGATACCGGTTGTTTCACGCGGTGCGAGCCGAGCTGCTCTCCGAGCTCGGCCGTCAGGACGAGGCGAAGAAGGCCAACGAGAGAGCGCTCGCGCTGGCCGCCAACCCGGCCGAACGCGAGCTGCTCACCCGTCGCGTCGCGGAAGCTACATCGCCATGACGGGCCTGACCTCCATGACAACTAGGTTGCGATCCACGCCAGGCCAGGTCCTGGAGATCTCCACGGCCTCGTCGATCGTGTCGGTCTCAAGCACCGAGTAGCCGCCGAGGACCTCCTTCGACTCCATGAAGGGTCCGTCGAAGACTTGGCCGGCCTTGATCGTCTTGACCTTCTCGATCGAGTCGAGCTGGTGGCCGGGGTCGACAAGCTTGCCCGAGCTGCCCCACTTCTCATACCAGGCGCCGATCTCTTGCATCCACGCCTCGAGGTCGGGGCCAGGCAGCTGCTGGCCGGACTCTGTGATCAGCCCCAATAGCAGGTACTTCATTGCACGCCTCCGCTTGTCGGAACGGGACGCCCGGCGGCGCCCTCACATCTAATCCACGAACGGCACGCCGACCGATGTGACACTCAGCCTGCCGAACCAAAGTGGCTGAGAATCCGCGTGGCGTAATACGACTCCCACGGCTCGTCCTGGCTATCGGCCGAGTACTGCTTATCCAAACTGACGAGCAGGTAGATCAGCTCGCTGGGGACCGGCTTGGTCCCCAGGATGTCGGGCAGCTCTGACAGGTTGATGAGCCACCACGCATACCAGCTCGCCCAGTCGTCGTCAGCCCCGTCGATGATCCGGTAAACCCGGTGATGAGTCTCGCCGGCCTCGTGCAGTAGCTCGCCCACGCGTTCTGTGCTCATACCTTCTCCCCTCCTTGAGTCCACCACCCAGTCCTATGCTGGCCGGCATGGCTTTCGAGGGATTCGCCGCCGAGTCGTTCGACTTCTACGAGCGGTTGGAGGCGGACAATTCAAGGAGCTTCTGGACCGCGCACAAGACCGAGTACGAGCGGTTCGTACGCGAGCCCATGCTGGCGCTGGCCGACGAACTCGAGGATGAGTTCGGCCCCGCACACCTGTTCCGCCCAAATCGTGACACGCGATTCTCGGCCGACAAGTCGCCGTACAAGACACATCAGGGCCTGTTCATCTCCAGGGTTCCCGGCACTGGTTTCTACGTCCAGGTATCGGCGGACGGCGTGCTTGCCAGTGGCGGATTCCATAGCCACGGACCCGACCAGATCGAGCGATTCCGCCGGGCCGTCGACTCCGAAGGCACCGGCGCTGAGCTCGCGTCGATCGTGGCCGGGCTGGGCCGCAACGGCCTGGAAGTCGGCGGCGATCAGCTGAAGACCAGGCCGCGCGGGATTCCGGCGCATCATCCCAGGGTCGATCTGCTCCGCTACCGGTCGCTGACCGCGAGCCGGCACTGGCCGGCTGGCCCCGAGCTTGCCGGTCCGGCAGCGCTCGGCCTGATCCGGCAGACCTGGGAACAGCTGATCCCCTTGTGCGACTGGCTGAGCGAGTACGTCGGCGCCGCTCAGACCTGACGCGCGTGCCCGAAACGATGGCGCGACAGCGTCTCACCTATAACCTGACCTATTTGAGAATTTAACGGTTAACGCCCTATCCTGATGTGCTGTGAGCGCGCAGTTCGCCCTGGATGCTGCGGTCTTGCGCCGGCAGCGGCGCGTCATCTTGCTGGCGCTCATCTCATACCTGCCGGGTGCCGGCATCCTGATTGGCCTGACGTCATGGGCCGCACCCCGCGGGACCGCGGCCGCGATCCTGATCGGCCTGAGTGCCGTTCAGGCGTGCTATTTCGCGTTGATGTGCGTCTACCAGGCCATTGAGACCCAGCGGATGCTCCGCCGCGCCGGCAGTCCGGCCGGCCGGCTGACGCTCACAGCGACCAGCGCCGACGACGGCCAGCGGTCATGGGACTGGGCCGAGGTCGAACGAGTGCGTGCATACCGCACAAGCGTCCCGCACCTGCGTGTCTACCTGCGAACGCGTCGTCGGGTCGTGTGTCGCAGCACCATCTACGGAGTCGGGATCGACGAGCTGATCACGGCTTTCGAGCCGTTCGGACCTGTTGCCGACCCTGACCGTCCGCTCGCTCCC
The DNA here is from genome assembly GCA_035276345.1 of Streptosporangiaceae bacterium. Taxonomy (GTDB): domain Bacteria; phylum Actinomycetota; class Actinomycetes; order Streptosporangiales; family Streptosporangiaceae; genus Chersky-822. The sequence continues at coordinate 13,055 of DATELR010000343.1, read as the reverse complement.
GCACGCGACGCCGCAGGAACAACGACGTTCTTCTTTAATCACTGGCAGCTGACCGCCCGGCGCCGCCGTAACCTGCGTAGCTGCTGGCAGATACCGCTGATGGCAGTTCCGGTCGCCGTCGGACTTAGCCTGGCGGGGTACTGGCCTGTCGGCGCGGCCGTTCTTGTTCCCGCGGCCGTGCTGATCAGCATCACGGCGCGGCGGGTTCGAGCGATGGACCGGCTGCTGGCGTTGGGCAAGAACGGCCAGGGCCGGTTGCTGCTGACCGCTGGTGACCTGACGCTGGCGGGAACCGACGTCGCGATCCCATGGTCGCACGTTCAGGACGCAGCACTTGTCCGCGGCGCAGAGCCGCGAGTGACCGGCGTCATCAGCTGCCCTGACCCCGCGCATCAACGCGACGGCCGCTGCAGATTTGCCGATCGCAGGATTTCGTTCAGCATCGGCGCGCGGATGTATGCCACGACCATCGATGACGTGGCCGCCGCATTTGGCGAGCACGTCCCGGTCGTGGCTCACAACTAGCCGTTTGACCCTTTCTCCCCGCCCAACAGGGAGATTCCCGCCGAGATCGCCGGCAACGCGCCGATCGTGCTCTGATCCGAACGTGCTACAGGATGTCGGAGACGTGCTGTCCTGCCATTTGGCAGCAGGCAGTCATCCGGCGCGAGAGACAAGGCGCACACCGTGATGTACGGATGGGCCGCCATGGCTGCGGCGCTCTGCCACAGGCAATCGTGCGCTGACGCCGACAGCACCCCCCGGCTGGCCGATGATCTGTGGAACCAGCTAGCCGATTACCGCACCGTGCACCCTGATAACGAAAGTATCGCGCGGGTTCGCCGTGCCCGGAGAGTCAGGCCTCGTCCATGGCGAGCGCGGCCCGACGATGGGAGGCAAGCCAGTAACTGATGTCGTCGCCGTGCATCTCGCGCAGCAAATGAGCGCTCAGTACGGCGAGACCGACCGTCAATCCCAGCTGGTCGGCATTACGCAGGATGGCTGCCATGCCTTCGCAGTCATCCTGGTCGACAGCCGCTATCAGGGCGATGACATCGCGAGCATCGTCGCCCGGCGGCCTGGAGTTTGGCGTGCCGTTGGCATTCACGGCCCGCCATCTTGCCAATTTCTGGCTGCCCATGCGCGGCCAGCCAGAAAAGCATTTCACCTGGGATAACAGCTTTCGTTGCCGAGGTAGCCCGCCGGTCTCGGACGCTGCGCCCTCACCGGTCAGTGCGCGGCTTCGTACGCTGCAATGACGCTGTCGGGGATGCGGCCGCGGTCGCTGATCTCGTGCCCGCGAGTGCGGGCCCACTCCCTGATGTCCGCCCCCCGCCGGCGGCCTTGCGCCGGCTTACCTCTTCGGCGCCGGGTGGTGGACAGAACGCGGCGAGCGTGCGTCGCGAACGCACCGACCTTCTTGCCGAATTCCTCACTGTGCGGCGGGCACAGGTCAATCTGATACGCGTTTCCGTCCACCGCAAATGAGATCGACTCTGTCCCTTCGACCTCTGAATCGTGTGGGAGGTCACACAGCACGGTCACAACAGTCTTCTGAGCCATAGAAGTTCGCCTTTCCCTCTGCTACCAGGCGCCATAACCGCCCAAGGGCAGCGGATTGATCGGTAAGTATGTCCGCTGTTCGCCCTAGTCTCCAACATTACCGACGTGTACGTCCAACGAACCGGAAACCCGGCGCGCCGTACGTCAGTTCCATAGAAAGAAACGAGAGCAATATGCCAATGGGTTCACAACATGAAACAGCCGGGCCCGTCCGTCCGCATTGCGAGCGATATCCGGACGGGCGATGCCGGCCGCCCTGAGGTGGTCGGCCGTGCCCCTAATACGATAGTCCCATGCGATTCGGGATGTTCGTACCGCAAGGCTGGCGACTCGATCTCGCCGGCATCGCCCCCGCCGACCAATGGGCCACGATGCGTGGCCTGGCTCAGGCGGCCGACAATCTGCCATTTGAATCAATCTGGGTTTATGACCATTTCCACACCGTTCCCGTGCCGACGCAGGAAGTCACGCACGAGGCCTGGACGCTGATGTCCGCGTTCGCTGCCGCGACCACGAGAGTCAGGCTCGGCCAGATGTGTACGTGCATGGGTTACCGGAACCCTGCCTACCTCGCGAAGGTCGCTTCCACTATTGACCTCATCTCAGGCGGTCGCGTCGAGATGGGTATCGGCGGCGGCTGGTACGAGCACGAATGGCGCGCGTACGGCTACGGTTTCCCGGGTGCCGGTGACCGGCTCGGCATGCTCGACGAGGGCGTGCAGATCATGCGGCAGCTCTGGACGACCGGCGAGGCGACGCTGGACGGCAAGCATTATCAGGTCGATGGTGCAATCGGCCGTCCTGTGCCGCTCCAGGAGGGCGGAATTCCGCTGTGGATCGCGGGCGGCGGAGAGCGCAAAACGCTGCGGATCGCCGCCAAGTACGGCCAGTACACGAACTTCGACTCGACGCCCGACGTCTTCAAGCACAAGTCAGAAGTCCTGGCCGCGCACTGTAAAGATGTCGGAACCGATTTCGACGCGATCGTTCGGTCCTCCAATTTCAATGTCATCATCGGCGGAACCGACAAGGACGTTGCCGACAAGCTCGCCTGGGCACGCGCTCATTACGAGCCGCTGATCCCGTCCGACGTGCTGGAGCGCAACTACAAGATGCTGTCCACCGGCCCGCTGGTCGGCACGCCGGAGAAGATCGCCGAGCACCTGACCGAGATGGGTGAGCTCGGAATGGAATACGCGATCGCCTATTTCATCGACGCGGCCTACGACAGGAGCAGCATCGATCTCTTCGCGACGAAGGTGATCCCGGAACTTGCTGGTTAAGGCCAGTACTGGAGCCTGATCGAGCGGACCGCGACCGGCCGACCGCACCCCCGGCAGTCTCGCGGTCCCGATCACGGCCTGACCCAGCCCATCCGCACTCTGCCCATCCGTACTCGGGCACCCTCAACCCGTGCAATTTACATATTTAGCCGGGCCAAGACTCCATCATCACGGGCAGGATGTAACAGTGCGGGCTCCTTCGGATAGATCACTACAGAAGGAGCGATCCAGTGTTAATCTTCTGGCGTTGTTGTGGCATTGAACTTGCCGATTTAGTCGTATTAGCCGGAGTGCGAGCGAACAGAGACCGGTAGTGGGCAGGGACACGAACCAGCTGCGCGGCGGGATGCTGCACGTCGAAGAGCTGCCCATGGCCGACAGCCGCGGTCTCGGTTACCAGATCATGCTCGACGCCGGGCCCGTCGTCCGCGACGCACATGGCGCTTTCGTCATCACCGATGCTGCAGCCGCAACTTTTGCGCTCAGGCATCCCGAGTTGTTCTCGTCAAAGCGCGCATTCGACTCGCTCGGCAGTCCTATCCCGATCGTTCCTGTGGCCGCCGATCCGCCCGAGCACACCAGATATCGCAAGCTGTTGCACCCGTTCTTTAGCGCCAGGGGCCTGGCGCGCTTTCTGCCGAAAGTCCGCGAGCTCGCGACCGAGCTCATCGGCGACATCGCCGGCCGCGGCCACTGTGATCTGGTCACCGACTTCGCGCTGCCGCTGCCCGCCCAGGTGTTCCTCACGCTGTTCGGGCTGCCGCTGGAGGACCGCGATCGGCTGATCGCGTGGAAAGATGCCGTGCTCGGTGCGGTGGGAATCAGCGGTGCGGAGCCTGCCTCGGATGCCAACATCGCCCTGGCCGCCGAACTGTACGAGTATCTGGTCAGCCACATATCGGAACGCAGGAAGCAGGGCGGCGCCGACATCTTGAGCCAGCTGCTCGCCGATTCCAGTGACGAGCCAATGAGCGACGACGAGATCCTCGGGCTCTCGTTCCTCTTCGTTCTGGCCGGACTAGACACCGTGACCTCGGCACTCAGCACCGCGTTCGCGATGCTGGCCGAACACCAGGAGCTCCGGCAGCAGATTGTCGCCGACCCTGAAGTAATCCCGGCCGCCGTCGAAGAGCTGCTGCGCGTCGACGGCCCCGTCGTCACCGTGCCGCGGGTTGCCACCCGCGACATCGAGGTCGCCGGGCATGTGATCCCCGCCGACTCCTATGTGGCGGTCGCCATCGGCGCGGCCAACCACGACACAGCCGAGTACGCCAACCCTGGCACCGTCGACTTCAAGCGCGATTCGCGCAACCTCGCCTTCGGCGGCGGCCCGCACGGCTGCCTGGGCGCGCACCTTGCCCGGATGGAAATGCGGGTGGCCCTCGAGGAATGGCACAGAAAGATCCCTGATTACCACATCGCACCTGGCGCAAGCGTGAGCGCCGGGTGGCCGGCCGCACTTATCGGCCTAGACCATCTTCAGCTCGTCTTCTCAAACGTGGACAGCTAGGCAACCAGTTACCCCCGGGGTGAGAGCAATGCAGATAGGCAGCGTGGGCCGGTCCGCAACGCGAGACATGAGAACAGTGTTATGGCGACCGCAGAGCGGCCTGTCCGGCGTCGGTCGATCAGGGCGATGCTCACCCCGCTGTTCATCGTGCCCCTGGTATCCCTCGTCGCACTCTGGGTTTTCGCCGCCAGCGTCACACTGCTGAACGCACTCCGCGAGCACGACTTCACCACTGAAAACCAGCGCTATGGTGGCCAGGCTCAGCTGCTAGGGCTGCAGCTAGCCCAGGAACGCTCTGCGGTCTTCGTCTGGCTGAGCAGCAGGCACCACCCGCCGGCGTCGGTACTAACCAAACAGACCCAGATGACCGACGGAGCCATCGCCGCCTTCGAGCACGGCGTGCATTCCGGGTCGAACATGAGCACGCTGTCGGCCGGTCCCGCACTCACCGCCTTCAACAAGGCACTCGGCAGGCTTGACACCATTCGCGCAAAGGCCGTTGCCGGACGGATCAGTCCTCTGGGTGCCTTCGAGGCGTACAACGCGATCATCGATGCCCAGTTCCGCGTCTACAGCAAGCTGATCGTCGTCGACAACTCCTCGCTCTACCAGCAAGCAACGGCAAGCCTGACGGCGGGCCGCGCGATCGAGATGGTCGACAGGGAGGTGACGCTCGTCAACGGTGCGCTCGCGGACCGCGGACACATATCCAGGGGTGAGCGCCTGCTGTTCGCGACCACTGTGGCCAACCAGCGGTTGCTGATCGGGGACGCACTGAGGCAGCTGAGCCCTGCTTTGGCGGCTGGCTATCACAGCGTCTACACCTCGCCGTCCTACAAGAAATTCTCGGCGATGGAAGACCGGATCGTGAACAGCATCGGCAACGGCGGGTCCGTGCCGGTGACACAGAACGATTGGAGCAGGACCGCGTTCTCCCTGCTCGGCGGCTTCCAGAAGGCCGAGCTGAAGGACCGCGCGGTCCTGGCCAGGAACGGCACAGCGGTCGGCGACCGGCTGCTGCTGCAGGTACTGCTGGCCGGCGGACTCGGCCTGATCGCGGTCCTGCTGTCGGTCTTCCTGATGATCAGGTTCGGCCGCCGGATTACCCGTGAGCTGACCGGACTCCAGCGGTCTGCGCAGGAGCTGGCCACCGAGCGGCTGCCCAGTGTGGTCGAGCAACTCAGCCGCGGCGAGGACGTGACTGCCACGACGGCAACCGCCACCGGGCGGATCGCGGAAATCGCCAAGGTCGCCGAGGCGTTCACGGCCGTGCAGAGCACCGCAGTCGAGGCAGCAGCCGGACAGGCGAGGCTACGTCGCGGCGTCAGCCAGGTGTTCCGCAACCTGGCCGGGCGCAGCCAATCGCTGTTGCATAGGCAGCTGGCCCTGCTCGACCGGATGGAACGCAGTTCGACCGACGCAGCGACGCTCGAGGAGCTGTTCCAGCTTGACCACCTGACGACGCGCATGCGGCGGCACGCGGAAGGCCTGATCATTCTCTCCGGCGAGGCTCCGGGGCGCGGCTGGCGAGAGCCGGTGCCGGTGGTCGACGTGCTCCGCGCCGCCATTGCCGAGGTGGAGGACTTCACCAGGGTCGGCGTGCTCACCAGGAACACGGACGCTGTCGCCGGCCCGGCAGTGGCAGACGTGATTCACCTGCTCGCGGAGCTGATCGAGAACGCCACCACCAGTTCACCTTCGAATACCGAGATCACTGTGCGGGCCGAGCGCGTTGCGCACGGCATCGCTGTTGAGGTCGAAGACCGTGGCCTCGGCATGACCGAAGAGGACATGGCCGCGGCGAACGAGCGGTTCGCGAGCCCGCCCGAGTTCGATCTGGCGGACAGCGACAAGCTCGGCTTCTTCGTGGTGGCCAGGCTCGCTGCGAGGCACGACATCAAGATCACGCTCCGGATGTCGCCGTACGGCGGTGTTGCGGCGGTCGTGCTGCTCCCGCACACGATCACCGTCACTCCGGACACGACCGACACGGACATGATCAGCGCTTATCCCGATCCGCTAGGGCTGCCGCCCGCCGGCTGGCAGCCAGGCGCTGTGGCGCCGCCGGCCAGGCTGGCGGCGGCACCAGTCGCCGAGGACACGCTGGGCCTGCCAAGACGGGTCCGTTACGACGATCACGAGGCTGCGGCGGCCGCGGCCGATCAGGCGCCGCCGCCCGGCACGCCCGAGGCAATCGGGGCGCTCGTCGCTTCGCTGCAGCATGGCTGGCTTGACGGCAGGAATCAGGCCGCCGAGCAAGATGATTCCTGAGCGGAGACCCGGCGATGAGTCCCCGCGGAGAGAGATGGTTTGACCAAGAGGCGGGCCCGGTCGTCAGGCTCTACGCGCTGACGAAAGGACGGGCCAGGCCCGCCGGCCCGGTGCTCGACGTCGTCGACGTCGTGATGGCCGAGCGCCTCAACGAAGCGCACCTGCAATGGCTGCCGCCCGAGCACCGCCTGCTCGTCGAGTTGTGCGGCTCGCCCATCGCGGTCGCCGATCTGGCGTCAGAGACCGGACTGCCGCTCGGCGTCGTTCAGGTGCTGCTCAGTGACCTGCACCGGCAGGGGCTGGTCAGCGTCATCAAGCCGACCAAGGGCAGCGCCGTCGATGAGAACGTGCTGAAGAACGTCCTGGAAGGCTTGCGGGCCCTGTAGAGCAATTGGCCATCTTATGTTACGTAGCTCCTATTTGCGAGGATTGCATTCTTCAAGAAAGCCGATTGAGTAGTCACAAGCCCAATAGCAGGCAAAATGTGCTTCTAGCCCGGCATCGCGGACCTGCGCAAGGGGTACTTGTTTGACGTTTTGCCAGGCATAGAACGCCATGCGCGCTTAGCGTGGGGCGTTGTCAGGCGCAGGTCAGCCGCGTCAGGCGTGCAGTTAGCGCCTTTCCCCGCTGGTCCTGCGCGAACTTCGCGTGATAGGACGTGAATGGTTCGACTGCTAACGAGAGTTCGCAGCGTGACGGCAGTCGCGGCAGTCCCAGTCGGGGTAGCCGCGGCTTTCGCATTGCAGGCCCCTGCCGCGCAAGCAGCACCGGCGGCGAGCGCTCACCAAGCAGGCATTGCCAAGCTGGCGGCCGCCAGTCAGGCAGAAATGATGGCCAACCGACGGCACAGATTCCGATATTCACGGCGGATGCGTGCGTACCGTTGGGCGGCCGCGAGGAAAGGTCATCCGTACGTCTACGGTGGCACGGGTCCGGGCTTTGACTGCTCGGGGTTGGTCATGGAGGCGTACAGGCATGTTGGGATACGGCTGCCGCGGACCACATCCGAAATGCTGCGCAGCCGAAAGCTGGTCAGGGTGATTCACCCGCGGATGGGTGATCTGGCCTTTTACGGAACCGGACACGTGGAGCTGTTCCGCAGGTGGGGTTACACCTTCGGCGCTCACGACGCCGGCACCAGAGTGGGCTTGATCCACTATGGCTACGGCTGGAGGCCAACGGCCTTTTTCCGCGTGCGCTAGCCGGTTAGTCGCTCGAGGACGCCGGCGTCCCCCTCGATCTCCAGGCCCGCCTCGCGGGCAGCGTCAGGAGTGAGGTGCGCAGACAGCAGCCCGAGAATCAGCTTCGGGCTGCCGCTGAGTACCAAGTCGGGGGAAGGCGTGGTGCCCAGCCTTGTGCTGACCGCGCCTCCGGCGACCTCGATCACCGCGGGACGGCCCGTCGTTCGCAGCTCGATCGCGATCGGCGGGCCTTCCGGCGTGCGGTCACGCAGGAACAGCGAAGCAGGGAACGCGAACCAGTGGTTGCGGAACTCGTCGTTCTCAGCGGGCTGCGCCATGTACCTGACGCCCCACGCGCCGAGCGCGTTAAGGACAGGCGCGAGTTCGGCGCCCGCATCCGTGAGGTGAAACAAGGTCGTCGCGATCGGCGGCTCAGCCTCCTCGCGCACCACCAGCCCGGCCGACTCCAGTTCGCGGAGGCGCTCGGCCAGCATGTTCGTGGCAATGCCGGGCAGCGCGGCGCGCAGATCTGTGTAGCGGGACGGCCCCTGGATGAGCAGTTCGCGCACGATGAGCAGCGTCCACCGGTCGCCGACAACGTCCAGCGCCTTCGCAACTGAGCAGTACTGACCGTAACTCCGCATGACACAAGCTTATCGCCATGCCGCTTGAGTTCCAACACTTTTAACTTGACTTTTTCAAGTACGTGGTTCAGCATCTCAAGTATGCGCTCTAAGCCAGTGATCCTCGCCGCGTTGCTGCTCGCGGCATTCGCCATCAACCTTGACACGACGCTGGTCAACGTCGCCTTGCCCAGTCTGGTCAGGGAACTGCACGCGACCACGACCCAGCTGCAATGGGTCGTCGACGCGTACAACCTGGTCTTCGCGGCATTGCTGCTGACGTTCGGCAGCCTGTCCGACCGCCTCGGCAGAAAGGGAATGCTGCTAGCCGGCCTGGCGGTGTTCGGGACGGCCAGCATCGTCGGGGCCTTCACCACCACCCCGGCGGAGCTCATCGCGGCCAGGGCCGTCATGGGACTGGGTGCCGCCATGACCTTCCCTGCCACGCTGTCGCTTATCTCCAATGTGTTCACCGGCCGCCGCGAGCGAGCCCGCGCCATCGGCCTCTGGGGTGCGATCGCGGGCGTGGCGATCGCGCTGGGGCCGATCGTCGGCGGCTGGCTGCTCGAGCACTTCAGCTGGGGCAGCATCTTCTTCGCCATGGGCCCGGTCGCGGCTATCGCCATCGTGACGGTGCTGGTGAGCGTCCCGAAGTCCAAGGACACGCAGGCTGCGCCGGTTGACCTGCCGGGGCTGGTGCTCTCGACCGCCGTGATGGCGCTCCTGGTCTACACGATCATCGAGGCGCCGACCTACGGCTGGGGCAGCGTCCGAAGCGTGGCGGGCTTCGCGGTCTCGGCGATCCTGCTCGGCGGATTCCTTTTCTGGGAGCAGCGGAGCACTCATCCGATGCTGGACGTCCGGCTGTTCCGCAACATGCGGTTCAGCGCGGCTAGCGGCGCGGTCACCGTCTCGTTCTTCACGCTGTTCGGCTTCATCTTCCTGATGACGCAGTACTTCCAGTTCATCCGCGGCTATGGCCCGCTATCCACCGGCGTCCACCTGCTGCCGGTCGCGCTGTCAGTTGGAGTCGGTTCGGTTGCCGGGACACAGCTCGCGGTGCGGGCCGGTACCAAGATCATCGTGACCGCGGGGCTCGTCGGCATGGCCGGCTTCTACGGCTGGGTCGCTGCGGTGACAACCGGCACCATCAGCTACGGCACCATCGCGGTGCAGATGGTGCTGTACGGGCTCGGGATGGGCCTGACCTCGGCTCCTGCGACCGAATCCATCATGGGGGCGGTATCACGCAGGCATGCGGGCGTCGGGTCAGCGATCAACGACGCAACCCGGTTGCTGGGCGGCACGCTCGGCGTCGCGGTGATCGGCAGCGTCTACGCCTCGCTCTACTCATCGCGGCTGACCGCGACGATGCCGGCCGGCCTGCCCGCCAGGGTGTCGGCCATCGCTCACCAGTCTGTCGGCGCCGCGATCGAGGCCTCAGGCAGGATCGCGAGCCTCGGCCACCCGGCCGCCGCCGATGCGCTCAGGAATGCCGCGACGACATCGTTCCTGCACGGCCTGTCTATCGGATGTCTCGTCGCTGGCGGAGTAGCCGCGGGCGGGGCTATCCTCGCCGCGATCTTCCTGCCAGCTCAGCCGCCTGGCCAGACCTCCGAGGCGGCACCAGAGCGGGCATTGGAGCGCGTGCCTGGCTAACCCGTCGCAACGACCTGGAACAAGATGTGGTCCTGCCACCGGCCGGCGATATTGAGGTAATCGGGCGCGACACCGATCCTGGTGAACCCGTTGCGCTCGAGAACGCGCTGGGATGCGGCGTTGTGCAACAAGGTGCCGGCCTGAACCCGGTGCAAGCCCAGTTCCCCGAAGGCGACCGCGACCGTTTCAGCGACGGCCGCGGTCGCCAGTCCGCGTCCGTTGTCCTTCTCGCTGACCCAGTAGCCGAGGCTGGCTGACTGGAACGCACCACGCACGATTTCGTTGAGGTTGATCCGCCCCGCCACGTCCCCGGTTTCGTTCAGGATGACTCTCGGATGCATGGTCCCTGCGTCGTGGTGAGCGAGCGCGGCTTCGACGACCATCCGCTGACCGTCGATCGTGTAGTACTGCTCAGGACGAATCGGATCCCATGGCGCGAGAAAATCGCGGTTAGCCCGGTAAAGCTCGGCTAGCGCCGGGATGTCATCGATCCTGAGGAGCCGAGTCACGGTCATTGGCTCATTGTTGCAAGTGGACAGCGAGGGCCCGGCGGCCAGACGATGAGACACGTGTCGGAGCAGCCGGTGGGAATCGAGCTAGTCGGTGACCCCGACAGGCAGGCCGGCTGGACCCTGCTGACCGACGGCTTCCCGCAGTCGCATGTTGACCTCAATGATCCGAGCTATCTGGAATTCGAGTACGTCCGCCGCCTCGGTCATCTGGTGGACCTGGCGGCACCGGCCGGCCAGCCGCTCCGCGTCCTGCACCTCGGCGGTGGCGCACTGACGCTGGCGCGATACGTCGCAGCGACAAGGCCAGGGTCCGCGCAACTCGCGGCTGAAAACGATGCAGAACTGGTCGCTCTGATCAGGGATCGGCTGCCGCTGAGGCAGCCGCGCCGCAGGACCGGTGCCGCCGGCCGGATCAGGATCAGAGTCGCGGACGCCAGGACGGTGGTCGAGCAAGCCCGACCGGCATCGTTCGACATCGTGTTGGCCGACATCTTCGCAGGCGGTCGCACACCGGCTCATCTCACTTCTGCGGAGTTCACTGCTGCGGCGGCTGCAGCCCTGGCACCAGGCGGCTTGTTCGCGGCCAACATCGGCGACGGCCCGCCGCTTCGTCACGCCAAGGCTAGGGTGGCCGCGGTGTGCTCAGTGTTCCCGCACGTCTGCGTGATCGCCGATCCCGGCGTGCTGCGCGGTCGCCGGTTCGGCAATCTAATCGCGGCGGGCTCGAGTCGCGAGCTTCCGGTGGCCGGGCTAGTTCGTCGTGCCGCTTCAGATCCGTTCCCCGGCCGGGTCGTGCACGGCGCGGAGCTGGACCGGTTCATCGCGGGAACGAAGCCGATCACCGATGCATCGGCGGAGGCCTCACCTAGCCCGCCGCCTGACTTGTTCACCGGCTCGCGAAGCGCGTTACGGCTGCAGCACCCGCTGGCCGCCCGCATGCTCGGCAGGCGCGGTGGCGGGCAACTGGAGCTCGAACCTGGCGCCGTGGCCGACTCGACTGCGGACCTGGATCGATCCTTGATGCGCCTCGGCGATCGCCTTGACGATGGCCAGACCCAGACCGAACCCGCCGGCCATCCGGTTCCGGCCCACATCCACGCGTGAGAACCGGCCGAAGATCCGCTCCAGGTCGCCCGGCGGTATTCCTGGTCCCGAGTCGCTCACGGTGATCACGATCGTGTCGTCCTCGTGCCGCGCGCTCAGCTCGATCTGATCCGACGCCTCGGTATGGTCGACCGCGTTCTCGATCAGAGCGTCCAGCGCGAGGGTCAGCCGGTCGGCATCGCCTTGCACCCACCCCTCGGTCAGCGAGCCGAGCGACCACTGCCTCGGCACGTGCCGCCATCGCTGGAGGGTCTCCAGCAAGAGCTCGCCGACGTCGACCGGAACGCGATAAAGGAAGTCGGGCGCATCCGTCGAGGCAAGCAGCAGCAGCCTGCTGGTGAGGCGCCGGACCCTGTTCAGCTCGGCGGCCGCGACCCGAGCGTCCGCCGCGATCGCCTTGTCGACGGCGGACTGCTCGATGAGCTCAACGTGCCCCAGCGCGATCGCGATCGGCGTCCCGAGCTCGTGCGATGCGTCCTGCAGGAACTGGCGTTGCTGGTCGAGCAGGATCAGGTTGTGCTCGGACACCTGCCTCATCTGTTCCATCGCCGCGATCCGCCTGCGCGAGTGCCAGACCATGATCACGAACATCAGGGCCAGTAGCGGAACCTCGGCTAGGTAATCGGCGTCCTGCTTGCCGCGCAGCACCTGCCAGCCGATCAGCCCGCCGGTGAGGATGGTAACTGTCATGACGGTTACCAGCGCCGAGCCGAGATGCCAGAGCCGGAATCCGTAGAGCGCCGTCAGGCTGAGCCAGATGATCAGGAACGGGACCGTCTGCCACGCCGGAACCAGCCGCATCGCGACAAGGTTCAGCAGGATGAAGATCACCCAGGCGATATCGACGCGGTACGTTCGCGCCCAGCGCAGGATGCCACCGACGTGCACTACCGCTCCTGACTGTGAGCCGGCATGGTTACGCCTCCGTTTGCGCCACCCGAATCCTACGGCTCGGTGTGGCGTTCGGTAAGTCGTCTCTACCAGCATGATTGCACCCAGATTGGGCGCATAGGCGCAGATCGCGAGGTCTGGTGGCGGAAGAACAGTGCCGCGCCGACGCACCCCATGCCGGCGCGGCACTGCCAGTACGCGCTTCCCATCGATTAGCAAGGCAAACGATCCTGGTCGGCCTGATTTGCGATTACTTCAAAAGTTCGCTCTGACCAGGCGTTTTGAGGCGCCGTCCGGCGGCCGGGTTAGGCGGCTTGGGGCGGGCTGTGGCTGTGCAGGGTGCGGCCGTCGGGGCTGGTCGCGGTGGTGGTGCCGTCCGCGTTCAGGGTGATCGTCCACCCCCACCGGTGCACCAGGATCAGGTGGTGGAACGCGCACAGCAGCAGGCAGTTACCCAG
>DATELR010000342.1:0-15467 GCA_035276345.1 Streptosporangiaceae bacterium | reverse complement strand
TAGCCGTGCTGCGCCGGCCAGACGTGTTCCACGCGGCGATCGCTGGCGCGCCGGTCACCGAATGGCGGCTCTACGACACGCACTACACCGAGCGGTACCTCGGCCACCCCGACCAGGACGCGGCCGCATATGACCAGTCCTCGCTGCTCGGGGACGCGGCCAAGCTGTCCAGGCCGCTGATGATCATCAATGGCCTGGCCGATGACAACGTCACCGTCGCGCACACGCTGCGGCTGTCGTCGGCGCTGCTCGCGGCCGGCCGTCCGCATCAGGTTCTGCCGCTTACTGGCGTGACGCATATGGCCTCGCAAGAGGAGGTAGCGGAGAACTTGCTCTTGCTTCAGGTTGACTTCCTGCGGCAATCACTTGGCCTTGCCGAACCCGACGTCAGCGAATGAGCGGACCAGCAGGTGTAGCGAGCGTCACACCGGCATCTGGCACACCCACGTCGGCATCATGATTACCGTTGGAATAAGGTTCAGTGGGCAACGCGGGCAGCGCTCGCCTTTCGTCTGGCAGGCGGGGACGGCACGAAGCGCGCCAGGGTAATGACCCCCGTGCCATGACTCTGTGCGGTGACCCGGGCCGGACGGCTTCAGTCTCAGTGCGGAGGCGTGGATGACGCAGGTAACGCAAGCGCCAGAGAAGAGCAGGGCGCAGATCGCCACTAAGACGCTGCGGGTGGATCCCTGGTGGCGCCAGCCGGCGATTAACGCGACTTTCCTCGCGATCGTCGTGATCTACCTGACCTGGGCGTCACTGGTCAATACCGACTATTTCTGGGCGCCGTACATCTCGCCGCTGTACTCGCCGTGCCTGGCGACGACCTGCGCCGCGGGCTCGGGTTTCCACTGGATCCCTTGGCTGAGCGCGCTCACGCCGGCGATCATCATCATCGGCGGGCCGATGGGATTCCGGCTGACCTGCTACTACTACCGCAAGGCGTACTACCGGGCGTTCTGGCAGTCGCCGCCGGCCTGCGCAGTCCGCGAGCCGCACGCCAAGTACAGCGGTGAGACCCGGTTGCCGCTCATCCTGCAGAACGTCCACCGCTACTTCTTCTGGATCGCGCTCGCCTTCAACGTGATCCTGACCATCGACGCGGTGCTGGCGTTCAAGGACCACTCGGGCCAGTGGGGGCACATGGGGCTCGGCACCGTGATCCTGATCGTCAACGCGGCGCTCCTGTGGCTCTACTCGCTGTCCTGCCATGCCTGCAGGCATGTCTTCGGCGGCCGGCTGAAGCATTTCTCCAAGCATCCGATCAGGTACAAGGCCTGGACCCAGATCTCGCGGCTGAACGGCTACCACATGCAGTTCGCGTGGATCTCGCTCGGCTTCGTGCTCTTCACCGACCTGTACATCCGGCTCGTCGCTGCTGGGGTCTTCGCTGACCCGCGGTTCTTCTAGACTCAAGGCAGAAGGTGCCGAATCTGTCATGACTGATATCGAAAGACTCCCCTACGACGTCGTAGTGATCGGCGCCGGAGGATCGGGACTCCGGGCGGCCATCGAGGCACGGCTGGCGGGCATGCGCACGGCGGTCATCTCGAAATCGCTATTCGGCAAGGCCCACACGGTGATGGCCGAGGGCGGCTGCGCGGCCGCGATGGGGAATGTCAACCCGAACGACAACTGGATGGTGCATTTCCGCGACACCATGCGCGGCGGGAAGTTCCTGAACAACTGGCGGATGGCCGAGCTGCACGCGAAGGAAGCGCCGGAGCGCGTCTGGGAACTCGAGGCGTGGGGAGCGCTGTTCGACCGCACCAAGGACGGCAAGATCAGCCAGCGGAACTTCGGCGGTCACGAGTATCCGCGGCTGGCCCACGTCGGCGACAGAACCGGCCTGGAGATGATCCGCACGCTCCAGCAGAAGGTTGTTGCGCTGCAGCAAGAGGACGCGCGTGAGCACGGCGACCCAGAGGCCATGATCAAGGTCTTCGCCGAGACGACGATCACCAGGCTGATCAAGGACGGCGACGCGATCGCCGGCGCGTTCGGCTATATCAGGGAGTCCGGCAAGTTCGTGCTGTTCGAGGCCCCGGCCGTGGTGCTGGCCACCGGCGGCATCGGCAAGACCTTCAAGGTCACCTCGAACTCCTGGGAATACACCGGCGACGGGCACGCGCTGGCGCTGCTGGCCGGCGCCAAGCTGCTGAACATGGAATTCGTGCAATTCCACCCGACGCACATGGTCTGGCCATTGTCGGTACGCGGGCTCTTGGTCACCGAGTCGGTGCGTGGTGACGGCGGCGTGCTCCGCAACTCCGAGGGCAAGCGGTTCATGTTCGGCTACGTGCCTGACGTGTTCCGGGCGCAGTACGCCGAGACCGAGGAGGAGGCCGATCGCTGGTACTCCGATCCCGATCACAACCGGCGCCCGCCTGAGCTGCTGCCGCGCGACGAAGTCGCGCGCGCGAACAACGCCGAGGTGAAAGCCGGGCGCGGCTCGCCGCACGGCGGGGTGTTCCTGGACATCGCATCCCGGCTGCCGGCCGAGGAGATCCTGCGCCGGCTGCCGTCGATGTACCACCAGTTCAAGGAGCTGGCGGACGTCGATATCACCAAGGAGCCGATGGAGGTCGGCCCGGCGCAGCACTACGTGATGGGCGGCGTCGAGGTCGACCCGGACACCGGTGAGTCCTGCGTGCCTGGCCTGTTCGCGGCCGGCGAGGTATCTGGCGGCATGCACGGGTCTAACCGGCTGGGCGGCAACTCGCTGTCGGACCTGCTGGTGTTCGGCAGGCGGGCCGGGATGGGCGCCGCTGAGTACATCGGCAAGCTGGGCGACAAGCGCCCGGTGCCTGGTGACGGGGATCTCGCAGCCGCGAACGCCGAGGCGCTCGCGCCGTTCGAGCGCGCGGTCGGTGAGAACCCCTACACCGTCCACTCCGAGCTCCAGCAGACGATGTTCGACCTGGTCGGCATCATCCGCACGGAGGACGAGATCAAGACGGCCCTGTCGGAGCTGGAGAAGCTACGTGAGCGCGCCGCGGTGGTCAGGGCAGAGGGCGGCACCGCGTACAACCCTGGCTGGCACCTGGCGCTTGATCTGCGCAATATCGTGCTGATCGCTGAGTGCGTCGCGCAGGCCGCGCTGGAGCGGCAGGAGAGCCGAGGCGGCCACACTCGCGACGATTACCCCGTCATGTCGCCAGAGTGGCGCAAGTTCAATCTGGTCTGCTCGCTCGCGAGCGGCGGGAACGGCGAGCGCGTCGTCCTCACCAAGCAGCCGATGCCGCCGATGCGCGAGGACTTGCTGGCGCTTTTCGACCGCGCCGAACTGAAGAAGTACATGACCGATGAGGAACTGCCGCCGGCGCCCGCCCAGGTGCCCGAATCGGCCCCGATCGCGCACAAGGAGGTGCCGTGATGGGCGCCAAGGTCAAGCTGCAGGTCTGGCGTGGCGATGCCGGCCAGGGCGAGCTTGTCGACTACGAGGTCGAGGCCAACGAGGGCGAGGTCGTACTCGACGTCCTGCACCGGCTGCAGGCAACGCAGGCCGGCGACCTTGCGGTCCGCTGGAACTGCAAGGCGGGCAAGTGCGGCTCATGCTCGATGGAGATCAACGGCCAGCCGCGACTGGCCTGCATGACGCGCATGTCGCTCTTCCAGCCTGACGAGACCATCACGGTCACGCCGATGCGGACCTTCCCGGTGATCAGGGACCTGGTCACGGACGTGTCGTTCAACTTCGAGAAGGCACGGCAGATCCCCTCGTTCACCCCTGACCCGGCAGTCGGTCTCGGCGAGTTCCGGATGCAACAGGTCGACGTGCAGCGGTCGCAGGAGTTCCGCAAGTGCATCGAGTGCTTCCTGTGCCAGAACGTCTGTCACGTCATCAGGGACCACGAGGAGAACATGCCGGTCTACGCCGGACCGCGGTTCCTGATGCGGATCACCGAGCTTGAGATGCACCCGGCCGACACCGCTGATCGCCGCGAGATCGCTCAGGAAGACTTCGGCCTCGGCATGTGCAACATCACCAAGTGCTGCACCGAGGTGTGCCCGGAGAACATCCACATCACCGACAACGCGCTGATCCCGCTCAAGGAGCGGGTCGTCAGCCGGAAGTACGACCCGCTGGTCTGGCTCGGCAACAAGATCGGCCGGCGCGGACGCGACGACACCGCGAAGGTTCCCGGCAAGCAGGGCTGAGCGGCGCTGATGTGAGAGCCCGGTTATGCCGGGAAGCCGCCCCGGCTACGCGGCCCGGCTGCTATCCGTCGGTACCGGTACGCCGCTCTTGGGTTTGTGGCTGAACAGGCACCGGGCGGTCCTTGACATCGTCCGGTGAGCCGGACCCGGCGGACTTCTTCTTCTGCCTGAGGAGCTCGATGCCGATCGGGATAAACGATGCCACGACAATGACCGCGATGATGGGCAGGAGGTACTTGTCAACGTTGCCGATGGTCGAACCCAGGCCGTAGCCGAGCATGGTCACGCCGACCGACCAGATCAGCCCGCCGACGACCTGCCAGATCGTGAAGACTCGAGTGGGGACGTCGAGCGCGCCCACCATCGGGTTCAGCACGGTCCTGACGATCGGGATGAACCGCGCCAGCACGATCGCCTTGCCGAACCCGTAGCGGGACATCAGATCACGTGAGCGCTCCGCGCCTCTGCTCAGGTACCTGTTCCTGTTGTGCTCTAGCAGCGGCTTGCCGCCCTTGCGCCCGATGATGAATCCGGTCTGCGCACCGAGGAGCGCGCCGCCGACCGCGGCGAGCAGCACGAGCGGTAGCGACAGATGCGTCTTGCTGGTCGAGGATCCCGCGCAGAGCAGACCTGCCGTGAACAGCAGCGAGTCACCCGGGAGGAAGAACCCGATCAGCAGGCCGGTCTCCGCGAACAGCACGAGAAAGACACCCAGCGCGCCTAGGCTCGCGAGCAGCGATGTGGAACTAAGCGGGTTGAGTGCGACCTCCGCGTGCACTCCTGCCAGGTGCAACATCACTCGCCTTTCTGCGTCGCCGGTTATCCGGCATCGCCTACCCACGCTTGGGCGAAAGGAACAATTGCTCTTCCTAATGTCTGGTTAAGGCGCCCAACGCCCGGTTCCCCTGCTGCCAGGCTTGGAATCCGCCAGCACGTCATCCGCATGCGGCGACTCACCTCGGCAGCGCGCCGCCTAGTGGAACGTCCGGGCTATGCCGCACGTTCCACGTGCATGTCGCTGCGGCGAGTTAGCGGCATGCTCGGTTTCGCGTGAATATCCTTGCTGGCGCGGGCGCTGTTGGCCCGTCGAGCGAGAGGTTGTCATGACGCACCTGACCTTTGCCGAGGCGATCATCGTCGGCCTGATTCAAGGCACGACTGAGCTGTTCCCGGTGTCCAGCCTCGGCCACAACGTGCTCATCCCCGCCATCGTCGGCGGCAGCTGGGCCCAAGATCTCAACGTGTCCAAGGCGGAGTCTCCGTACCTCGCGTTCGTTGTCGGCTTGCACGTGGCCACCGCGATCGGCATCACGGTCTACTTCTGGCGGGACTGGATCAGGATCATCGGCGGTTTCTTCACCTCGATCGCGCGCAGGGAGATCAAGTCCCCTGACCAGAAGCTTGCCTGGATGATCGTGCTGGCGACCATTCCGGTCGGCCTGGTGGGTCTGGCATTCGAGCACGAGTTCCGGGTGATCTTCGGAGTGCCCAGCCGTGCGGCGATCTTCCTGGTGGTCAACGGTGTCATTCTCTTCGCAGGCGAGCGCTTCAGGACCCGGAAGTCACGGGAGGCTGACGAGCAGGTGATGAGGGAGCGCGAGGAAGAGCCCGCGCTGGTAGGCGCGAGGATGGGCGGCGCGCACTCCTCCGGTCAGCGGGCCCTGCGGCAGCAGGAGATCATGACGGCCGTTCAGGCTGACCGCAGGATCACCTCAGGCAGCTACTGGCAGGCCATTCTGATCGGCTCAGCCCAGATACTCGCGCTCCTGGCAGGCATCAGCCGGGACGGCGTCACCATGGTGGCCGGTATGTTCCGCGGCCTGTCCAGAGAGGACGCGGCCCGGTTCGCGTTCTTGCTGGCAACACCTGTCATCTTGGCCGCGGGCGTACTGAAGATCCCCGACCTGCTGGGGCACCTCGGCAATGGGATCAGGCCGCAGATTCTGGCCGGCAGCATCGTCTCGGGAGTTGCCGCGTACCTGTCCGTGCGCTTCTTGATGAAGTACTTCCAGACCAGGACGCTGACCCCGTTCGCGATCTACTGCGTCGTCGCCGGGCTGGGCAGCTTCATCTACCTGACCGTGCGATAAGGACTAGCCGCGTCGCCCCCAGATTCCGCCGAGCACGTCGACGCTTGAGCCAACTGGCAAGAGCCCCCCTGCTGCCCACTCTGAGCTCGTGCCTGGCACCCAGACCAGCCTCGTGACCTCCTGAACGGTTGTCGTAGCCGTGCTCGGCGCGAGCTTCCGGGTCCAGTGTCCGCCGCTGAAGTGGTCGAAGAACCAGCTGAACGCCGGGCCTGGGCCGTTCGCGACGAGCCAGACACCGCCATGCCCGTCTCTGGTCATCTCGTCGACCCCGCTGGTCGGCTCGCCGAGCGGAACCCGATGCCAGGACTTGCCGTCCCAGTGCAACAGATAGAGCGTCCTTGCGCCCTGCGATCCTGTTTCGATGTCGCGCTGAAGCCAGACGTCCCGCGGGCCTGCGGCAACTAGGTCGCCTACGTACTCCACAGAGTTCGGCGGGATCATGGAGGGCTTCGGTATCGACAGGGTGCTCCAGCCATGCCCGTTCCAGTGCATCAGAAACTGACGCGGGTGAGGCGGCAGGCTCAAGGGCGTACCTAGCACCCAGAGGTCGGCCGGCGATACAGCTGCGACTTGCCCGGGGAGGCCTGGCAGCCTGATCTTGTGCCAGCGGCCCTGATGGAAGAAGCCCCCGAAGTACCTCATCGGCTGGAAACTTTGCTGACCCTCGCTGATCACCCACATGCCGGCTCGGCCGAAATCGGCGACACCCAGGGACGTGGTGCCCGACAGGTTTCCCTTCACCACCCAGGTCGGTATGGCCTGCACGGCCCAGCGCGTGCCGTTCCAGTGCAGCGCCTTGCCAGCGATCTTGCCGGCGTTAAAAAGCCATGCATCGCTGCCTGAGCTCGCGCCGAACCCGGCCGAATTGATGGCGTATCTGGCCAGCCGGGCAGGGACCGGAACGACCCGCCAGGCGCTGCCGTTCCACCGTTGTACCCGGAATGTTCTCTTCTCGGTCGACCCGCACGGCGAGCAGACGCCCCACGTGGACCAGGCGTTGGTACGGCTGGTAGCGACCAGGTTCACAACGCTCGTCACGCCGTGCAGCGGGCCTACGGTCGTGGGGACACGCCAGCCTGATCCGGTCCCGGCTGGCACCGTCGCGGCTGAGACCGCACCAGCCTGGAACGCTGCTCCGCTCACTGTGCATGCGGTGCGGCCAAAGCGGCATCAATTGAAGACGTGCCCCCAGGATCACAGCGATCTCTTTCGATCACAGGATCCACTGTTTTATTACCATTAACAGCCCGCGCACCGCTAGAGGATCACGCGCGCTAAGTCACGGGCCTGAAGATTAGCCTTCGCGGCTGCTCCGCGCGCGAATCCTGCCGCGCTCCTTGGCGTCGAGTACCGTTTTGCGCAGCCGGATCGCGGTGGGCGTCACCTCGGCGCATTCGTCGTCGGCGCAGAATTCCAGCGCCTGTTCCAGGCTCAGCGCCCTCGGCGGAATAAGCCGCTCGAGCTCCTCGCCGGTTGATTGCCGCATGTTCGTCAGCTTCTTCTCCCTGGCGATGTTGACGTCCATGTCGTCAGAGCGGGAGTTTTCGCCGACAATCATGCCCTCGTACACCTCGGTGCCGGGCTCGACGAACAGGGTTCCGCGCTCCTGCAGGGAAAACATCGCGTAGGCGGTGGCGACGCCGGTACGGTCGGCGACCAGTGATCCGGACGCGCGCATCCGCATCGGCCCCGCCCACGGCTCGTAGCGCTCGAACACGTGGTGAGCGATGCCCGTTCCCCTCGTGTCGGTCAGGAACTGGGTACGGAAGCCGATCAGCCCGCGGGCAGGCACCATGAAGTCGAGCCTGATCCACCCGGTCCCGTGGTTGGTCATCTCCTCGAGGCGGCCTTTGCGGACCGCGAGCAGGCCCGTCACCGCGCCGAGGTACTCCTCCGGCACGTCGATCGTCATCCGCTCGACCGGCTCGTGCAGCTTGCCGTCGATCTCGCGGGTGACAACCGTTGGCCGGCCGACCGTCAGCTCGTAACCTTCCCTGCGCATCGTTTCCACCAGGACGGCGAGAGCAAGCTCGCCCCGGCCCTGCACCTCCCAGGTGTCAGGACGCTCCGTGGGCAGCAGCCGGATGGAGACGTTGCCGACAAGTTCGGCGTCCAGCCTGTCGCGCACCATCCGCGCCGTGACCTTGGTCTGCCCGCGGCCCGGCACCTTCGCGGCCCCGGTGCCGTTGGCCGCTCCCCTGCCGACAAGCGGGGAGGTGTTCACGCCGAGCGTCATCGCGATCGCTGGCTCGTCCACCGTGATCAACGGCAGCGGCCGCGGATCGTCAGGATCGGCTAGCGTCTCGCCGATCATGATGTCGCTGATGCCGGCGACCGCGATGATGTCCCCGGCCGAGGCGGTTGCCGCCGGCACTCGCTCCAGCGCCTGAGTGCGGAACAGCTCCGAGATCTTGACACGTTCGATCGAGCCGTCGCGGCGGCACCACGCCGCCTGCTGGCCTTTGCTGATCTCTCCCGAAACCACCCGGCACAGCGCGATCCTGCCCAGGTAGGCGGACGCGTCCAGGTTCGTCACGTGCGCCCGCAGCGGCGCGCGAGGATCATACGAGGGCGCCGGCACATGCTGCCTGACCACGTCGAACAACGGCTCGAGGTCGGCCGAGTCGGGAAGCGTGCCGTCGTCAGGGCGCGCCAGTGAGGCCCGGCCGGCGCGCGCGGAGGCGTAGACGATCGGGAACTCGATCTGGTCCTCGGTCGCGTCGAGGTCGATGAAGAGCTCGTAGCAAGCGTCGACGACCTCGGCAATCCTCGCGTCCGGACGATCCACCTTGTTGATCACCAAGATCACCGGCAGCTTCGCCTCTAGCGCCTTGCGCAGCACGAACCTGGTTTGTGGCAGCGGGCCCTCGCTCGCGTCCACCAGCAGCAGCACCCCGTCGACCATCGACAGGCCGCGCTCGACCTCGCCGCCGAAGTCTGCGTGGCCTGGAGTGTCGACGATGTTGATCGTGAGGCCACCGTGGGTCACGGCCGTGTTCTTGGCCAGGATCGTGATGCCCTTTTCGCGCTCCAGGTCACCTGAATCGAGCACCCGCTCGGCGACCTGCGCGTTGGCGCGGAAGGCGCCCGACTGCCAGAGCATCGCATCGACCAGCGTCGTCTTGCCGTGGTCGACGTGCGCGACGATCGCCACGTTGCGGAGATCATCGCGGGTCGCGACGTCCACGGCGGCGGCGTCTGCGAACTCAGCAGGGCGGGCGGGCATGCGAAAAAGCTCCATAGTTCCTGGGGAAGCGCCGGATTACGGCTTACTCAGTCTACCTGCAGCGCGGCGGTCCAGTGGCCGCTGGCCTGGCAGGGAGAACACCGACAAATCAAGTGTCCCTTGAACCGCTCTTGGTGGTCTCTTAACGCAAATCCAGATTTCGTTAAGACCCATGCGACACAGAGACCGGCTTGCCTTTCGACGCGACCGCGGCCTGCGTAAGCTGTCCACGCTGACCTGGCGCGCGACGCTGCTCAGCGCCGTCGGCACGGTCGGATTCATGAATTTGTTCAGCCATTCCGCTCCCGCAGTCACGACGACCTCGCAAGTGGGCACGCCATCGGCAAGCCCGTCAGGCTCTCCGAGCGCCAGCCCATCAGCCAAGGCCACCGCTCAGCCGTCACCCAGCCACAGCGCGCGGGCGCAGGCCAAGCAGAAGACGGCCGCCGCGAACCGGTCACGATCTTCCTGCCCGGCGGGCGCCAGATCGGCGTGCGCTCGGCGCGCACATCTGGCGTGGTGCTGGCGGAGAAGGGCAAGAGCTTCAGCGAGCCGGCACCGGGCGGCGTCGCCATCTTCGTCGCGGTCCAGGGACTGCCCGGAGGAACGGCGGTCATCAGGACCTTCGTTCCCGACTCTCAGCTGCGCCACGGGGTCGCCCATGCCTGGCTGCTGCTCGGCCTTGTGGCCATCGGGCTGCTGGCGATGGCCGTGGTCGTGGCCGCTCAGCTGAGCAGGACGCTGGTCAGGCCGCTCGGTAACGTCGCGATGGCCGCCGAGCAGCTCGCGGCAGGAGATCTTGCCGCCCGCGCTCCCGTGGACGGGCCGCCGGAGATCCGCCAGGTCAGCAACGGTCTCAACCGGCTCGCGACGAGAATTGGCGAACTGCTCGCGCACGAAAGGGAGACGCTTGCCGACCTGTCGCATCGCCTGCGGACGCCGCTGACGGCGCTGCGGATCGACGCCGAGTCGCTCAGCGCCGACCAGGAAGTCATGACCAGGGTCATCAGCGATGTTGATGCGCTGACCAGAACGGTCAACGAGATCATCGCTGAGGCCCGGCGGCCGACATCCGGTGGCCCGGCCGCGGGCTGCGACGCCACCGCCGCGGTCCGCGCCCGCACCGATTACTGGGCTGCCCTAGCAGAAGACCAGGAGCGACGGATGACCGTCGACATGCCGTCAGCTGCTCTGCCGGTCGGGGTAGCCGCTCAGGATCTGGCCGCGTGCGTCGACATCCTGCTCGAGAATGTGTTCGTGCACACCCCAGAGGCCACCGCGTTCTCGGTCCGGGTCTCCCCCGCCGCGGCAGGCGGTGCGTGGGTCGTTGTCTCGGACAACGGGCCGGGATTCTCGCATCCTGACCCAGCCAGGCGAGGCCAGTCGAGCGCCGGGTCGACAGGCCTCGGCCTGGACATCGCGCGCCGCATCGCGGAAGCGTCGGGCGGTACGCTGACGCTCGGCCGGTCGCCGCACGGTGGCGGCGCCGTCACGATCGGGCTCGGCCCCGCTGCGTTTTCCGACGCCAAGCCGCGACGCCACATCAAGCCGCGGCGGCATCGCGAGCCAGCAGCCGACCGTGAGGGCGAGCCTTTCGGCAGCCATCTCTAGAACTTATGTTCGATTCAGAGTTAGGCTGTGCCAGTGAGCACGTTCGTCCCGCCAGGCTGGCCCACTGGGGTACAGCCGCCAGGCAGCCCGGAGTTCGAATCGTCCGCCGTCACGTGGCTGCTCGACGTGATCCCTACCGACTATCAGCTGCACGGCGTGCTGCGCCGCCACCCCATCGCGCTGGCGTCGCTGGCCAGGCATCACCTGACAGCCTGCGTCGAGGGAGCCAGGAACGGCTACCGCACAGCTCGCTCGGAGCTCGGCAAGGACATCCCGCCAGGCGCGGTGGAGGCCGTGCTGACGATGTACCGAAGTGAGGGGCTCCGGCTTGCCACTGCCGCCAAGGCGGCGGATCTCGTCGAGCGTGCGCTCCATGGCGAGGTGTTCGTCCCGCAGATGAACGGAGGCGCCAGAGCGACGCGCAGGCGTCCGTGAGCCGCTCAGCCCGGCGAGCCCTCGGCTAGCAGGTCCCCGTCTTCAAGCGCGACATCGGCCAGCGTCTTCGTAGCCAGGGCTTCGTTCACCAGCGACGCGATCCGCTCCTCGCTGCCGCGGTCGAGCGGCTTCGTCCAGCCAGTCTCCGGATCGAACTCCTTGACCACTCTCGCTGGCACGCCCGCCACCACGCACCGGTCCGGGATCTCGCCCCTGACCACCGAACCAGCCGCGACCACCACGTTGTTCCCGATTACCGCGCCGGGCAGCACGATCACGCCAGTGCCCAGCCAGGTGCCGGAGCCGATGCTGACCGGAGCATTGACCGGCCACTGCCGCCCGATCGGCAGGTCAGGGTCGCTGTATCTGTGGTTCTGGTCGGTGATGTAGACGTAAGGGCCGGTGAACACGTCGTCGCCGATCTCTATCGACTGATGCGCGACGATGTGGCTGCCGCGGCCGATGACGCACCGGTCCCCGATCCGCAGCACGCTCTCTGGCCCGAGATCATGCCCAGGGGACATGCCTGCGCAGATCGAGGCCTGCTCGCCGACCATCGTCCCGGCGCCGACCTCGATCCACTGCTCGCCGTAGATGGTGCCGGTCGGGAAGGCCAGGAGCGAGCCGGGCCCGAAGGAAGCGAACTTCCGGCCAGCCCCGGTCGTGGCCGTCACCGTCCCGGCGCGCTGCATCCAGCGCCATGCAGCGTGAACCGCCCAGGCGGTCAAGTACCGCCAGGCCCGGGCGGCAACCCCCAATGACGGCATACCAGACATGGCTCAGCCACCCTAGCGCTACCTGCGATCTTGCGTGGCCATTCTCGGCCCGCGGCGTCACCTCTGACGGCTGGCGGCCGCCAGCTGTCCGCAAGCTCCGTCGATCTCGCGGCCGCGCGTATCACGCACTGTTACCGGAATCCGCCGGTCCGCCAGGCATCGCTCGAACTCATCGGCGACGTGCGGATCCGATGCGGTCCACTTTGACCCGGGCGTCGGGTTAAGCGGGATCAGGTTCACATGGGCCGGCCGGCCAGACAGCAGCCTCGCCAGCTCGTTGGCCCGCCAGCGCTGATCGTTGATGTCGCGGATCATCGCGTACTCGATCGACACCCGGCGGCCAGAAGCGGCCGCGTACTCCCACGCCGCGTCGAGCACCTCGGCGACCTTCCAGCGCCGGTTCACCGGCACCAGCGTGTCGCGCAGCTCGTCATCTGGCGCATGCAGCGACACGGCGAGCCGGGCGGAGAGCCCCTCCCCGGTCAGCCGCCGGATCGCCGGGACGAGACCCACGGTCGAAATCGTGATGGCTCGCTGGGAGATGCCAAGTCCGTCGGGGACCGGGTCGCTCAGCCGCCGCACGGCGCGCAGCACCGCGGCGTAGTTCGCAAGAGGCTCGCCCATCCCCATGAAGACGACGTTCGAGACGCGTCCCGGTCCGCCAGCCACCTGCCCGCTGGCTAGCGCGCGAGCCCCGTTAAAGACCTGGGAGACTATCTCTGCGGTCGACAGGTTCCTGGTCAGGCCCGCCTGGCCGGTCGCGCAGAATGGGCAAGCCATCCCGCAGCCGGCCTGCGACGAGACGCACATGGTGACCCGCCCCGGGTAACGCATGAGCACCGACTCGACGAACGCGCCGTCGGCTGCCCGCCACAGCGTCTTGCGGGTCATGCCGCGGTCGCATGTCTGCTCGCTCGCGGCAGTGAGCATCCGTGGCAGCAGCGCGGCCACCAGCTCGTCACGAGCGCTGGCCGGCAGGTCGGTCATCTCGTGCGCGGACTCGCTCAGACGGCCGAAGTAGTGCCGTGACAGCTGGTCGGCACGGTATGCCGGAAGCCCCAGCTCGGACACCGCCGTACGCCGTCCCGCGGCATCCAGGTCGGCGAGGTGCCGGGCGGGTCGCACCTGCCCGGAACGCGATCTCGATGCTCGAGCGGGAGGGCGGCTCCCGATCTCGACGAGTTCCAAGCAAACCCCTTACCGTATCCCCGCACTTGCCACGTGATCCGCTGAATGTGGATAGATTCCCTAGCATGCAGACCATGCGCGGAAGAAGCCAGCCCAGGATATCCGCACAACCAGGCCGGCCCGCCACGCTGCTGGACAGCGAGAGCCCTTACGGCAGCAGGCGCGTGGTTATCGAGTACGACAGCTGGACTACCGCCGCGTACATGCATGATCGCAAGAACCCGATCGCGGCCACCTGGCTCGCGAACCATCGCAAGGCACCCGCGGACGTCGACCTGTCGCTGCTCGATGCCGGCCAGGCACCCGAGATGCCCGACAGTTACACCAAGCATCCTGACGGCAGGCCGCCGATGGACCCGCAGTCGCTGCAGGCGGTCTGGTTCGAGGAAGGCGACGGCGTCGCGCTGTTTGAGGGCGGCGACCTGCTGGCGGTCATCCCTGGGTGGTCGCACATGTCCAAGGGCATGCCCGGCTACAGCAGGGACGTGATCGGCCAGACCCCGTTCGGGTGGGCGCTCGATGACGCGATGGAGGGGCTCGGACCGCGCGTGAGCGAGGCCTCGGACTTCTGGCGATGGCGTCTGGACCCGCAAGCCTGGGCTCAGTTCCAGCAGGGCTTGCTCGGCCATATGGCGGCAAGGCTCGGCCCTGGAGCGCGCTACTGGGATGTATCAGGCAACAAGCGCCCTGTAGTCGGCGTGTCCGAGCGGCCGCCGACCGGCCGCCGTTCCTACACGGTGCTGAGCACGGTGGGCATGAGCTGTCAGCGGATGCCCGGCATCGAGCAGACCGGCCCTGACGGCTCGGCGAGGGCGAGGATCGAGCTTGCCGTAGCGACGACGCTGCCAAGTAACCAGGCGGCCAGGGTCTTTCTCTGGCTGGCCCAGCTGCCGTGGCGCGACGTCAGATGGCTGGCGAGCGGACAGACGATCCGCTGGTACCACGAACCGTCATCATTCCCGCTTGGCAGCGGCAACGAGGCTCTCCTGTTCACCGATAACCCTGGCCGGCTTCTCGGTCCTGAGGTTCCTGACCTATCCGGCTTCACCGTCGCCGGAGAGCGGGTCACCTGGCTCTGGCTGATCCCGATCAGCAACCGCGAGCGGCTGCTCGCCAAGGGCCGGGGCGCCTCAAGCCTGGTGAACCAGATGGCGTCGCAGAGCCGTAACTGGGTCGTCGACTAGTTGTACGCGTCTGAGGGTGACTCACGTAAGCCGAGTCAGCTCAGGAAGATAGTCATGAGCAGCCACGCGACCGGCGCTGTGATGAGCAGCGCGTCTATCCGGTCCAGGACACCGCCGTGGCCGGGCAGCAGCGATCCCATGTCCTTGGTATCAAGGTCGCGCTTGATCATCGACTCGACCAGGTCGCCCGTCGTGGCTGCGATGAGCGCGGCGATGCCGAGAACAATCCCCTGCCACACATGGCCCGGCAGCAGGTAACGCATCCCGAGCGCTCCGGCGGCAATGCAGAGCGCGGCCGAGCCTGCTAGGCCCTCCCAGGTCTTCTTCGGACTGATCGTCGGCGCCATCGGGTGGCGGCCGAAGACGATGCCGGAGAAGTAGCCTCCGGTGTCGCTGCAGACGGCGAGGATGACGAACAGCAGCGCCCGGTGCGCGCCGTGCGACTGGGCCAGCATGAGCGCCACGAACGAAGCCAGGACCGGCAAGTAGATAACCGTGAAGATGCCTGCGGTGACGTCGCGGACATAGCCTGCCGCACCGCCGGTCAGCCGCCAGGCAAGCACGGCTATGAAGGTGATGCCGAGCGTGGCGAGCATGTCCCTCGGCCCTTGCCAGTACGCCAGCGCGAACATCAGCGCTCCGCCGACGGCGATGGGAACCATCGGGATGTAGGTCTGCCTGGTCGCGAGGACCCGGCGCAACTCGGTCATCGCCAGCCCGACGATCACGGCAACGACGATCAGGAACGTGACCGGCACAGTCAGCAGCGTGAGAATAACCAGGCCGCCGAGGGCTA